>NZ_CP049783.1:1755000-1852500 GCF_015710975.1 Paenibacillus polymyxa | reverse complement strand
GTCGGGACCTAAGGCGAGGCCGATAGGCGTAGTCGAAGGACAACAGGTGGAAATTCCTGTACCACCGTAATCCGCTATGAGCGATGGGGTGACGCAGTAGGGTAGTGACGCGGACTGATGGATGTCCGTCTAAGCAGTGAGGCTGATGTGTAGGCAAATCCGCACATCGTTAAGGCTGGGCTGTGATGGGGAGCGAAAATTATAGTAGCGAAGGTCATGATCTCAGACTGCCAAGAAAAGCCTCTAGCCAGGAGAAGGTGCCCGTACCGCAAACCGACACAGGTAGGCGAGAAGAGAATTCTAAGGCGCGCGGAAGAACTCTCGTTAAGGAACTCGGCAAAATGACCCCGTAACTTCGGGAGAAGGGGTGCCTCGGTAGGGTGAATAGCCCGAGGGGGCCGCAGTGAAAAGGCCCAAGCGACTGTTTAGCAAAAACACAGGTCTGTGCGAAGCCGCAAGGCGAAGTATACGGGCTGACGCCTGCCCGGTGCTGGAAGGTTAAGGGGAGTGGTAAGCCCTTCGGGGCGAAGCTATGAACCGAAGCCCCAGTAAACGGCGGCCGTAACTATAACGGTCCTAAGGTAGCGAAATTCCTTGTCAGGTAAATTCTGACCCGCACGAATGGCGTAACGACTTGGGCGCTGTCTCAACGAGAGATCCGGTGAAATTTTAATACCTGTGAAGATGCAGGTTACCCGCGACAAGACGGAAAGACCCCATGGAGCTTTACTGCAGCTTGATATTGAATTTGGGTACGATCTGTACAGGATAGGTGGGAGCCGTTGAACTTTGAGCGCCAGCTTGAAGGGAGGCATCCTTGGGATACCACCCTGATCGTATCTAGGTTCTAACTTGGTACCGTAATCCGGTGCGAGGACAGTGTCAGGTGGGCAGTTTGACTGGGGCGGTCGCCTCCTAAAGAGTAACGGAGGCGCCCCAAGGTTCCCTCAGAATGGTTGGAAATCATTCGAAGAGTGCAAAGGCAGAAGGGAGCTTGACTGCGAGACCTACAAGTCGAGCAGGGACGAAAGTCGGGCTTAGTGATCCGGTGGTACCGCATGGAAGGGCCATCGCTCAACGGATAAAAGCTACCCTGGGGATAACAGGCTTATCTCCCCCAAGAGTCCACATCGACGGGGAGGTTTGGCACCTCGATGTCGGCTCATCGCATCCTGGGGCTGAAGTAGGTCCCAAGGGTTGGGCTGTTCGCCCATTAAAGCGGTACGCGAGCTGGGTTCAGAACGTC
This sequence comes from Paenibacillus polymyxa, assembly GCF_015710975.1. Taxonomy (NCBI): domain Bacteria; kingdom Bacillati; phylum Bacillota; class Bacilli; order Caryophanales; family Paenibacillaceae; genus Paenibacillus; species Paenibacillus polymyxa. The sequence continues at coordinate 1,851,254 of NZ_CP049783.1, read as the reverse complement.
GTGAGACAGTTCGGTCCCTATCTGTCGTGGGCGTAGGAAATTTGAGAGGAGCTGTCCTTAGTACGAGAGGACCGGGATGGACGTACCGCTGGTGTACCAGTTGTTCCGCCAGGAGCACCGCTGGGTAGCTATGTACGGAAGGGATAAGCGCTGAAAGCATCTAAGCGTGAAGCCCCCCTCAAGATGAGATTTCCCAATTAGTAAGACCCCTTGAAGACGACGAGGTAGATAGGTTGGGGGTGGAAGTGCAGTAATGCATGGAGCTGACCAATACTAATCGGTCGAGGGCTTATCCTAAAGATAAGACGCAATGAGTTTCGGATCCAGTTTTCAGGGTGTAAGCATCACATCGTATAAGTTCGAGTAGCTTATATGAGACGAGCTAACACACAGCATTTGGCGATGCTGATTCCTGAAAAGAATTTGCGAGGCAAATTCATGTTTGGTGGCGATAGCGGAGGGGTTCCACACGTACCCATCCCGAACACGACCGTTAAGCCCTCCAGCGCCGATGGTACTTGGACCGCAGGGTCCTGGGAGAGTAGGACGTTGCCAAGCAACAAGTAACAAGTAAAGAGGACCATGATCTTATTGAGATTATGGTCCTCTTTTTTGCATATAGATGTAATTTAGAAATATCCTTACAAAAGGAAGGTAACATTTTTGTTACGGAATGTAAGAGCAAACCCTGTATAATATAGGTATTGAATCCCATACACATACGCTGCTATATTGCAGAATTATGCAAACTCCATTATAGGATTTTGTATAGTCAATCAGGCTGGTAAGGAGGGAAGATCATGCGGCGAAATAAATGGCTTGCTCTATTGGTGCTATTCAGTGTCGCTGTCGCGATTCTTACCGGGTGCGTGGAAGAGGAGCCTTCTTGGACATCGTTTGAGGGTGCTGCTAACGAGAAGACGTTTCCAGTTCCCAAAGAAGCTAGTAAAACTGATCGGGCCAGTAGCAATTCGGACATGGACTATGTACGCTATGCACTGCCAGCGTTGAAGGAAAGCGATAGCCTACCTGCTCCTTATCTGGAGGAGATTGCAGCCTGGGGCTGGACTGAGGAACCGAATTTATCTACCTCGAATCAAAAGGTGTTCCAGAAAAATAAACACATGGTGCATTTGTCTGTGCATGATGGTTCTTTTACCGTATTGGTTCCAAAAGACAGAAAAGCTACTGTGAAGAGTAAAAGTGTAGACCTTAATTAAGAGTGCGATTTTCACTCAAGTATGCAACAAAGGATGTATTGTAAGGTCATAATTAACTCATAGCGTATTGGTTGCTGAGCGTATAATGATGAATGATGAGATGGGGAAGCACTTGAAACTGCCGTTGTGTAGAAAGTGGCTTCCTTTTGTATATTTCTGTATAGATCGGTTTACTACTTTTATGACATAGATAATGTGGGTAAATCCTATGTGGGTAAAGTTATTTAATGAGAGAACTAAGGGAATATAATTGTTAAATTATAAAAAAAAGAGCAACCCGACCCGGGTTGCTCTTTTTTATTGTTTTAAGGCTGAAGCGTTGGGGATGTATTAATTGAAGTTTCGATCTGTACAGATGGGAAGTGAATTGATTTACTGTTGATAGTAGGAGGCTTCTTCATCGGTGAACTTCAACATGCCGTCTTTTCTTTCGCCTATAAGCCGACTCAAGACGTATAAACGCGGTGCAATGAGCCATAGGTGCCAGAAGAGTAAGGATACGGTAAAGGCTGGCGGAGACCAGAGAATGAATACGGCTGAAAAGCAGATACCAATCCAGAGTGTATGTATGTGCACACGACGAAAAATCCTATAGCCTATGTATTGGTCTGTCATATAGCCTAGCCAAGGCAACCTGCGATGGAACGCCCAGCGTTTGCGGAAGGCTGTCCCACCACCTATGTATAGGACAGATCGCGAGATTACGAAGTGTACCCATAAGGTTAGGAAAAGGGCAAGAGCAAACAAAAATACACTAGTCCAGGAGAAGGCTAGAAGCAGAAAGAGAAGCATAATAACAGGCAGTGTGAGGTGACTCCATATCAGCTGACGTGGTATATTGATTTTTTTGATGAGCTTGTAGTGATAGTAGGTAGCTTTGGTTCCGGTTTCCTCTGTCATGCGAACAGTCCTTTCATTAATCTACTGCATCACAAGTGGCTTCCCGTCCACAGCCGGAAAAAGGGACGGTACTTCGCTCATGCGGCTTTAATAAGCATCAATTATTTTTTTGTAATAGTATAGAGCAAGGACATCTAGCGTTAGCTAACCTATTCTATAATTACAGGAAAAGCTCTCACTGATGAAGTGTGCAAAGGCTCCAATGAAAGGGCATCCATACATAGAAGCTTTTCTTATTATATCGGCATATGCGGCTGTTTTTTTAAACATACGGGGTACAAACACCATAATAGCCCAAGGGGAATATATATAGAGTATATCGTCGAATTGGGCCATGAAAAGGTTTAAAATACTAGAAAGTGACCCATACTAATAGTAAAAGAAACAAGGTGGGATGGATATGCATGATCAAGGTGACCACCGCTGCATCATATGCGGACAACACAAACATGAAGGCATTTTTATCGTTTCCGAGTTTATCTGTGATGCGTGTGAAGCCGAAATGGTGCACACGGATGCAACTGACGCCAAATATCATTTTTTTATTGATCAACTAAAGCAAATTTGGGTTCAGAAAAATGCATAATATCCTTCGCTAGCTAGCGTTTGAAGGATGGGCATTCCAAGGTCTGTCGATACGGGCCTTTTTTTCTGTGAGTAAAAGTAGGATTCCGCTTGATTTTACGATAAAATAGGGTAGATATAAAGCTTTGTTTGGAAGGATTGCAGAATGATGGGGAAAAAGGCGGTTCATGCACCATTAGTGGAAGCTCTAATACGTTACAGGTCTCAGGGAAACGCTTCTTTTCATGTACCCGGTCATAAAAACGGGCAAGTCTATAGGTATGAAGAAATGGCATCTCTGTTGCAAGAGGTGATGTCTATTGATGCGACTGAAATTACCGGACTGGATGATTTGCATCACCCAGAAGACGTGATTCGTGAAGGTCAGGAGCTGGCTGCGAAGTGCTTTGGTGCAGAAGAGAGCTTTTGGCTTATTGGAGGCAGCACGGTCGGTAATTTGGCCATGATTTTGACCGTATGTACGAAGCCGGGAGATGTACTACTGGTACAGAGGAATGTACACAAATCTGTTCTGAACGGTCTCATGTTATCGGGAGCCAAGGCCGTATTTCTAGATCCGGAAATAGATACACTAAGCGGGCTGGCGGTTGCTCCATCGACAGACACGATAAAGGCTGCTCTCAAGGCCTATCCATTGGCTAAAGGAGTATTACTTACGCTCCCTAACTATTATGGGATGGGGCATGATCTGACTGCTACAGCTAAAGTTTGTCATGCAGCCGATGTGCCGTTGATGGTAGATGAGGCACATGGTGCTCATTATGGACTGCATCCTCGTTTGCCAGTCTCTGCTCTTTCCTGTGGTGCTGATATAGTTGTCCAATCGACACATAAGATGCTTCCAGCTATGACCATGGGAGCCATGTTACATGTGCAAGGACAGAGAATTCATCGGGAACTGCTCCGTCAGCGGTTGGCTATGGTGCAAAGCTCCAGCCCTTCGTATCCATTAATGGCCTCGCTCGATTTGGCAAGATGGTATATCGATGCTTATGGCACGGATGCCTTTACAGAGGGCATAGCAGCAGCAGACGCTTTTAGAAAGGGGCTGGCGCAGCTCCCACGCTTTCGCTTGGTAGAACCTACACAGCAGGCAAGTGAACAGTGTGGCGCTCAGAAGGGGATCTCTGAGGCTCTGGAAAGGGCCGAGAAGAGAAGTGATGGGTACTCAACTCAGGATCCTTTTAAAATGGTGCTATATGATACATGGGGTGTATTAGATGGCTTTGGATTAAAACGTGAGCTGGAGACTTACAGTTGTATCCCAGAGATGAGCGACGAGAAACATGTGGTTTTATTGTTTACGTTAGGCTCTACAGCTAGGGATGCGAGTCACCTGTTGCAGGCTCTTGTGCATATAAATAATGATATAAGGTTTAAGTGGACGACTGATAAGCCGGAGTTAGCGGGGATAGAGCAGCAGAGACTAGAATTGGATTTTTCCACGTGGAACAATGAGGGAATGAAGGCTTACTCCAGTCCGGTGCAGTTTGGGCTTCAACCGATTAATCCAGATCAGATGGAGATCGTGCCTGTGGAGGAATCAGCTGGCAGGATAGCTGCTGAAATGATTATCCCGTATCCTCCAGGTATCCCGCTGCTATATGCAGGGGAAATGATCACAGAAGTGATTGCTCTACGGATGATTCGTCTACGTGAGCTAGGAGCTAAATGGCAAGGGATAGCAGATGAAAGTATGCTTACGATTCGGGTATTCCGTTTACAATAAAGATTAGATACTAGAGAATTAACAAATACAGAAGACTGGATAAAAGAAGCATACGCAGCCTGTGGATGACTTTTATTTTTCAGGCAGGAAAGCAGGGAATAACATGAATCGCAAAGGCATTTTTATTACGCTGGAGGGGGGAGACGGCTCCGGTAAAACAACCATGATCCAACGACTGGCGAAGTATATAGAGGAAGAAGGCTATCCAGTCGTCACGACGAGGGAACCGGGCGGCATTGAAATTTCTGAAAAGATTCGTTCTATCATTCTGGACCCTGCTCATACCAGTATGGATGCCCGAACAGAGGCGCTTTTATATGCGGCGGCGCGGCGCCAGCATTTGGTGGAGAAGGTAAAGCCGGCTATTGAGCAAGGAGCTATCGTATTGTGTGACCGTTTTGTGGACAGTAGCCTGGTCTATCAAGGGTTTGCAAGAGGCATTGGCATTGAAGAGGTAGCTTCGATTAATCGCTTTGCGGTGGATGATTGGGAGCCGGATGCCACGTTCTATCTGGATATTGAGCCCGAGTTGGGATTGGCAAGAATCAATGCGTCACGAGGAGAGGAAATGGATCGCCTAGATATGGAGAGCATATCGTTTCACCATAAGGTGCGAGAGGCTTATCTGGAGCTAGCTCGCGAATTTCCGGAACGAATTACGATTGTGGATGCCTCTCCCGCACCTGAACAGGTAGAGCAAGTATTGAAGGATTTGCTGAAAAAGCGGTTTATTCAGAATTTTAGCGTATAATTGTCGAAGGATATACGGTAAAATTGAGCTAGGGACAAGGCTGTCTCTAATATGACTTGAAGGAGGAATACAGGATGAAGCTGATTATTGCGATTGTACAGGATAAGGACAGTAATAGATTATCCAGCGGACTGGTGAAAGCTAATTTCCGTGCTACCAAATTGGCCAGCACAGGGGGATTTCTGCGTGCAGGTAATACGACATTTATGATTGGTGTCGATGACAATCAGGTAGACTCGTTGATGAATGTCATTCGCAGCAGTTGCAAGGTACGTGAACAGCTGGTCACACCCGTCACCCCTATGAGTGGGACGACGGACTCTTATCTGCCGTTGCCTGTTGAAGTGCAGGTGGGTGGAGCGACAGTTTTCGTGATGCCTGTAGACCGTTTCGAGCATTTCTGAATCTACACAATAGAACCTATTTTGCCGATATGATAGTGGAAATGCCTGTTTCTCGCTCATACGATGAGAATGAGAAGCAGATCCACTAAAACGGCAGCGCTACAGCGCAGCCCCCGGAAAACCGAAGAGACTCCCGAGTTCTCTATTGAACTGTTCGTTGAGGCAAAGGAAAGCATCCGGGGAGAAAGCAGGTTTATATGAAAATAAATCCGGGCTACCGCCCTTTACACAGTACATTGTCTACAAATGAAACGAGTGCCAAGCCAATTCAGCCGAAAAGCTTCTCCGATGTTATGCAGCAAAATGGGGAGCAGGCTTCGAAGGAGGAATTGAACCGGCGCTTTAAGGAAATTCAAATGCAGGGAGATCGTCTTGCTCGCTCAATGACGATTCGTGAGTTGAAGGCTTATAAGATGCTGGTTAAACGGTTTTTGGAAGATACGGTTCGGCGGGGCGTGTCTATGAAGGACACAAAAGGATGGGATCGTCGGGGACGCAGCAAGCGTTATAAGCTGATTGATGAAGTGGATGAGCTATTGCTCAAAATGGCAGATGAGCTGCTCGATACCGAGCAAGGGAAGATTGAGCTTTTGCAAGGAGTCGGTGAGATTAGAGGCTTGCTGATTAATCTCTCATTTTAATGCAGTCTTATGTTATAAATGAATACAGACGGGCTGTTGCCACGAAGAAATAATCTGCTTGCTGATCATGCTGGCAGATTATTTTTGACTATGTACATGTGGGCAAACGTAATATGCGAATAGCGGCACAGCTATACTGAAGAACCATGATTTGAGGGTGAGAGCATAACAACATCAACAAACTCGCCCGGGAAAACAATGATTTGCTGATGATTCATCGTTGTTTTCAGTGGAGAAAGTGAGGAAATATGTCTTTCCAACATATATTGGGGCAGGATGTAGCCAAAAAAATGCTGCAAAGTGCATTGCGGAATCACACAGTCAGCCATGCTTATGTTTTTAGCGGACCGCAGGGAAGCGGACAGATGAACATGGCACAGACCTTTGCCAAGGCTTTATTCTGTGAAAAACAGACGGATGATGCATGTGGCGAGTGCTTGTCATGCCGCAAGGTAGAGCACGGGAATCACCCGGACTTGCACATTGTGGAGCCTGATGGAGCAACGGTTAAAATCGATCAGATTCGCGGGCTTCAACGAATATTTTCATACAAATCTGAAAGCTCCAACCCGAAGGTATATATCATTCGACAGGCGGATACCATGACAGTGCAAGCTGCTAACAGCTTGCTTAAGTTTTTGGAGGAGCCTCAGATTCCCGTGGTCGGTATACTCATTTCAGAGAATGGACAGGCGTTGTTGCCTACGATTCAATCGCGGACACAGCAGGTGCCTTTCCACGCTTTACAGCCGGAAATGATGATGCAGGTGTTAATTGGGGAAGGCTATACGGCAGGACTTGTCCGGTCAGTGGTTCATATGGCTTCAGGACTGGAATCATGTAGAGAAATTCTCCAGCAGAATTGGTTTGCAGAAATTAGAAACGTAGTGTTACAATTAGTGAAGGAGTCCATGAGCCGGGGGAGTTCGTCGATTATTCTGGCTCAACAGAAGATTTTTAAAACTGGACTTTCTGAACACCTGGATATTCTGTTTCATCTGTTTCATTTGTGGTTTAAAGATATGCTTCATTTCCGTTACGGAAGGCACGAAAGCATTGTTTTCATAGATCATTTGGAGTCCGTCTCCAAATTGGCAATCACCCGCAGCACGGAACAATGGGTCTCTTATATGGATTTGGCCGCGAATTGCAGGAAGAAGCTCCGTTTTCACGTCAACGGACAATTATGCGTGGAGCAGCTTCTGATTGGGTTGTCCGATACAAGCGGTTCTATCACCGGCTAACAGGAAGGCGCGCTTGTTCCACTCTGCACAATCCGCGACGCCAGGTTCCCGGTTTGTGCGACAGTGAGACTTCAATTGCGGCCATTCTTACAATGTCGGCTACAAATGAGGTTTAGTGGCATACAAGGGGGTTAATTTTTGTATAGTGTAGTGGGTGTCCGTTTCAAGAAGGCGGGCAAGACTTATTATTTTGATCCGCTGGACCTTCCAGTGGAGAAAGAAAACTGCGTCATAGTAGAGACCGCTCGCGGTATTGAATATGGCAAGGTTGTGGTGGGCAAAAAAGAAGTAAATGATTCGGATGTTGTCCTACCCTTAAAAAAAGTCATTCGTATTGCCGGAGATGATGACGCTCTTGTTGTAGAAGAGAATAAATTGGCGGCCAAGGATGCATTCGGTACGTGTTTAAATAAAATTAAAGACCATAACCTTAAAATGAAGCTGGTAGATGTGGAATTTACATTTGACCGCAATAAGATCATTTTTTATTTTACGGCTGAGGGTCGGGTTGATTTTCGAGAGCTTGTAAAGGATTTGGCCAGCATTTTTCGTACACGAATTGAGCTGCGGCAGATCGGAGTACGGGATGAGGCTAAAATGCTTGGTGGAATCGGACCTTGCGGACGTATTCTGTGTTGTTCCTCATGGCTGGGGGATTTTGACCCGGTATCTATTAAGATGGCGAAGGATCAGAGCTTATCGCTGAATCCGACGAAAATTTCCGGGTTGTGCGGAAGATTGATGTGCTGTCTCAAATTTGAACATGATAACTACGAGAGCATGCGGGAAGAGCTGCCTCAGGTAGGTAAGATGGTTATCACCTCTCTGGGAGAAGGAAAAGTGGTAGGTGTCAATGCAGGCCATCGTACGGTACATGTTCAACTGTTTGAGATCAGTAAGGTCAAGGAACTTCCAATGGACGATGTAGTCGTCAAGTAAACCATTAGGTTGCTTCGGGGTGGAAACTTGGATAAATTAAATGTTTTTGCGCGTATTCACGAAATGGAAACCCAAATGGGACAGTTGCATAGCGATCTGGGTGAATTGAAACTGGCAGTAAAAGAGCTGCTGGAGGAAAATCAACGACTAACGATTGAAAACGAACAGGTGCGCAAGATGCTCAAACGTGAAACCTCTGGAGAAGAAAAGACGGCAAGCAAGCCGAAGCTTCCTCCTCCGATCGTCGTTAAGAATGAAGAGGAGACGGGTGAGGTCGTGGGCGAAGGCTACGACAATCTGGCAAGGCTGTATCATGAAGGATTTCATATATGCAACGTGTATTACGGACATTTGCGAACAGAAGGCGATTGCCTCTTCTGTCTGTCATTTTTGAATAAATAAAAACAAGCCGTAGGAGCAAGATGCCTACGGCTTTTTTGTAAGGAAGTATGAGTAAAAAGCGATTTAGGTTATAGGATAGGAGAGCATTATGTACGAAAATGAAAAGAAGTCTGAACGAATTGATGATCTGCTTTCACATAATCTGCGTATTATTCAGAGTGATGAAGTGTTCAGCTTTTCGATGGATGCGGTCTTGCTGGCACGGTTTGCTGGTATTCCGCTTCAGCGTGGGAAGATTCTCGATTTGTGTACGGGCAATGGGGTTGTTCCCATACTGTTGACGACACGCACCAAAGCATCTATTGAAGGAGTTGAGATTCAACCACGCCTGGCAGATATGGCTAGACGGTCTGTCAGTTTGAATGGATTAGAATCTGCAATTGAGATTCGGGAAGGAGACTTGCGTGAGCTGGTTCAAATCACGGGACATGGCGTGTATGATGCGATTACCGTGAATCCCCCCTATATGCCGCTAAATGGTAGCGATATCAAGCTGAATCCTCACCAGGCCATTGCTCGTCATGAAGTGAACTGTACACTGGAAGAAGTCATCCAGGCATGTTCTCGGCTTGTCCGAAATGGGGGGAAAGTATCGATGGTTCATCGCCCACAGCGCCTGGGTGAGATTATATCCTTGATGCGCAGTTATAGCCTGGAACCCAAGCGGATACGTTTTGTTCACCCACGGATTCATATGGAAGCAAATATGGTACTTGTTGAAGCAATGCGTGACGGCAAACCGGAAGTTCGTCTATTACCTCCACTCATTGTATATCAGGAAGATGGGAACTATACTCAGGAAATAAGGGAAATCTATGGAGAAGTAAGCAAGGGGGATTCAGTGTGACAGCAGCTGTACAAAAAAGCTTTAGTAACCGTGAAGAGGAACGGGGAAAGTTATATCTCGTTGCTACCCCGATTGGCAATCTGGACGATATGACCTTTAGGGCAATTAACACCCTAAAGTCATGCAATATTATCGCTGCTGAGGATACGAGGCAAACACGCAAATTGCTCACACATTTCGACATCACGCCGGAAATGCTCTTCAGTTATCATGAACATAATAAAGCTGCCAGTGGGCCTGAGCTGATACGTTATATAATAGAAGGGAAAAATTTGGCACTGGTTAGCGATGCAGGTCTACCGGCCATTTCTGATCCTGGTTCGGATCTGGTCAAGCTGGCACTTGAAGCAGAAATCAGTGTTATTCCTATCCCAGGGGCAAATGCTGCACTATCCGCTTTAATTGCCTCAGGACTGGATACAGAGAGATTTACCTTCGCTGGATTTCCACCAAGGGAGAAAAAGGATCTAGAGAAGTTGTTACAATCATTTCAGGTATCCCATGGCACGATTCTTTTTTATGAATCGCCCCACCGTATTGTAAAGACATTGACAGTAATAAAGGAAACATTAGGATCACGCAACGTAGTACTTGCCCGTGAACTGACCAAGCTGCATGAGGAATGGGTGCGTGGAACAGTGGAGCAATGTCTTGCAAAACTAGAGGAGAACCCACCGATTGGTGAATATTGTCTGGTCGTTGAGGGGAAAAACGAAGAGGAAGAGGAACAGGAGCGTCAGGCATGGTGGCAGGACTTATCTTTGGAGTCTCACGTCGCGCATTACGAGTCAGAGGGGCTTACGCGCAAGGATGCCATGAAGCGTACAGCTACAGACCGTTCAATTTCCAAGAGGGATGTATACAACGCACTCTTATGAGTACGTGTGTAAACAAAAAAGGGCCTTCCAACGGTTGGGTTCAAACCGTGGAAGGCAACAAGGAGTATATATGAAAAAGGTTAGAATTAACAATCTCTGATAAGTCTATTATATACTAAAATTCTCAGTTTGTCACAGGTGTTGGGATTTCGGAAATGCAATCTTGGCAAACAATTTTCCCTTTGAAGTAAATTACGTTCTCAGCATTGCCGCAGAAGATACAAGCAGGCTCGTATTTTTTAAGCATGATGCGCTCACCATCAACGTAAATTTCCAAAGCGTCTTTCTCTCCGATTCCCAGGGTACGGCGCAATTCGATTGGAATAACAACACGTCCGAGCTCGTCAACTTTTCTTACAATACCAGTGGATTTCATCATAATAAATCAGGCTCCTCTCGCCGTTTAAAATAATATAAGTGTCATCATTCGACAAAATTTTCTCTTTTCTGATATTTACTATACCAACGATTCCCAAAACAGTCAACCTTAAAAAAGTAGTAACAGCCTAATTATGCAAAAGTATTTAGAACAAAGAGCTTTATTCATGTGAATTACCTTATTTTACGGATGATTTGTCTTGTGTGTCGATTTGGAAATGTCGAAAAGTGATAATTCGACATATTACGACAAACAATGTCGAATAAGGGAGGTCGTTTAGGATTTTATTGTATTTTAATCCATTATTCCGAATATTAAAGGAGCTGATATCTTGCACCAGCCACTCAGTGAAGAAAAAGTTTTTAAGGACCCGGTACATAATTACATCCATGTTCAGGATACTGCGATATGGCGATTGATCAATACGCCGGAGTTCCAACGTTTACGACGCATTCGGCAGTTAGGCACATCTTATCTGACGTTTCATGGAGCGGAGCATAGCCGGTTTTCACATTCACTGGGCGTATACGAGATTACGAGACGCATCATTTCCCAATTTGAACGTGGAGACTTTCCCGACTGGCCAAAGGAAGAAAGACTGGTTGCTCTGTGTGCTGCTTTGTTGCACGATGTGGGGCACGGTCCATTTTCTCATTCCATTGAAGAAGCCTTTCATATGAACCATGAGGATTGGACATGCCGCATTGTACTGGGCGACACGAAGATTAACGCTGTGCTACGGCAAGTGGATGAGATGCTGCCCCACAAAGTCGCGGCGGTTATAGCCAAAACGTATGATAAGCCGATTGTTGTCAACCTGGTAACAAGTCCGCTCGATGCTGACCGTATGGATTATTTGTTGCGGGATGCTCATTCGACAGGTGTTAACTACGGAACGATTGATTTGGATCGTATTTTACGTTTGTTGCGTCCTCATAATGGGAGAATTGTCGTAAAAGAGTCGGGTATGCATGCTGTAGAGGATTATCTAATGTCACGCTATCAGATGTACTGGCAAATTTATTTCCATCCTGTAACACGCAGCTCGGAAATCCTGTTACGTAAAATTTTTAAGAGAGCAAAGGAATTGTTCAAAAACGGATATGAGTTTGGTTTTCTGCTTGATCCGCTGCCCGATCTGTTAAAAGGGGAACTAACAGTGGAGCAGTATTTGATGCTGGATGAGTCTTTGATTCAGACGGTATTTAGCCAATGGAAACGAGAAAAGGATGAAATTTTAAGTGATTTGAGTAGCCGTTTTATGGATCGTAGATTGTATAAATATGTAGAGATTGAAAATATGGATACAGATACCGTTGACCATATTCGAGAGGCTTTGAAAGAGGCTGGATTGCATCCTGAATATGATCTTGAAATTGATTTTCCAACAGATCTTCCTTATGATGTGTTTCGGCAGGGCGGTTCAACGGACAACCAGATTTTACTGCTTGGACGTCAGGGCGAGGTGCGGGAAATATCCGAAGTTTCAGAAATTGTACGCTCAATAAGTGGCATTCACCGAGGAAAATATCACATGTATTTTCCCCAGAATAAATTGAACGGGGTAAAAGACAGGCTTCCTGCCGAAATAAGGAATTATTTTGTCAAACAATAGACAAATATATAGAAATGTAAGTAAGAAAAGGAGATGAAAACCTTGGATTTATTCGACACTCATACTCACCTAGATGCGCCACAATTTGACGAAGACCGTGAAGAAGTTATAGCACGTGCTGTCGAATCAGGAGTAACACGGATGATCAATATCGGATTTAATCGTGAGACCATTCCATCCACCATGAAGCTGGCTGAGACGTATGATTTTATTTATGCAGCCGTTGGATGGCATCCGCAGGATGCCATTACAATGCAGGAGGGTGATTTAGAATGGATTGCATCGTTATGCAGTCATAAAAAGGTTGTAGCGATCGGAGAGATCGGTCTGGATTATTATTGGGATACATCACCAAAGGATGTGCAGCAGCGGGTACTTCGAAATCAAATTGGCCTGGCACGTGAGCTCAACATGCCAATTGTTATCCATAACCGAGATGCACATGAAGATATTGTGAGGATTTTACGTGAGGAAAAGGCGGGCGAGATTGGCGGAGTCATGCACTCCTTTTCTGGGAGCTGGGAGACCGCTAAAATGGTGCTTGATATGGGCTTTCACCTTTCCTTTGGCGGGCCCATAACGTTCAAAAATGCCAAGCAGCCAAAAGAGGTACTGGCCCTGGTTCCGCTGGATCGTCTGCTGATTGAAACGGACGCGCCATACTTGACGCCTCATCCGTTTCGCGGGAAGCGAAATGAGTCGGCCCATGTGAGATTGGTGGCAGAGGTAGCTGCCCAAATTAAGGGAATTACAGTGGAGGAATTGGTATCCATTACGACCCAAAATGCTTTGGAACGATTTGACATTCAGTGAAAAAGCGAAGAAATCAATCAAAATAAAGAGATAGACGGAGCTAATTATGATTTTGTTGCAGGAAACTCAAGAATATTACAATTTTTTAACCGAATATTTTAAAAAATGTACTTGAAACCTGCTTTACAACATGCATGGAAACAGGATATCATCTTTTCAGTGAATTGTTGTTGAGTGTAAACATCAACAAATCATTTCATGAACCAGTCTCGCTGAGTCCCTTTTGCAGGGAACGGGGGAACCGATATGGCTTACAGTACGTCCGGCGTATGTGCAAGAGAGAATGTCTCTTCAGCAGCCGGCTCAACCGAAATTCATTTCCCGAATGGGATGAACAGGTAGAGAAGCCGTATTTCGATTTCTTTCTGGGTCTTCGGGGTGAATGTGAAGGCGACCGCCATGAGCGGTTGACCTAAGCTAGGGCGACTCTCTACGTCCGAACCCGACAGCTAACCCCGTAAGCGTAACAAGAGAGAAGCCATCTCGTGCATGAGTTTTCCCGCATATTCACACATGTCGGAAGCCACGAAAGAGCTCTCTAGTCTCTTTCTTTGGCTTTTTTTGTTGTGAATAAAAGAAAATCTGTCATCATACTGTGGTTAAACAGGGGAGGACAGCATGCCGCGAAGACGGGTACATGGTGCAGGACAGTCGCAGTACGGGCTTGTCTTGTAGAAAATCTGTTATAGTCACGTCAACGATCAACTATGTCTTACTCCAGACGGCGGGCTATGTAAGGAGGACGGAGGAAATGGGCATTTTCCGAAAAGAGGAGACCCATGAGTCACGCTCATCCAGCATGTCTTACGTATTACGTTGGAAGCAAGAGAATGTGCGCCAGGCTGCTTTGGTTGCTATTTTTCTAATCGCACTAACGATTATGATTTCAATTCTGATGTACACGCAATCTAAAAAACAAGTCTTTTTTGTCATCGATGGTAAGGCATCTGCGGTAGAAACCCGGGAATCCAAGCTCCAAGATTTGCTCAATGAGCATTCTATTTCACTTCAGCCGCATGATACAATTTCCATGCCGCTAAATGGAGCAGTACAGGATGGGGATCGCGTAGTCATTAAACGTGCCAATCAGGTTAAAGTATCCTCAGGCAATAAGACGAAAAAGCTGTACACAACAGAAAATACAGTAGAGGGTGCCATTCGCACTTCGGGCTATAAATTATCATCAACGGATAAAGTTTACCCTGCGTTGGATGCCTCTGTTTCAGCTAACATGGACATAAAAATCGTCCGTGTGAAGAAACAGCAGGTCGAACAGAAAAAACAAGTGCCTTATCAGGTCATCAAAACGGCAGATCCAAGTCTCTATAAAGGCGATAATCGAGTCATTCAAAGTGGCAAATCGGGTGTGGTAGTCCAGCATGTTCAAAAGGTATACCATGATGGAAAATTGGTATCCAAACAGCTGGTCAACAAGGAAGTCGCACAGAATCGTGTGGATAAGGTAATTGCGGTAGGAACGAAGAAAAAACCGGTCGTTCTAGCTGCTTCCATCGGCCCTAAAGATGCGGTTAAGGCTACAAAGGTTAGTTCGGGCAGTGCTGTCCGTAAAGCAGGTATTAATTTTAATTATAAAAAAGTTTTACAAAACGTCTCCATGACGGCGTATTCCGCACAGGAGCCAGGTATCGGTACACGTACCGCCTCCGGCACACGTGTCACGGAAGGACGCACCATCGCTGTCGATCCGAGTGTAATTCCAATCGGGTGGTGGGTGTATATTGAAGGGGTGGGCTTCCGCCGTGCGGAGGATACCGGTGGCGCGATTAAAGGCCACAAAATCGATGTGTATTATGAGAGTTTGAGCCGGGCCAACCAATTTGGTCGTAAGCACGGTAAAACCGTATATGTTATCGGACCTGTAAAGCCGGAAATCAACTAAAACAGGTTGTGTATGTTGAGGACAATGCGATAGTATTAACAACATAGTTATGCCATGCTAAGAAGAGGATACCCTCTTCTTATTTTGTTTTCAAAAGCAGGGAAAGATAAATATATGTTGCTGTGTAGCAGTGGAGGGAAACGAAGATGATCAAGGAAGTGATCGTGGTGGAAGGCCGGGATGATACGGTAGCCATTCGCCGTGCTGTCGAAGCAGATACGATAGAAACTGGCGGTTCAGCCATTAATAAAATGACGCTGCGGAAAATTGCATTGGCGCAGGAACGGCGGGGGGTCATTATTTTAACTGATCCCGATCATGCAGGGGAGCGTATCCGTAAAATCATCGCCTCCAAGGTACCCGGCTGCAAGCAGGCTTTTATACCTGAGGCAGAGGCGACGCGCAAAGGGGATATTGGCGTAGAGAATGCCTCCCCGGAAGCCATCAGACACGCTCTCGCGCGGGTACATACGACAGTGGAAGGTGCCGAACCGCTGATTGAATGGGCGGACCTGATTGACGCTGGACTTATTACCCATCCCAATGCTGCTGCACGCCGTATGGCCTTGGGGAATGTACTGGGTATTGGCTATTGTAACGGAAAGCAGCTACATAAGCGGCTCTCTGTATTTCAGATCAGCCGTGAGGAATTTGCCAGTGCGCTGGCACAAATCGAAAGTGAAGGATTGTGATATCCGTATGACAGGGATTCAAGATATAGCAACACCGCGGCGTACGAAGGAGATTATTCAAAAGCACGGTTTTTCGTTCAAAAAGAGCTTGGGACAAAACTTTTTGATTGATCAAAATATTCTGAGCAAGATCGTAAATGCTGCCGGTTTGGATGATACAAAGGGTGCGCTTGAGATCGGTCCGGGGATTGGAGCTTTGACTGAAAAATTGGCGCAATCGGCTAAGGCAGTTACCGCTGTCGAGATTGATCAGCGGCTGCTGCCCATTCTTGAAGAAGTGCTGGCCCCTTACGATCACGTAAAGGTTCGCCATGGAGACGTATTGAAGCTGGACTTGCGTGAGGTGTTCGCAGTCGATTTTGCAGACGTGAGCAAAGTGAGTGTCGTCGCTAATCTGCCGTATTACGTCACTACACCGATTCTGATGCGTCTACTGGAGGACAAGCTTCCTTTGGAGAATATCGTCGTTATGATTCAAAAGGAGGTGGCTGAGCGCATGGCTGCGTCTCCTGGTACGAAGGATTACGGCAGCTTAAGCATAGCCGTGCAATATTACAGCGAGCCTGAGTTAGTCTGTACGGTGCCGAATACAGTATTTATTCCTCAGCCGAATGTTGATTCGGCAGTTATTCGGCTGCGTGTACGAGAAGTTCCTCCGGTGGAAGTGGTGGACGAGAGGCATTTCTTTGAAGTGGTTCATGCCGCCTTTGCCCAACGTCGTAAAACCATTTCAAATAACCTAAAAAGCCGCTTCTTCACTAAAGAGAACAGGGACACGCTGGAGCCGCTGTTGCAACAAGCTGGTATTGAGCCTTCCCGTCGAGGGGAAACGCTGAGTATCGAGGAATTTGCGCGTCTCAGCGCCGTGCTGTTAGAGGCTGGAATATCCTAAATTGGAACCAAACTGTGCATTCACCCATACGATATAGGAGGGGTGATACAGTGTGATGAGTTTAGGAGACTTGGTCGTTCGGAAATCGTACGGCGGTGATGTCACGTTTCGCGTTGAGGACATCCAGCGGGATAAAGCGATCATTAAGGGGACGGAATTTCGGCTACTGGCTGATTCCCCGGTGAACGATTTGGTCAGAGTGCCGGCAGACCAGGTTAGCGGTAAGACTCAACAGGCCCACATTAAGGCCGGGGAGTCTCTTAATCTTTTGCAACGGGCACGCCAGCAGCAAGCTGCCCGTAGCCAGGCGGCTCTGATTGGAGAGTGGAGTGATCCGGTGGAGTCAACGTATTTTGAAATGCCAGGAAAGGTTCTTCATCTGGATGGAGACCCTGGCTATTTAAGGAAATGTCTCAGTCTATATGAACAGCTCCGTGTTCCCGCAGAGGGACATCACGTTCACGAATCGGCAATGGCGGATACGTTATACCGACTGCTTCCCCGCATTCGTCCTGATATTGTAGTCATCACTGGACATGATGGTGTGCTAAAGCAACCGCAGCCTTATGATTTGTACAGCTTGAAAAGCTACAAGAATTCGCAAAATTTTGTGGCAGCGATTCAGGTAGCGAGACAATATGAGCGTCATCTGGATTCACTGACAATTGTAGCGGGTGCGTGCCAGTCCCATTTTGAGGCGCTGCTGCGTGCTGGAGCCAACTTTGCCAGTTCCCCAGGGCGTATCTTGATTCACGCTCTGGACCCCGTTTACGTGGCTGCCAAGGCCGCATTTACTTCAATCCGTGATACGGTCAATATGGGAGACTTGTTTCACCAGACCATCAGTGGCAGCCGCGGAGTGGGTGGAATTGAAACAAGGGGAAGCTACCGCATCGGTTTGCCGAAGCTTGAAAATTTGTCAACGCTTAAAGTAACGCCTTCAGCGATCTGAGATTCAAATGTGCCTAATAGGATTTATCTGAACAAAAGCCTCTTTTTAGAGGCTTTTTGTCATTTTTTATGTATATTATTCCTGTTCGCAAAAAATTAAATTGACAACTTATTTTTCGTGTTGTTATAATATTTAGCTTGATTTGACAATCCCTCTAAAATTCGTTATAATGGACAAGGAAAGAGGTGGTCGTTAGGCAATGGCTAAAAATACGCTGTTGGAAATCAAACGCAGTCTCGACGCACATGTAGGGCAAAAGATTTTGCTGCGGGCTAACGGCGGACGCCGTAAGACCGTCGAACGAACTGGTGTCTTGGAAGAAACGTACCCTTCTGTTTTTATCGTCAAGCTGGATCAGGAGCAACAGACGTTTAAACGTGTCTCCTACAGCTATGCTGACATTCTTACTGAGTCGGTGGAGGTCAGTGTATATGATCCCGACTCTCACACAAGTGTAGTCGAATATTTCGAAACACCTTAATTCTTTTTTACGTGATTTATACCAGCATTGCAGGTTTAACGGCGACCTCGTCATTTTTAATGGCGGGGTCGTTTTGTATTTGCAGAGCAGGATGAAGCATGATATCTCTGCACATACTAAGGCGGGAATGATCTTCCTTATTCCATTGCCGAAGGAGGCGTATGCATGAGCCGAAGAAGACGGAGTGTTATGTCGGAAGAGCTAAAGTACGAACTAGCCAAAGATCTTGGGTTTTACGACACGGTCAAGGAGGAAGGCTGGGGAGGCATTAAAGCCAAGGATGCGGGCAATATGGTCAAGCGGGCCATTCAGCTTGCGGAGCAGGCGGCTTCTCGCAAATCGTAGCTCTCGGTGGTGCTGATGAAAAGCGGGGATATACCAGGGCATCTCCGCTTTTTTGAACCTCATGACTTGACAGGCTGAGTCTGATATAATATGTTAAGCTGTCTTGAGGGAAAAGTTGAAGGTGGGTGAACGCCTTGAAAATATATGAAAAAGCACCGGCGAAAATTAACTTAATGCTTGATGTTCTACGTAAGCGGGATGATGGTTATCACGAGGTCGAAATGATCATGACTATGGTTGATCTATCCGACCGATTGACGATGTCCGAGTTACCGCGTGATACCATTATCATTTCTAGTCAAGCCGGGTACATACCATTGGATGAAAAGAACTTGGCTTTTCAGGCTGCGCGTCTAATCAAAGAACGTTATAACGTGTCTACAGGCGTCCATATCCATCTGGATAAGCATATCCCGGTGGCTGCAGGATTAGCAGGCGGAAGCAGCGATGCTGCTGCAGCATTGCGTGGACTGAACAAGCTGTGGAAACTCGGTATCTCGGATGCGGAATTAAGGGTACTGGGTGCTGAATTGGGTTCAGACGTACCTTTCTGCATTACAGGGGGCACAGCTTTAGCGAGCGGGCGCGGAGAACTGCTCAAGCCACTGCCGAATCCGCCACAATGCTGGGTGATTCTCGCCAAGCCGCCGATTAATGTTTCGACGGCTGAAGTGTATGGTCGTGTCAAAGCGGATCAGATTACGCACCACCCGTCTGCCCGGCAGATGGAACTGGCGATTCGTAACGCTTCTTTTACCGATGTATGCAACGCCCTGGGTAATGTACTGGAGGATGTGACATTAAAGCTGTATCCAGAAGTGGAGCATCTTAAAAACTCCATGATCCGTTTAGGAGCAGATGGCGTGCTGATGTCAGGCAGTGGACCTACAGTGTTCGGGTTGGTATCTAAGGAAGCCAAAGTGCCACGGATCTATAACGGACTAAGAGGCTTTTGTAAAGATGTATACGCAGTACGACTTTTGACCTGATTTTAGATATTTTCTTCATATTATAGTGGTAATTGTTGTACAAATACGTACGAAGATGATATATTTACTATTAAATATTCGGATTTTACTATATCACTTACATTCCGCCAGCAACCGGCCAGTCCGCCGGTGCTTTATTGTACGAAGCGGGCGGCAGGAGAATAGATCGCGAGGAATTGTTGTGAAAAAACTTAAAAGAAGCTCACGATTGGTGGAAATGACACAATTTTTGTTGTCACGGCCGCATACATTGGTGCCTCTTACTCATTTTGCAGATCGATACGGGGCAGCTAAGTCGTCGATAAGCGAGGATCTAGCTATTATCAAAGAAGTATTTGAGGATGAGGGTACTGGCGAGCTTCTGACACTGGCGGGAGCAGCAGGGGGCGTCAAGTTGATCCCACGGCTCTCCAAGCAGCATGCGCTTGCGTTTGCGAACGACTTGTGCGCGCAGCTGGAGCAGCCTGATCGCATATTACCGGGAGGGTACCTATATTTATCCGATTTGCTGGGCCAACCAGCGATGATGAACGAAGCAGGTAAAATATTTGCGACCGCTTTTGCCGATCGTCAGATTGATGTGGTTATGACTGTAGAGACGAAGGGCATTCCGCTTGCATATGCAACCGGAGCACAGCTTAATTTGCCAGTCGTGCTTGTACGACGTGACCATCAGGTGACAGAAGGCTCAGCTGTAAGTATTAATTATGTTTCTGGATCACAAAAGAGCCTGCATACGATGTCTTTATCCAGACGTGCAATGCGTGAGAAATCGCGTGTGCTCATCGTAGATGATTTTATGAAGGCTGGCGGCACGATACAAGGAATGGTTGACTTGTTAGCAGAGTTTGATGCTGAGGTAGCTGGTGTCGGTGTTCTGGTAGAGTCGGGCGAGGTGGAGAACGAAGAGCGCCTGTTGCACGATTATATTTCACTGGCAAATCTGACCGCAGTCGATTCTCGAAGTAAGCAAATTACAGTCAAGCTGGGTAATTACTTTGATGAGTTAACAGGGCAGTAAATTGTCACAATTCATCATAAAATACCTAAATATGTCGAAAAGAAATCTTTTCAAAAAAATTACCTGAATTTAGGATACGAATTGTCCAAAAAAAGAAGGAATTCGAAATGCTGTGTGGAATGTATACACCAAGTCCTATTTGGAAAAAGGTGGTGAAACACACATGCAGATTACGGATGTTAGACTCCGCCGAGTGAACTCAGAAGGAAGAATGAAGGCGATTGCATCCATTACAATTGATAACGAGTTTGTTGTTCATGACATCCGAGTTATCGACGGTAACAACGGGATGTTCGTAGCTATGCCAAGCAAACGAACCCCTGACGGAGAGTTTCGCGATATCGCTCACCCGATATCTTCAGGAACTCGTGAAAAGATTCAAGCTGCTGTATTGACTGAGTACGAACGTGCAGCTGTTGATGAAGAAGTTGCTATTGAAGAAGGCGCTTAATTCGCCTAAAGCAGGATTGGGGTACAAAAGAAAAAGAGAGCCACTAACTGTGGCTCTCTTTTCTTTTTGTCTGGAATGAGATATATTCTTTAGTGAGTTAACAGTCAGTTTTAAGGCAACTTGGAGCCATCCGGGCTGCCGAAGCGGCTTTTTCATAAGACAGGGACTAGGCAGCGATGCGTCCTGGGGATGAACGTCCAGCACAAGCTGGCCTGAAAAAATAGCCATTAACCAAAGGTTCGCCGTTATTTTTCAGGAGGATTGTGAAAAGTTAAGCAAAATCTGATCTGGGAATTAACGTTTTAGCCGAGGGGTAACTGTTATTTTCAGGATAGGAGGTTGGACTTGTTGGAAAGGTTGGCAGTCATTCTTGCCGCAGGGCAGGGAAAACGTATGAAATCCAAATTATATAAAGTTCTGCATCCGGTGTGCGGAAAACCGATGGTCGGACATGTGCTCGACACGGTTCGTGCAATCGGTGTGTCCCGCAGTGTAGTCGTCGTGGGTCACGGAGCAGAGGCGGTACAGTCTTATTTGGGACCGTCGGCAGAATATGCGCTTCAGGCAGAGCAACTGGGAACGGGCCATGCTGTCAAGCAAGCCAAGGATCTGCTCGGTCAGGATCAGGGCACCACAATTGTCATCTGTGGAGATACTCCTTTGATCACAGCGGAAACGCTGGAAGGTTTGGTGCAACTGCACGAAAGCCGCGGAGCGGCTGCAACGATTCTGACCGCCGAGTTGGACGACCCGAAAGGATATGGACGAGTTATTCGTGATACTTCCGGGGCCGTGCTTAAGATCGTGGAACAGAAGGATTGTTCACCTGAGGAAGATGCTGTCCGTGAGATTAACACAGGAACGTATTGTTTTGACAATGCTAAGTTATTTGCAGCGCTGGACAAGGTAACGAATGCCAATGCACAGCAGGAATACTACCTGACCGATGTCATTGGTATTTTGCATGGCGAAGGTGAGAAGGTTGAGGCGTATTTGACAGATGACGTGTCGGAATCTATCGGTGTAAACGACAGAGTTGCTTTGTCGGTTGCTGAAGGCTATATGCGCGAGCGTATCGTTCGCAAACATATGCTGAATGGTGTCACCGTCATTGATCCGTCTTCTACCTACATCGGAAGCGATGTTGTCATTGGTTCCGATACAGTGTTGTACCCAAATACATGGCTGCATGGTCAAACACAAATCGGAGAAGATTGTGTGATTGGTCCGCAGGCAGAGATCCAGAATACGATTATCCACTCAGGAGCAACAGTGAAACATTCGGTGTTGAACGAAGCGGAAGTGGGAAGCAGTACATCTGTAGGTCCGTTTGCTTATCTGCGTCCAGGCGCGAAGCTTGGCGAACATGTGAAGATTGGTGATTTTGTAGAGGTGAAAAATGCGACCATTGGAGATCATTCCAAGGTGTCTCATTTGAGCTATGTCGGTGATGCCAAGGTGGGTACAAACGTAAATATTGGCTGCGGGGCAATAACGGTTAATTATGATGGATATAATAAATCCATTACAGAAATTGAAGACGATGCCTTTATTGGCAGCAATGTGAATCTGATCGCCCCGATTAAGATTGGAAAAGGTGCTTATGTTGTCGCAGGCTCCACTGTAACACATGCTGTCCCTGATAACGACCTGGCCATTGCCAGACCACGTCAAGAGAACAAAGCCGGATATGCGGACAAAATCCGCGCGCGTGCCAAAGCAAAGAAAAAAAGATCGGAATGACCTTAATCAGCAAGCGGTTGAATCTGTAATGAATGAACCAGCACGGAGGGTTTCTATTAATGACTTATTGCGATTCCAAACTCAAAATATTTACTTGTAACTCCAATCCGAAGTTAGCCCACCAGATTGCGGACTACATCGGAATCCCAATGGGGGAATCCCATACCACATCGTTTAGTGACGGTGAAATTCAGGTTAAGCTGTCGGAAAGTGTTCGCGGCTGCCATGTGTATATTGTACAGTCCACTTGTCTGCCAGTTAACGACAACTTGATGGAGTTATTGGTTATGATTGATGCACTTAAACGCGCTTCTGCCAAAAGTATCAATGTTGTTATGCCATATTACGGTTATGCTCGTCAGGATCGTAAGGCTCGTTCGCGTGATCCAATCACGGCGAAACTTGTCGCTAACTTGATTGAAAAGGCGGGGGCTCACCGCGTAATCAGTATGGATTTGCATGCGATGCAGATTCAGGGATTCTTTGATATTCCAGTTGATCATATGCTGGGAGCGCCAATTCTGGCCCAATATTTCCGTTCCAAGCAAATTGAGAACCCGATTGTCGTTTCACCCGATCATGGTGGGGTTGTTCGTGCGCGCAAGCTGGCGGACTTCCTGAGTGCGCCGCTCGCTATTATTGATAAGCGTCGTCCAGAGCCAAATGTCAGTGAAGTGATGAATATCATCGGGAACATTGAGGGTAAGACGGCTATTTTAATTGATGATATCATTGATACAGCCGGAACGATTGTATTGGGTGCAAATGCGCTTAAAGAAGGCGGCGTAAAAGATGTGTATGCATGTTGCACACATGCCGTGCTGTCCGGTCCTGCGATGGAAAGACTGGAGAATTCGCCATTAAAAGAGGTGGTTGTGACGGATACGATCCCGATCGTTCACCCAAATCCGACAAGCAAGCTGAAGGTACTGTCTGTGGCTCCATTAATGGGAGAAGCCATCATCCGTGTGCATGAAGAATTGTCGATCAGCAAACTGTTTGAAATCGAATAAGCGCTGGCTCATTAAAAAAGGGGTTGCTTTTTCCATATGGAAAAGGTAACCCCTATCAGCATGTCAGGCTAAAAGCCTGGCCGAGATATGAATGTGAAGCGTTGACGATTGTATAGTGTGTCCTCGATTTCGACGAAATGCTCATTAAAACGCGCAACGATGCCAATTTGAACATGTACATTCCCGTCATAAATTTGGACAGGAACGGAATGTTTTAAATGATATAGAAAATGGCTGTCATATAAGAGGATATCACCTTGATTGAGCATATCGGCACGCACCTTCCTGTTCACTACAACTATTTTACCAAAAATCAAGACTTCGAAAGAGGGTGTCAAGGTTAATGAAGTGGATTGTAGGATTGGGCAACCCCGGTCCCCAATACGAGAAAACGAGACATAATGTCGGATTTATGGCCTTAGATGCACTTGCCTCACGTCATAATATCCAGATTACCCAAAGCAAATGTAAGGCGTTGATTGGTGAGGGTCACATTGGTGGCGTGAAAACGGTACTGATTAAGCCTATGACATATATGAATCTCTCAGGCGAGTCTCTACGTGCATATATGGACTACTATAAGGCCGATATGGAAGATCTGATTGTCGTGTACGATGATCTGGATACAGAGGTCGGTAAAATAAGACTGCGTTATCAAGGTAGCGCAGGCGGTCATAATGGCATTAAATCGATCATTCAGCATACAGAGACGCAGTCCTTCAACCGGATTCGTATGGGCATTTCCCGTCCAGAGCCTGGACATGCTATTGTCGATTATGTTCTGGGCACCTTTCCAAAGAAGGAAAAGGAACTATTGACCGGAATGATAGAAGATACGTGCAACGCTTTAGAATACAGCTTGAATCATCCGTTTGAGCGGACGATGGCTGAATTCAACAAGTAGGTTCTGATGTTAGGTAGACGGGCTTAAATGGAAGATTGTTGGACATACTGAAAGGTGTAGAAAACTTTCAGGAGGCATATACATTACATGGTTGTTAATTATGTATGCAGACATTGTCGAACTTTCTTAGGGCGAATTGACTCCGCTGTAATAACCGAAGAAAGGTTGGGCTTCCATTCCTTGACCCCTGCTGAACGTAGAGATATAATAGCGTATAATTCGGGTGGTGAAGTGACTGTTAAAGTCATTTGCGAGCATTGCAGTCAGGCACTGGAGAATAATCCGGAGCTGAGTCTGCTCGTAAACCCGCTCCAATAACAGGTATTCAACTGGTCTGATGTACCAGCTTGAGAGGTGAAGCGGTAGTTCCGCTTATGGAGCCTTGGCAGCATTGCTGAGGCTTCTTTTTCGGTTTACATGTAACTATTTATAAGCATAAAGGGGTGCCTTTTTTGTTACAAGCACTTATTCAGGCTTTTACGAAGGATGCTGATTATGCATCCATTGCGGCAGGTATATCCTCAGGCATGAAGGAACAGCTGATATCAGGCTTGTCAGGCTCTTCAAGACAGGTACTGATGGCCGCACTTGCTGAAGATACTGGACGACCGTTGATGGTCATGACGCACAATATGTTTGCCGCTCAAAAGATAGCAGATGATTTGCAGGAAGCGCTTTCTCCTGATCAGGTTTTATTGTATCCAGCTAACGAGTTGGTAGCTGCTGAAGCAGCCATATCCAGTCCAGAGACGTTATCCCAACGAATTGATGTATTGATCCGATGTGCCCAGGGTTTTCGTGGGGTTGTTGTCGTGCCGTTTTCTGGAGTCCGGCGTCTACTACCAATCCCGGAAACATGGCGTGAGGCTCGTGTTGAGCTGAAAGAGGGAGAAACGATTCAGCTGGAAGCATTTTTGCTGCATATGGTGGAGATGGGATACCAGCGTGTAGAGCGTGTTGAATCCCGCGGGGAGATGAGTGTACGCGGGGGAATTGTTGATTTTTATCCAATGACAACCCGATGGGGCTATCGTGTGGAGTTGTTTGATGATGAAATTGACTCCATCCGTATGTTTGATCCGCAAGATCAGCGTTCGGTGGAAAAGGTACAGGAAGTTACTGTAACGCCATGTAAGGAAGTTATTGCAAGCCACCAGCGTATGGATCAAGCTGCTGATGCCGCTGCTCTGTTGTTGGAGGAACAGCTGGACAAAATGACAGATCGTCAGGCTAAGCAGCATCTGAAAGAGGAAATTCATCGTGAAATTGAGCTGCTGCGGGAGCATGTGTATTTTGACGAAATCTATAAATATATCTCCCTGCTGTATCCTGAACGCAAAACCTTGGCTGATTATATGCCGGAAGATACGATTCTAATCATTGATGAACCAGCACGGATGCTAGAAACAGCCAGGCAGCTAGAGCGGGATGAGTCTGAATGGAATTTGCATTTGCTTCAAAACGGTAAAACTCTACCGCAACTGGAGCTATCGGATAACTCGGATAATCTGCTGTATAATCGGAGATTTCAAACGCTGTTCCTGTCGATCTTTCTTCGCCAGGTTCCGCATACACAGCCGCAAAATATTTTGAATTTCATCTGCCGTGGCATGCAGGATTTCCACGGTCAAATGAATGTACTTAAGGCAGAGATGGATCGTTGGCGCAAGGCAGGCACACAGGTTATGATGCTGGCGAGCGGAGATGAACGTCTGGATCGGATGCGGCGAGTGCTTCAAGACTATGGTATTGATGAGCCGACGATGGCGATTGGTAATCTGCAAAGCGGTTTTGAGATGCCGTCTATTCATCTGGCGGTGATTACCGAGGGTGAGATGTTCTCCCAGAAGCAGCGGAAAGCACGTAAGCAGGGGCGACATGTAGACAATGCAGAGCGGATTAAGAGCTATAGCGAGCTGAAGGTGGGCGATTATGTCGTACACCAAAATCACGGAATCGGGAAGTACATGGGAATCGGTACGCTGGAGGTTGGCGGTATCCATAAGGATTACATGCATATCCTCTATGCGGGCGGAGATAAGCTGTCTGTACCGATTGAACAAATTGATCTGATTCAGAAGTATGTGGGCTCCGAGGACAAAGAACCCAAGATTTACAAACTGGGCGGCAATGAGTGGACACGTGTTAAAAGTAAGGTGCGCAGTTCGGTTCAGGACATCGCAGATGACTTGATCAAGCTATATGCGGAAAGACAGTCAGCACCAGGCTTTGCTTTTGAAAAGGATTCACCAGAACAGCAGGAATTTGAGGATATGTTCCCGTATGATGAGACACGTGACCAGATTCGGGCTATTGAAGAAATTAAAAAGGACATGGAGCAGAGTCGTCCGATGGATCGTTTGCTGTGCGGTGACGTAGGCTACGGCAAGACTGAGGTGGCTATTCGTGCTGCTTTTAAGTCTGCTATTGAGGGCAAACAAGTGGCTGTGTTGGTACCGACGACGATTTTGGCACAACAGCACTATGAGACTTTCCGTGAGCGCTTTTCCGGGTATCCGTTTAATATTCAGGTATTGAGCCGTTTCCGCTCGCGCAAAGAGCAGAATGAGACGACCAAGGGAGTTCGACAAGGTACGGTGGATATTGTCATTGGTACTCACCGTCTACTTTCCCAGGATCTGGTGTTCAAGGATCTCGGGCTGCTTATTGTCGATGAAGAGCAACGTTTTGGCGTAACGCACAAAGAAAAGCTGAAAAAACTGAAAACGAATGTAGACGTGTTGACACTAACGGCTACACCTATTCCCCGTACGCTGCATATGTCCATGCTGGGTGTACGTGATTTGTCAGTTATTGAGACGCCACCAGAAAACCGTTTTCCAGTGCAGACCTATGTAGTTGAGCATAGCCAGACTCTAGTTCGCGAGGCCATTGAACGCGAGATGGCACGTGGAGGACAGGTGTACTACCTGTATAATCGCGTACAGGGGATTCAGGAGATGGCTGCCGAGATCAATGCACTTGTCCCAGACGCCAAGGTGGGCGTAGGTCACGGACAGATGTCTGAAACGGAACTGGAGAAAACCATTTTGGATTTCCTAGATGGTGAATATGATGTACTGGTTAGCACGAGCATTATCGAAACCGGTGTGGATATCCCCAATGTGAATACACTCATTGTGCATGATGCTGATAAAATGGGGCTTTCCCAGCTTTATCAGCTGCGTGGGCGTGTAGGCCGTTCCAATCGGATTGCCTATGCTTATTTCACGTACCAGCGAGATAAGGTGCTTACAGAGGTGGCGGAGAAGCGGCTTCAGTCTATCAAAGAATTTACGGAGTTGGGTTCTGGGTTCAAGATTGCAATGCGTGATTTGTCCATCCGCGGAGCGGGTAACTTACTTGGCGCCGAGCAGCACGGATTCATCGCTTCCGTTGGTTTTGACCTTTACTCGCAAATGCTGGCTGAGGAAATCAACAAACGTAAAGTCAGTGTGCTTGGAGAAGAGGATCAATCCAACCGGAATTGGAGTACATCGATTGATTTGGGTGTCGATGCTTACCTGCCGGGAGACTATATTTATGACAGCATCCAGAAGATTGAGATTTATAAGAAGGTTGCAGCGGTCAGTACCTTTGATGAGGCTTCCGAACTGGAGGACGAACTGGTCGACCGATTTGGCGATCTGCCAGAGGCTGTTCGTCATTTGCTTGCCGTTGCTCGTCTTAAAGTATATGGACGGATGTATGGAATCGAGTCCATTGTGCAGCGGGATGACAATATAGTGCTGAAATTCCATGAAGGTCGTCAGCACGCGGTTCAGACAGCCAAACTTGCCGAGATTGGCAATCGCTTTGAAAGACGTGTACAATTTGAACAGGGCACTTCTATGAGCGCACGCATAAAGGGCAAAGGTCTAAATGATCCACAGTTGCTAGAACTGCTGGAGCAATTTTTGAGTGCATTGAAAGAAGCATTCACATTGAAGGAGGAACTGCAAAATGCCACAACTAAATAAAAGAAAACCTTGGAGAATGCTCTCCTTGGGCATGGCAGCGTTGCTAGCTATATCGGTGCTGGCAGCATGTACAAAGCAAGCGGATGAGAATAAGGTCAAGGATGAGCCGAAAGACAACAGCAAGGTTGTCGTGACCTATAAGGGTGGAACGATTACCGAAAATGAGTTCAACCAAGAAATCAGCATGATGAAATTTCTGTACCCAGAGTATGAGGCTGCTTTAGCTTCTGATCAGGTACGTGAGCAAATTGTAAAGCAGGAAGTAGTGTACAAGCTTTTGGCGGCTAAAGCGGACGATAAAGCCAAGGAAGAGGGCGCCAAACAAGGAAACGAGCAGTTGGAGCAGTATAAAAAGTCGGTTGGTGAAGATAAGTTTAAGACATTTCTGAGTGATCAGAAGCTGACCGAACAAGGTGTGAAAGATTACTTTACGCGTGTCATGACGGTAATCAACAGCGAAACCAATAAAGTAACGGATGATCAGCTGAAACAGGAATTTGAGAAAAATAAAGATCAATTCACGACAGCAACCGTGCGCCATGTA
This sequence comes from Paenibacillus polymyxa, assembly GCF_015710975.1. Taxonomy (NCBI): domain Bacteria; kingdom Bacillati; phylum Bacillota; class Bacilli; order Caryophanales; family Paenibacillaceae; genus Paenibacillus; species Paenibacillus polymyxa. Next base: position 1,822,000 of record NZ_CP049783.1, on the reverse strand, counting down.
TTGATTAATTTCGAAGATCCAAAAACAAAGAAACAGCGTACAAAAGAGGCTACTCTCAAGCTGGCCAAAGAAGTAAAGGCGAAGCTGGACGGTGGAGCGGATTTTGCGACGATTGCCAAGAAGTATTCGGAAGACCCAGGTTCCGCATCTAATGGGGGCTGTATGAGAATGCGTCCGTAGCACAATGGGTACCTGCTTTTAAAGAGGCTGCCGAAACTCAACCGATTAACAAAATTGGTGAGCCTGTGGAAACAGAATACGGATATCACGTGATCAAAGTGGAGTCCCGCAATGATCCAACATTTGATAAATTGAAGGACAACGAGAAGGCTGCCCTGAAAAATAAATTGGCTGGGGAAAGTATCCAAAACTTTACCGAAAATGATTTGGCGAAGCTTGATTTGAAAATCAATCTGCCGAAGGCACCTGCTACGCAAGAGAAAAGTGGTGCAACGTCCGGTGCGGGCAGCACAACTACACCGAGCGGAACAACAAGCGGTACGGGCGATAGCAAGGCTGGAACAGCCAAAGATGGAGTTGCAAACGAAGGTAAATAACTGAACATGCATAAGGAATTGGGAACAGATGAATACTATGGTCAGATATCACCATAAACACCATGACCGCGACGTTCTTCGTGACCGCTTCTGGGGGAGTGGAAGCGTCTTTCGATACCGTCAGTAGTTTACTAAATTCTTCTTGAGAAAGTGGGGCAACATGTGAAATGAAAGCTACTGGTATAGTTCGCCGTATTGATGATCTTGGGCGGGTAGTTATTCCAAAGGAGATTCGCCGCACCTTGAGAATTCGTGAAGGAGATCCGCTTGAGATTTTTGTGGATCGTGACGGAGAAGTCATTTTGAAAAAGTATTCACCCATTGGTGAACTTGGTGATTTCGCCAAAGAATATGCTGAGTCCCTGTTTGAAAGCACAGGCCATATTACGATGATTACCGATCGTGACACCATTATTACGGTGGCTGGAGGCTCGAAAAAAGAGTTTTTGGACAAGCAAATCGGTAGCATTATCGAAGGTAGCATGGATAATCGCAAGACTGTGCTGGAGACAGCCAGCGGCTCTTATGAGCTGACGCGAGACCACGAAGAAACACTCTCGTCCTTTGTGACGGCTCCCATTGTTTCGGGTGGTGATCCCATCGGATCTGTTATATTGTTGAACAAGGATGAAAATGTAAAAATGTCCGAAATGGAGGTCAAGATGGCTGAAACAGCCGCTGGCTTCCTGGGCAAACAAATGGAACAGTAACACCTCGTTTCACCCCTGTATGACGTACAGAACGGACAAAGCCGTTCAACGTTGTACAGGGATTTTTTTCTTTCCGGGAGAAGAGACGGTATAATAGGACTCGTAAAAATGCTTATCCAGGTGGGAGTGGAGACGGAGAATGCAGGAAAATCGCGCCGCTTCGCGGCTGCTACGGGGTGCTGTCATTTTGACAATGGCAGCGGTAGCAAGCAAGCTGATCGGCACATTGCAAAAAATCCCGCTGCAAAATATTGGCGGCGACGGCGTGTTTGGCATTTATAATACGGTTTATCCTTTTTATACGCTGTTTATTACCATTGCAGCTGCTGGATTCCCGGTGGCCGTATCCAAATTTGTAGCTGAGTATGAGGCTGTGGGGAACCGGGCAGCAGGGCAACGTGTTGCCCTGCTATCTTCGCTTGTATTGGGCATCTTCGGACTGATTCTGGGGCTGCTGATGTATACGTGTGCGCCGCTAATCGGCCAGTGGATCGACAATGCTCACGTCATTCCATCGGTGAGGGCGGCAGCGGTTGCCTTTTTGTTCGTGCCGGTTATGGCGGGACTGAGAGGCTATTTTCAAGGTTTGCAAAATATGATTCCAACGGCGGTTTCCCAAGTGACGGAGCAGGCGATACGGGTAAGCGTGATGATCATATTGTTGCTGTTCATGCTGTCACAAGGAGCAGGGGCGGATATGATAGCCGCTGGCGCAGTGTTTGGCTCAGCAGCAGGCGGAGCAGCGGGCTTGGTGATCATGCTGTTGTATTGGCGAGGTCACAGAAAGAGACTTAGGCGGCAAGAGACGGCAATGACAACAGTGCAAGCCCAGACTGGTGAGCTTCACCCAACGGAAAGCAACGGCGCTTTGCTAAAGGCGCTGCTACGTTATGCCTTGCCTGTTTGCCTTGGAGCGCTGGCCGTTCCGTTAATTAACCTGGTAGATACATTTACCGTCCCTCGCTTGTTAAAGCAAGAGGGCTTGGACGATACGGCGGTTATGGTGGCCTTCGGCGTGTACAACCGGGGGCTTCCGCTAGTACAGCTGGTCATGATGTTTGCCACCACATTGTCGGCATTGTTCATACCCTCGCTGGCTGAGGCTCGGGTAACCGGAGGTACGGAGCTGGCACGTCGTCAGTGCGAGCAATCGCTGCGCTGGTTTTGGCTGTTGGGACTAGCCGCTGCGACAGGTTTGATCGTGCTGGCCGTGCCCGTCAATGTGATGCTGTATGCAGACGACACCGGCAGCACGGTGATGCGCTGGATGGCGCTGACCGCCGTAGGAGGCACGCTCAGCATCATCTCGGCTGCGCTACTGCAAGGGCTTGGCGCGGTTCGTGCGCCAGCTCTGGCGATGCTCGCGGCCGCAGCAGCCAAGGCGCTGCTAAACTGGCTGCTCGTGCCGCAGTTAGGCACGGCTGGTGCCGCCATTGCGGGGGCTGTCGCCTATCTGCTGGCGGCAGTGATCAACATCGCGCTGCTGGCCCGCTTGGTGGGGCTGCGCGGGAGCTGGTCCGCCAGTGTACTCAAACCGGCGGCATTGCTTGTCGCCTTGGCTGGTGCAGCCGGGGCGGCGATGTGGGGCACCAGTGCTGTGCTGGGTGCCTTGGGATGGGCTGCCGGAGGTCGTGCCACGGCAGCGGCGGAGAGCCTGCTGGGAGTAGCAGCAGGCGCCGTGGTGTTCGTGATCGGCCTCGCACGCTTGAGGTTGATCACGGAAGCCGAGCTTGTGGCAGTGCCCAAGCTCGGACGCCCGCTGGCAGCCGTGCTGCGCAGACTGCGTGTACTGGCTTAGCCGGGGTTATACGACTTGCCGCGCGACAGCTGCGCAAGCCATTTTATGAGCCTATACAACTTTGTGGTATAGTAAATGCCAAAGCAAAGGAAGCGGAAGCTGGATTGGATTGCGCCGGGTGTTTTTTCCGAGCATGAATCCTGCTTTTGCGGAACGGAGGATTGGATATGAGCGTAACATTAACGATCGTAGGTCTGGGCTCGGGAGATCCCGATCAGCTTACGATAGGGATATTGAACAAAATGCGGGGGGCTTCAGCGCTATATCTGCGAACCAAGGAACATCCGGCGGTTCAAGTGCTGGATGAGTTTGAAGTGGCCTTTGAGTCATTTGATGCGGTATATGAGACAAAGGAATCTTTTCCAGAGGTATACGAGGAAATTACCAGTCAATTGATGGCAACAGCTGCTAAGGCGGCAGACGGAAGCGAAATCGTCTATGCGGTTCCCGGTCACCCGATGGTGGCGGAAGCAGCGGTGCAGTTGCTCAAGGAGCGTTGTCCTGCGCAAGGGATTGAACTAAACATCTTGGGGGCGAAAGTTTCCTGGATGAGGCTTTTGTGCGTCTTGGTTTTGATCCGATTGAGGGTTTCCAGCTGTTGGATGCAGGTACACTGGATGCGAGCTGGCTCCAGCCTCAGTTGCACACGCTGATCGGACAGGTATATGACACCTTTACGGCTTCCGATGTGAAGCTGTGCTTGATGGAGCGGTATCCTGACGATTATGAGGTGTATGTCGGCCACGCGCTTGGGGTAGAAGGTGAGGAAGCAGTCCACAAGGTGCCGCTGTACGAGCTGGATCGAGTAGAGGGCTACGGGAACCTATCCTTGGTGTACATACCTCGCAGTGAGGATGAGGCGCTGAAACGGCGTTCTTTTGACCGTCTACATGAGATTGTCGATATTTTGCGCAGTCCAGAAGGCTGTCCATGGGATCGCGAACAGACACATCAATCGATCCGCAAAAATCTGATCGAGGAAACGTATGAGGTCATTGAAACTATAGATGAGGATGATCCTGAGCATATGAAGGAAGAGCTCGGCGATCTGTTGTTACAAATTTTGCTGCATGCCCAAATGGAAGAGGAAGTCGGAACCTTCAATGTCTATGATGTGATCCAAGGGCTGAACGATAAGCTTATTTTCCGTCACCCGCATGTGTTCGGTGATAATCAAGCGAATGATGCGGAAGAGGCGCTGCAAAACTGGGAACAGATGAAGGCTGAGGAAAAACGACTTAAAGGTACAACGGCAGCAGACCCTTCCGTGCTGGATGGGGTTCCCCGTGATCTACCTGCTCTTATGAAATCGTACAAGCTCCAGAAAAAAGCAGCTAAAGTAGGCTTTAACTGGGATAGCATTGAAGGCGTATTTGATAAACTGGACGAAGAAGTGGCTGAGTTGAAGGAAGCGGTTCGGGAAGGGCATTCCGTGGAAGCTCAGTTGCTGGAGTTGGGCGATGTGTTATTTGTTGCCGTGAATGCAGCCCGGTTCATGGAAGTAGATCCAGAGGAGGCGCTGTCAGCCACTAATCGCAAATTTGTGAGCCGTTTCCAGTATATTGAGCAGAAATTACGCGAGCAGGGACGTCGTCCCGAAGACAGCAGTGTAGATGAAATGGAGACCTACTGGCAGGAAGCGAAAAAGCTCCTTGATAGAGATTGACTCCATAGATTTGATCTTTGGCTGTATGGGCCAGTAAAATGAGACATAAGCAGGGTTGAAAACACGCCCAGCTTGAGCAGACTTGCCAATGGGCAGAGTTTTGTAGTAGGATGTTGGCTTAACTGGGGGTCGAATAAAAAACGCCTGTCATTGCAGGATTTTTAAGGACAAGCCCGAATAACTTGTAATAATTCTGAAAATAACTGTAGCCTATAGTTAACATGTTACAGTAGTATTCAGAAAGGCTACGGCCACAGTTGGACCTCACGTCTGCTCCATTTATGGATATGTAGCGTGATGATTATTTTTTGACATTTAGGAGGCTTTTATCTTATGAACAAGACAGATCTGATCAACAATATTTCCAGCAAAAGCGGTTTGAGCAAACGTGACGTTGAAGCTGTATTGAATGGCGTACTTGGTGAAATTACAGATGCACTTGCGAGTGGCGACAAAGTACAACTGATCGGCTTTGGTACTTTCGAAACGCGCAAGCGTTCTAGCCGTACAGGCCGCAATCCACAAACCGGCAACACGATTGAAATTCCAGAATCGACCGTTCCTGCTTTTAAAGCCGGTAATAAGCTTAAAGAAGCCGTTAACTAATGCGTCTTGATAAATTCTTGAAAGTCTCGCGGCTGATTAAGCGTCGTACAGTAGCCAAGGACGTCTCTGAACAAGGGAGAGTGCTGGTGAATGGACGCGAAGCCAAGCCGAGCAGTGCGGTCAAAGTGGGCGATGAAATTACCGTCCAATTTGGCCAGAAGCTGGTGACCGTGCGAGTGGAACGGCTCGCCGACACTACACGCAAGGACGAGGCTGCAAGTATGTACACTTTGGTAAAGGAAGAGCCTATTGCCAGGGACAACGGTTTGAACTGGTAAGCAGACATCTGATTTTCTCATAACGTTGTACATAGAAGCATTCCTTCATATCTTATGAAGGGATGCTTTTTCTTTTGGATGATGAGCTTTCGTCTAATATATGCTCGTGAATAACCAATGCGGTTCTAAATCATGCCCACCCCTTCATAAGCTAAGAACAGAAGGAGGGGTACATGCCATGATTGAACAAGGGAAGTCCAAGCACCATGATCTGCGCATGCAAAGCCGCAAGCAGCTCGACATTTCAGGCGTCAGCAATGTGGAGAGCTTTGACAGTGAAGAGTTTTTGCTTCAGACCGAGCTGGGCCATCTCACCATTCGCGGACAACATTTACATATCAAAAACCTCAGTCTGGAAGAGGGGCTGCTGTCCATTGAAGGTCTGATTACTTCCCTCGTCTACCTAGAGCCTGGGGCCCCGGCCAAAAACGGAAAAAGCCTATTCGGCAAGCTCTTCAAATGAACCCTTACACACAATGGCTGACATTGACGTGGATGCTATTGTCGGGCATAGCGATGGGAGTGGTATTTGACAGCTACCGGGTGCTGTCAATCCGCTTTCATTTTGCCCGTTGGAGTGTTCATATGTTGGACGTGCTGTATTGGGTGGCCTCGGCTTTGTTTATTTTCCGTGTGCTATACGCGAGTAATCGCGGTGAGCTGCGGTTTTATGTCTTTTTAGGACTACTTTTGGGGGTTTGGCTCTATTTTTGGGCCTTTAGTGTTACAACCCAACGTTTTGTGGTAATGTTAATAGAGATCGTTCGCAGACTGACGTTGATCGTGAACAGCATACTGCGCATCCTGATTGTTCTTCCGGTGTTAGCGCTGTATCGGCTGTTACGCAAGCTGGTCGGATGGACATGGGCACTTATTGTGTTCCTAGGAAGGATGCTGATATACATCCTGATGCCGGTTTGGAAGCCGATTCTTTGGTTGATCCGTCCGCTTATAGCGCGCTGGAAGACGCCAGATCTGCTCATAAAGCTAGGTATCAGACTGAAAAATACAGCAAAAAGATGGTTTGGAAGGGGGTAGTATCATGCGTAATTCGTCTGTAGATCGCCATTCATCTCCTACGTCCAAGTCCAATGCGGGCGGGCGCAGGCGAATCATGATTTGGTTGCTATCGCTTGCCGCCTTTGGTAGTTGGGCCATATTCACCTTTTTTTCTCAAGGCATGATCATGGCCGATCGAAGTGAACAGCTCACCCAGAAGGAAAAACAGAAGCAAGCTGCTACACAAACGGAACAACAGCTTCAAACCGAAGTGAATCGTCTCAAGGACCCTGAGTACATTGGAGAAATTGCTAGAAGTAAGTACGGTCTTTACAAACCGGAAGAGACGCCAATCATCGGAGATCAAAAATAGAGGCATTATCGGGCCAATGCTTAGTTGACCTTGGTTCCGCCATTTTGTATAATCAAATCACCACAGCGGGATTTTTTTGCAAAAAAATCGGTTGTATATTTTAAGGGAGGATCATTTTATTCTATGGCAATTGAAGTGGGCACCAAGTTAGAGGGCAAAGTGACAGGCATCACGCATTTTGGAGCATTTGTGGATTTGTCTGGAGGTGTCACGGGTCTCGTTCACATCTCGGAAATCGCCGATAATTATGTTAAGGATGTTAACGACCACCTGAAGATTAATGATGTTGTGACGGTGAAAGTCATTAATGTTGACAAAGATGGCAAAATCGGACTTTCCATTAAGCAAACGATTGATAAGCCGGCAAGTGAAGCCCGTCCCCCAAGAGCTCCAAGACCGGAGCGTACAGGAGGACCAGGCGGAGGAGACCGTTTTGGCGGCGGAGGTTCAGGTCCAAGTCAGGGACGCGGTGGTGGTTTCAACCGCGATCGTGGAGGCCGTTCTTTCAAGCCTGCACCGGGTAAACCTTCATTTGAGGATAAAATGTCACGCTTCCTGAAAGATAGTGAGGAACGCATTTCGTCGCTGAAAAAGAACACCGAAGGTAAACGCGGAGGACGCGGCGCGAAGCGTGTTTAATTCACTTTGACAACCGTATCAACCATACACGGAAAACCGTACAGTCGAAAGACTGCTACGGTTTTTTTGCGTTCTACCGACAAGAGATGCGACAAGCTGTGGCTGCGGGCAATACATTTGGGCGGAGGTGTACAGGCACATTTTTAAGATTAGTAGTTTCATGAAGAAGAGAAGAAGCATCGTACTGAAATGTTGGATGTTTTTTTTGTCGTGTGGACATAATCGTCCGACAAACTCCAACGGTTTTCCGTCTATCTTCTGTGCAAATCGCTAGTCTGGGCATCAGGGTGGACGACATACAGAGGCCGTGCAAGGCGTGGAGTGATACAACTTCCATCTGCTTCCATACGGGCGCAGCTTGATGTACAGGGGGATGCTCTGTCCTTTCGCGCGGCACGTTTTTTTGTCGGAAATTTCTTGGAATAAGACGTGAGGTTCTGACAAACTTTCTCAATCGTTCCGGTTTAAGATGAGAACATCAAATTGATGAATGGGGTGCCTGACGCATGATGGAGAAATGGAACGTGGTACATTTTCCGGGGTTAAAATCTAGAAAGTCCAAATCCAAAGAGCGTACGGAAGGTTGGCCTTCCAGACTCAAGAAACGGCTCGATTCACATAAAATGGTGCAATGGGTAACCGCGCAAAGATGGATGCTGCTATTGTCAGCTATGGGAGTTCTACTGGGACGCGCCACTATTTTGGACGAGCTTTCTCCTTTTGCCCTCGCTTATTTTGCGGTCATTACGTTCCTTCGGCGTGATCTAATGCTGCCTGTAGCTGTATCCGTTGTGCTAGGCAGCCTGTTAGCTCCTTACCCATCGTTGTTCATGATTGGTGGTGAGCTAATCGTATTTTATCTCCTGTATCGCGGGCTACGTACCTTCGATCGTCTGGAATTATCCTATGCCCCGCTTATGGTCTTCTTGTCTGTGTTTATGGTCAATTTATTTAACGCCGTGATGGCTCCGGCCTTTACATGGTATGAGCTTGTCATTGTGGGAACGGATGCGGTGCTCAGTTTTATGCTTACATTGGTGTTCACACAGGCCATACCGCTGTTTACGTACCGCAAGAAGGCAAGCCAATTGAAGAACGAAGAAATTTTGTGTCTGATTATTCTATTAGCCTCTGTGATGACGGGAGCAGTAGGATGGACCGTTCATTCACTGTCTGTCGATCATGTGCTTTCACGATATTTGGTCTTGGTGTTTGCTTTGGTGGGAGGTGCTTCGTTGGGTGCCTCGGTCGGTGTGATTACCGGTTTAATTTTAAGCCTGGCCAATATGTCCGCAATTGTGCAGATGAGTCTACTTGCTTTTGCAGGTTTGCTGGCAGGAATGCTGCGTGAAGGGAGAAAAGGTGCAGTGGCTCTTGGCATGCTGTTGGGCTCCTCCATTTTGACGATCTATTTGGATGGGACTGGGGACGTGTTGACATCAACCTGGGAGAGCTGCGCGGCAATTCTATTATTTTTAATGACTCCAAAAAGTTTCTTTAAAGCGGTTTCTACCTATGTCCCTGGTACGCAGGATCACGCCAAGTCCCAGCATGAATATGCCAAAAGAGTTCGTGATCTCACTGCCGAGCGGGTGACGAAATTTTCCCGTGTATTCAGCCAGCTATCGCGCAGCTTCCATCAGATATCTGCGAGTGAGGGAGCAAAACCGGACGGAGAAATGGAACACTTTATGAATGCGGTGGCGGAAGGAACCTGTGCCTCTTGCTTTAAGTGCGAGCAGTGCTGGGACGGCAAGTTTATGCAAACCCATCAGTATATGACGGAAATGATGAGCGCCATTGAGGATAATCCTGATTTGGAGCCGGAGCAGATGCCGCCACAATGGAGCAAGGCATGTGCCAAGACGGGCGCTGTCCTGCAGGTAATGAAGCAGCAGTATAGTCTCTACCAACATAATATGCAGTGGAAGCGCCAAGTATACGATAGTCGTCAGCTTGTTGCTGACCAGCTATCCGGTGTATCGCAAATTATGGAGGATTTAGCGCGGGAAATTCAGCGAGAAGGGCAGACCATGCATCGGCAGGAAGAGCAAATCCGAGAGGCTCTTGATCGACTCGGCTTGTCCATCCAATCCATTGAGATTATTAGCCTGGATGCAGGTCAGGTTGAAATAGAGATTGTCCATGCCTATACAAGGGGATTTGATGAATGTCGGAAAATCATTGCTCCACTGCTGTCGGACATACTGGACGAGCATATAGCTGTCATGCGCGAAACGGCGGCAGATCGCCGCCAAGGCTTGGCTACAGTCATGTTCGGCTCTGCTAAAACGTATGAGATTGCTACAGGAGTAGCTAGTGCGGCCAAAGGAGGCGATTTCTTCTCAGGAGACAGTTATAGCATGATGGAGTTAGGGAATGGGACTTTCGCAGTCTCTTTAAGTGACGGTATGGGGAACGGAGAGCGTGCGCAGCAAGAGAGCAGTGCAGCACTTAACATTTTGGAAGAACTACTGCAATCAGGTATGGACGAAAAATTAGCGATCAAGTCGGTTAACTCTGTCCTGATGCTCCGATCACCTGAGGAAATGTATGCTACGGTGGATATGGCGCTGATTGATCAGTATACGGCCCGGACAACCTTTATGAAGATTGGATCTACACCGAGCTTTATTAAAAGAGGGGAGGAGGTCATTCCCGTATCTGCAAGCAATTTACCGATTGGCATTATACAGGATATCGAGGTTGATTTGGTGTCACTGCAACTCCAGCCAGGAGATATTCTCATTATGATAACAGACGGTATATACGATTCACCGGGTTATGCAGTCAATAAAGAAATATGGATGAAACGCATGATTCAGGAAATTGAAAGTGAGGATCCACAGGAACTGGCCGATTGTTTGCTAGAACGGGTTATTCGATACCAACAAAATCAAATCTATGATGATATGACTGTAGTTGTTAGTAAAATTGATCACTTTCGCCCAGAGTGGGCCACCCTTCATGTACCTGGCATGAGGTGGTTGGAACGTCCGCGGACGGTGAGCTAGACTGACATTGCCCGGGAAATTGCTTATTCATTTTTAAAAATCCGCATCCTTCGTTTGAATCGTTCCGGATTAGGCAAAGATAGAATCTATCGGAATAGATTAAGAGGAAGCGGAGGTCAAAAAGCGATGAAGCAAATTTTGATCATTACAGATGGATGCTCTAACGTAGGGGTTAGCCCAGTAATGGCGGCTGCCCAAGCTTTACGTGAGGGAATTACAGTGAACGTCGCCGGAGTCATAGATTATGGAACTATCGGCGAGCTTGGGAGCGCAGAAATTCAGGAAATTGCTAAAGCAGGGGGAGGGTTTAGCCAAATCGTCGGTACGAAGCAGTTGGCGCAAACCATGCAAATGATGACGCGCAAAACAGTGGTTCAAACGATTCAGCAGGCGGTTAATAGAGAGTTAACGCACATTTTGGGTGAGGGCGGCGCCCGGCATATCGGTGAACTGCCTCCGGCCAAACGAGCTCAGGTAGTTGAGGTAATGGATGAACTGACAGAAACAAGCCCTCTGGAAATTGCTTTACTCATTGATGCAAGTGCAAGCATGAAGCCTAAGCTGCCTGCTGTAGAGGATAGTATCCGCGATTTGCTGCTCAGTTTACAGTCCAGAAGCGGACTCAGCCGTATATCTGTATTTCATTTTCCGGGTGGACGAATGGGAGAAGACGCAGTCATGGATATCGGGTGGACCTCTGAGCTAGACCAGATCAAATCGATATTCGGACGCTTGCGGATGAAAGGAGCGACACCGACAGGACCAGCCATTTTACAAGTGATTGATTATTACCGATATGTTACACTAGGGGAACAGAAAGATCTGGAAGAATCCTATGGCAAAGGAGAAGGGATGCTCGGTGACTACGTCGTCTGATCCCGTTCTTGCACCCGGAACGGTCATCAAGGGCAAGTGGAAGCGGAGTAGCTATGTCATCCAGCGCTTGCTGGGCCGGGGAGCGAACGGAACTGTATATTTGGTAAAAGAAGCACAGGCCGATCGGCAATTTGCTCTCAAAATGGGAAAGAACACGCTTGATCTGCAATCGGAGATTAATGTGCTGACCACATTACAGTCTCAAGGGACTCAGGCTGCCCTCCAGCGGAATGGGAATCCTTCCTTCTTGTTTGAAGTGGATGATGTAGTGTTACGCAATGGGGAGATCCCCTTTTATGTTATGCGATACGTTAAAGGAGATCCGCTTCATAAATTTGTGGCAGCCAAAGGGTCTGAATGGTATGGTGTGGCTGGGACTGGCATACTGAATCGTCTGGCCGATCTCCATCAGGCAGGATGGGTGTTTGGCGACCTGAAGCCTCAAAATATATTGGTCAATGCCTATGGAGAGGCTGAGTTGATTGATTATGGTGGCGTGTCCCTTGCAGGTCGGAGTGTTAAACAATTTACAGAATGGTACGATAGGGGATTTTGGAATGCTGGTAGCCGAAATGCTGATCCCCAGTATGATCTGTTTGCCTTTGCTCTTTTAACGGTTCATATATTGGAGAGCGAATCGTTAAAGGCGGCTGCGAGTAGGCTGCCGCAGCTACGTAATACGGCAGAATTGACAGTCATTATTCGTCGCAGTCGTGTATTACGCCCCTACGCCGAATGGCTGCTGGGTGCAGTACGTGGGGAATATTCCGATACTCGTGCAGCGGCCCGAGCTTGGTCGCGTCTGGCTTCCGCGCATGTCAGGCAATCATCTGTCAAAAGAGGAAATCCACGCTGGTTGGGATATGCTTTCACGGTATCGCTTTTGCTGCTTGCTGGAGCGCTCTGGATTGCGTTAAGGTAGCAGCATGACTTACATAAGATAACATAGGATCATCATTTTTACGGTCGGGAGAAAAGAGGGTCGTGAATGGGAACAACAAAACCGACCGGTGTTGTACAGGAAGTGCTCGCTTTGGCGCGAGAACATTCCCTGTGGAGCCCCGGAGACCGCATTGTGGTTGCTGTATCCGGCGGACCGGATTCGGTGGCCCTTTTGCACATTTTACATGAAATATCCGTTATACATATGCCATTACAACTTGTCTGCGCTCATGTTCATCATGGCTTCAGGCCAGAGGAATCGGATGCGGAGGCTGAAGAGGTACGCAATATTGCCCGAAAGCTCAAGCTTCCATTTGAAATGATCCGGGTTGATGCACCCGCTTATATAAAGAAAAGCGGCAAGGGTCCACAGGAAGCGGCCCGTGAGCTACGGTACAGCTTTTTACATGATACGGCTACGAAGTGGGAGGCACAGCATATTGCTATGGCTCACCATGGCGATGATCAAGCGGAGACAGTCCTCTTGCACTTGCTGCGCGGTAGCGGACCGGCGGGTTTGGCGGGTATGCGTTTGGCACGCACCGAAAAAAATGTGCAACTCATTCGCCCGCTGCTTCGTATGTACAAGGCTGACTTGATTGAGTATTGTAACTTTTATGGTCTTTCCTATGTGACAGACAGCACTAATTTATCGACCAAATACCGTCGTAATGCCATCCGCATGGATGTGCTTCCTTTTTTGGGGCAATATAATGAGCAACTGACACCGTCCCTGAACCGGCTAGCCGAAACGATGGCTGACGAAAATGATTTTATGGAGGCAGCTACACTGTCGGTATACGAGAAAATGGTGCATTTCAATAATGGCAGGTACATGTTTTCCATCGCATCATACCGTGAGCTATCCGTTGCTTTACAACGGAGGTTGATTAAACTAATATTAAATTATCTGCCTTCGGACAGTGGAAATTTTGATTTTCGTAAAATTGAGACCGTTCGACTAAGACTTCTCCAGGAGACAACTTCTACATGGAGCTTGGACTTGGGCGGCGGTGCGGTTGGAGTCCGCGAATATGACCAGGCGGTTTTGTTTGACCGTACGCAAGTCGTTATGGGTGAATGGAGCTATGGACTGAGCGTATTGCCTATTTCCGGTGAGCTTGAGTTGCCTGAAGCGGGTGGTATACTCCGGTGGCAAAGAGCTTCCTATTTGGATGGACAACATCCGGCGAATGAGGAAGAAGCATGGTTCGACGCAGATGAATTGACTCTGCCGTTGACTGTACGCTCGCGATTACCTGGAGATACCATGTATGTAATGGGATTAAACGGAAGAAAAAAGGTTAAAGATATTTTTATTGATGAAAAAATACCTCCTTCAATGCGTTCCGTTCTTCCCATCGTCTGCGACCATTCTGGAGTTGTTCTCTGGATTCCGGGCGTACGACGTTCTGTACATGCTGCGGTGCAAAAGCACACGTCTTCGGTTATATATATGTCATGGCAAAGACGAGAGAGTCCGGGGTACCGGTAATTGCGCAGGAACGGCTTTCATAGTATAAACTTAGGAGGTTTACACCGTTGCAAAATGATATTCAGGAAGTATTGATCAGTGAAGAAGAAATTCAGAGTAAAATCAAGGAATTAGGCGCACAGCTTAGCGTGAAATATGAAGGGAAAAATCCATTGGTGATTTGCGTGCTGAAGGGTGCGTTTATCTTTATGGCCGATTTGGTTAAATCCATTACAGTGCCGTTGGAACTTGATTTCATGGCTGTATCTAGTTATGGAGTATCCACCAAATCATCAGGCGTCGTTAAAATCATCAAAGATTTGGACGCTTCCGTAGAAGGACGCGATGTTCTGATTGTCGAAGATATTATCGACAGTGGTCTGACACTGACACATTTGATTGAATTGCTTAAAAATCGTAATGCCAATTCGGTATGTGTCGTAACTTTGTTCGACAAGCCTGCACGCCGGACAGTTAATCTTGAAGCTGATTACACCGGATTTACACTTCCGGATGCGTTTGTTGTCGGCTATGGTCTGGACTATGCCGAGCACTACCGGAACCTCCCATACATAGGGATTTTAAAGCCGGAAATCTACACCAGCTAATCTCAGCCTCCAGTCCTAGGACTAAATAGGGTCCTTTGTTGAGAAGGGCTTACAGGCTATGGTAAAATAACTTAAGTGTCTCGAGAGGAGGTAGGGGATGAATCGGTTCATCCGGAATTCTGGTTTTTATTTGATTCTTTTTTTAGTTGTGGTGGGTATCGTTCAGTTTGTTAGCAACAGTAACGAAGCCTCCGATCTCCCTAGATATGACCAATTACGGCAAGAGGTTAAAGCTAATAATATCTCTAAAGTAACGGTCCAATTTGACGGTTACGCCTATCTTGTAACCGGTGCATATAAGAAGCAGCCGGCTAATGCTAAATCAACCAATTTTTCCGTATACGTTCCACCAACGGATCAAGCACTAAGTGAACTGGTGAATGCCAGCGAAACGAACGGGTTTGAATACGTACAGAAGAAAATGGAAGGCGAAAGCATTTGGCTGACATTTTTGACTTCTATCATTCCTTTGGTGATCATGTTCCTGTTGTTCTTCTTCCTGTTTAATCAGGCACAGGGCGGTGGCGGCAAAGTAATGAACTTCGGCAAGAGCAAAGCCCGTCTGTATAACGAAGAGAAGAAGAAAGTTACCTTCGAAGACGTAGCAGGGGCTGACGAAGAGAAGCAGGAGCTTGTCGAAGTCGTAGAATTCTTGAAGGACCCACGTAAGTTCGCAGCCGTGGGCGCTCGTATTCCAAAAGGTGTTCTGTTAGTGGGCCCTCCAGGTACGGGTAAAACACTCTTGGCGAGAGCTGTTGCAGGCGAGGCCGGAGTGCCGTTTTTCAGTATCTCAGGTTCTGATTTTGTAGAAATGTTCGTCGGGGTCGGTGCTTCCCGTGTTCGTGACTTGTTCGAGAATGCGAAGAAGAACGCTCCTTGTATCATTTTTATTGATGAAATTGATGCCGTTGGACGTCAACGTGGCGCCGGATTGGGTGGCGGACATGATGAACGTGAGCAAACGCTCAACCAATTGCTCGTAGAGATGGACGGATTTGGCGCAAACGAGGGCATCATCATCGTTGCTGCTACTAACCGTCCGGACATTCTAGATCCAGCCTTGCTTCGTCCTGGACGTTTTGACCGTCAAATTACGGTTGACCGTCCAGATGTTAAAGGTCGCGAAGCAGTATTGCATGTACATGCACGCAACAAACCATTAACGAAGGATGTTAAATTGGACGTCATTGCGAAACGTACAACAGGCTTTACGGGCGCTGATCTGGAAAACTTGTTGAACGAAGCTGCCTTGCTGGCCGCTCGTCGCAACCGTAGAGATATTTCGATGCGAGAAGTAGATGAAGCTATCGACCGCGTGATCGTAGGTACTGAAAAACGCAGCCGCGTAATCAGTGACCGCGAGAAACGGATTGTTGCTTATCATGAAGCAGGGCATACGATTATCGGTTACTTCCTGGAGAATGCCGATATGGTTCACAAGGTAACTATTATTCCACGTGGACGTGCAGGCGGATATGTCATCATGCTTCCGAAGGAAGACCGCATGCTGACAACCAAGCAGGAATTGCTGGACAAAATCACTGGATTGTTGGGTGGACGTGTTTCCGAGGAGCTGTTTATTGGTGAGATCGGAACAGGGGCTTATAGTGACTTCCAACAAGCGACAGGCATTGCGCGTAGCATGATCGTGGAATACGGTATGAGTGAGAAGCTCGGCCCGATGCAGTTCGGAACTTCCCAAGGTCAAGTATTCCTTGGACGTGATATTGGTCATGAGCAAAACTACAGTGATCAGATTGCTTATGAGATTGACCAGGAGATGAATCGCTTCATCACTGACTCCTATGAGCGTGCTAGAGAACTCTTGACGAAGTATTCGAAAGAGGTTCATTTGATCGCTCAAACCTTGTTGGAAGAAGAAACCCTGGAGCTTGAACAAATCAAACGTTTGATCGAGACAGGTTCTTTGAACGGCAATACGAATGAGGGAGAAGGAACACCGGAAAACGGTGAGCCTGTGATCGACAACATCGGTGATGTTCGTGTACGTATTCAAGGTAAGGATGACGAGCCTAAGAATACAACAGATCAACCGAACGATATCCCTAATCTGCAAAAACCAGAGGATGATAACAATTCAGGCAATTCCGGCGGTACTCCACCGACAACAACCTGATTATCTGATGGATAGTTGAATAAGCATATATGTAAGCTTCGGGGAACCAGATCCTATTGGTTTTCCGAAGCTTTTTTAAATGTGGAAGATTATTGCTGACGTGATTTGACAGACACAGGAACGTTGTGTACATTTATTGTTAAATAAACGGCTGTCGCCTTCCTAGCTTAAAAGGCCAACAGCCGCTGCAATCGACTTACTATCATTTTGAACATATCCGTGAGCGCATACTGTACGATCTATGGTGTGCGCTATTCTTCTGTGAAATCAGGTGAAAGGCATGATTCCAAGATATCTAGTTGATTTTGATGTAGCGGAATTGACCCAATACGAAGCCGACGTCTTAATCATCGGCTCCGGTATTGCGGGCTTATATACAGCGATTAAGGCTGCGGAGAATCGGAAAGTGTTGCTGATTACCAAGAAAACTTTAATGGAAAGCAACACACGTTATGCTCAAGGCGGCATTGCTGCTGTCACATCGGACGAGGATACACCGGCTTACCACATGCAAGATACTCTGATTGCTGGTGCAGGTCTGTGTGAACCCGAGGCGGTCAGAACGCTTGTTCATGAAGGCCCAGAAGGTATTAAAGAGTTAATACGATTGGGGACAGCCTTTGACCGTGTGAATGGTGAACTAGCGCTAACCCGAGAGGGGGCGCATAGTCATCGTCGCATTTTGCATGCAAATGGAGATGCCACCGGTTATGAAATCGTGCGTGCCTTGTCACAGCAGGTTGTCGCCCATCCCGGTATTGAGGTGTGGGAAGAGTGCATGGTCATTGACCTGCTGACTGAGCATGGTGAGTGTATTGGGGCCCTCGTTCAAATGCCAGATGGGGAAAGGTCGTATATCACTGCCAATGCAACCATTTTGTGCTCAGGAGGTAGCGGGCAATTATACCGTTACACGACTAACCCGGGTATCGCAACTGGGGACGGTATTGCTATGGCTTATCGTGCGGGGGCAGTTGTACGGGATATGGAGTTCGTACAGTTTCATCCTACGGCGTTGTGCCATCCGGGCGCTCCAAGGTTTCTAATTTCCGAAGCCGTACGGGGAGAAGGGGCCGTGTTACGCAACATTCATGGAGAACGCTTCATGGACAAGTACGATTCCCGACAGGAGCTTGCACCCAGAGATATCGTAGCTCGTGCGATCATCCATGAGATGGAACGCACTCAGTCTACGTTTGTATACCTGGATATTACACACGAGCCGCCTGAGCGGGTAAAGCAACGTTTTCCAACGATTTATCGGACATGTCTGTCATATGGGTTGGATATGACGACAGGCTGGATTCCCATTGCTCCTGCTGCCCATTATATGATGGGTGGTATCCAGACTAATCTATACGGGGAAAGCTCTGTTAGGCGTTTGTTCGCTTGTGGAGAGACTTCTTCCACAGGTGTTCACGGCGCTAATCGTCTGGCGAGCAATTCGCTATCTGAAGCTATTGTGTTCGCCAGTAGGATTATCGAGCGGCTGCATTCATTGCCACCGCTGGTCGGCCATACTTTGATATCTTACAGTGATAACCGTGCAGAGTTCCAGGCTTCATCCGTCGTGGGACAGCGACATAAGCTGCAAGAAACGATGGTTCATTATGCTGGAGTTCGTCGGCATAGTGAAGGGCTGCAAGCAGCTTTAGAAGAGCTGCACGGGCTAGTGCCTGTTTTTCAGGCTGTGATCACCAGCCGGGAAGAGATCGAATTCGCCAATTTGCTCACCTGTGCTTTATTAGTAGCAGATGGTGCGTTGCTGCGTGAGGAGAGCCGGGGAGCACACTATCGTGAGGACTTCCCTGAGACAGATGATCGCATGTGGCGAAAGCATGTTCAGCAGAGACGTGAGCAAGGCATAACGGAGGAGAGCGTTCATGACATCTAACAGCGAGCTTTATGGAGAGTTTAGCGGATATCAGGAAGAACTGACGGCACAAATTCGCAGCTGGCTGCGAGAAGATACAGGTTCTGGCGATGTGACCACACGTTGGACGATTGAGCCGGGTCACCAATCCAAGGCTGTCATTCATGCCAAAGAGAGCGGCGTGATTGCGGGTTTACCTGTGGCTGAACTTGTATTTCGAGTAGTGGACCCTTCCTTGTCGTTCACTCCGTTGGTGACCGATGGCCAATGGATTGAAAAGGGGAGCGTTTTGGCAGAAGTGAATGGGAGTACTCATGCGATTTTGACCGGGGAGCGATTGGCATTAAATTTACTTCAGCGGATGTCCGGTATTGCAACGCGGACGCGGACTTTTATAGATCAACTGCATGGACTTTCCACGCGCTTGGTGGACACACGTAAAACAACGCCAGGACATCGACTGTTAGAGAAGTATGCTGTGCGTGTAGGTGGCGGTTCGAATCATCGCTTTGGTCTGTACGATGCGGTTATGATTAAGGATAATCATATTAAGGGCGCGGGTGGGATTGCACAGGCGGTCAGCCGAGCGCGCGCGCATATACCGCATACAATGACGATCGAAGTAGAGACGGAAAACATGACGCAAGTCCGGGAAGCTCTGGAGGCTGGGGCGGATATTATTATGCTGGATAACATGTCCGTCCCAGATATGAAGGAAGCCGTTCGCTTCATTCGTGAACAGGCCCCACACGTCAAAACAGAAGCCTCAGGCAATGTATCGTTGGATACAGTGCGTGAGATGGCTGAGAGCGGCGTAGATGTGATTTCTGTAGGCAGGCTGACATACTCTTTTCATAACCTGGATATCAGCCTTGACCTTAACGCTAAGAAAGATAGGTGACACCGATTGATTCTTGTAGTGGATGTAGGTAATACCAATATTGTTCTGGGGATGTATGAAGGGCGCGAGCTGTTGCACCACTACCGGATCAGCACTTCCAGACAGGCAACAGCGGATGAATACGGCGTACTCATACATAATCTTTTTAGTATGGGCGGCGTATTAAAGGATGACATTCAGGGAGTTATTATTTCCTCTGTCGTTCCGCCGTTGGTCCGTGTATTAGAGGAAATGTGCGATAAATATATAGGCAAAACGCCGTTAATCGTCGGACCGGGAATCAAGACCGGTCTTAACCTGCGTTACGAGAATCCGCGTGAAGTAGGTGCGGATCGGATCGTGAACGCTGTTGCGGCTGTAGAACGGTTCGGCGGGCCTCTCGTTGTGGTGGATTTTGGAACGGCGACGACGTTTGATTGTATTGACGATAAGGGAAACTATCTGGGTGGAGTCATTGTGCCGGGTATCGGCATTTCGACAGAGGCACTGTATCAACGGGCTTCCAAGCTCCCTCGTATCGAGTTGGAGAAACCCAAAAAGGTTATTGGTCGGAATACGGTCCATGCCATGCAAGCCGGGATTATTTTCGGTTACGCTGGACAAGTGGATGGCATTGTGAGGCGCATTAAGGAAGAAATGCAGGCAGAACCTACAGTTATTGCTACCGGAGGTCTTGCAGAGCTAATCGCATCAGAGACAGAGAGCATTCAGAAAGTGTTGCCGATGTTGACGCTCGAAGGATTACGCATCATTTACCAACGTAACGCCGAATAAAAAGTGGATATAAGCTGCCGCTGAGTCAAGCCGATGATCTTATCGGTTTGGATTAGCGGCGTTTTTCGTCTATACTGAAATATGTTACGTTTTTGAACAATTCGGTGATCTGTTAAGACAGGTTGTTTATATAGTGGGAAATGATGTTTCAAGGATGAGGAAATACTAACGAAAATAAGCAGCATGGCTGCCTTGGATAATAGGGGAGGATATCAATATGGAAAATAAGCAGGATCGACTTATTCGCGGTACAGCCATGGATGGAAGGGTTAGAGCCTTTGCGGTTCGGACAACTCAATTGGTAGAAGAATTGCGGAGAAGACATGATACTTATCCTACAGCAACTGCTGCTTTGGGACGAACTCTCACAGCAGGTGCAATTATGGGTTCCATGCTCAAAGGCAAAGAAAGACTGACCATTCAAGTCAAAGGTGATGGGCCGATTGGTCAAATCGTCGTGGATGCCAATGCTGTAGGGGAAGTGCGAGGGTATGTTACTGAGCCCCATGTGCATTTGCCAAGCAATAGTATGGGCAAACTGGATGTAGCGGGTGCAGTAGGTACAGAGGGATTTATTCATATCATCAAGGATTTGGGATTAAAAGAGCCGTATCGCGGTAGTATCCCGATTATTTCAGGTGAACTTGGTGAAGACTTTACCTATTATTTTGCCAAATCCGAACAGACTCCGTCAGCGGTGGGTTTGGGTGTGCTGGTAGATACGGATAACTCCGTTATAGTGGCCGGCGGGTTTATTATTCAATTGCTTCCAGGTTTGAATGATGATGAGATTACTGCTATCGAAAATGCAGTCGGCTCCATTCCACCCGTTACCGCTCTGCTGGATCAAGGGCTAGAGCTTGACGAAATGCTGCGTTGGATGCTGCCGGACGTTCGAATCCTTGATGAAATGGATATCCATTTTCAATGTGAGTGCTCACGCGAGCGCGTAGAGAAAACATTGATCAGTCTGGGAGAAAGTGAATTGAAGCAATTGATTGAGGAAGAAGGACAGGCTGAGGTCGTGTGTCACTTTTGTAACGAGGCTTATCAGTTTAATAAGGATGAATTGCAAAATCTGTTAGATCAAGCCAAGGCCTAACCGGATAGGCGGTGTAAGCGATGACTACACGGGAAAAGGGATTATGGACAGCTGTCATTATTCTGACCGTTAGCGTCGCCGCCTTGGGTGGTCTTATCATGCTTCGGGGGCTGTTAAAGCCGGGTGATGTAAGCAAGGATGACGGCGATCATACTGTGGCGGAGATGGGTCAGGAAGGCATATCGGAGGAACAGTGGGTAGCGGAACTGAAAAAGCGATATGGAACGAATACGCTGTTGCAAATGTTGAATCGTAAAGCCGTGCAGGCTGAAACCAAGCGTCTCGGTATCAAGATCACCCAAGAGGATTTACAGCAGGTGCTGGAGCAGGATAGCAAAGGGTACGACTCAGAACACGCCTACTTTGAGGAAATGCAGCGACAATTTGGCCTAGATCCGGTTGACTTGCGGAATGAAGCGGAGTACCGAATTGGCTTGGAGAAAATAGCCACGCAAGGTATTCAGGTTGAGGAAACGGAGATTGACGAGTATTGGGAACAGCACCCTGAGGAATTTGCCGTTGGTAAGCAGATCAAACTGGCAGCTCTTTATGTGGCCAAAGCAGAGGAAGCAGAGGTGTTGCTGGATCGGGTTAAGCAAGGAGAAAGCTTCGACACGCTGCTTCGGGAACATTCAGGCTCAGGTAATCTTCTCGGCGAGGATCATAGCGGACAGCTGGGATGGGTGGATGAATATGACCCATATCAACCGGAGGCGATCATGAAGGCGGCAAGAGAACTAAGCTCCGGGGACGTTGCAGGTCCCATCTCCATTAACGATGGCTATGCGGTCATTTATGTACAGGATGTCAGGCTAAAGAGTTCTTCGGATAAGCGGCAGATTCGTCAGCAAATTCGCCGGTCGCTTGCGCTGGCACAAGCCGTTCCTTTGGATGAGGTCGAGAAGAGTCTGCGTGATAAATATGGAGCTCGTATTTTATCTGGGAAAGAGGTACCTTCCGCTTCTCTATAGCGTCGTAAAAGAATCTAGATTTGAAGGAAGCACGGTGCGGATAACGCGGGCGAACAGCATTGTAGCTTATTTACTCGTATTGACAATGGAATTGAAGATTGTTATGATTAGCGTATAAAACCAACTATTTTTATCGGAAATTAAATGAACGGCATAACACGAAGAATGATTTACCTAGAATCATCTACAATATGTTTTCGCAATTTTTAATATATCATCTACAGTCAGGGAGGAATTATCATGGCTAAAGTTGTTAATAACATCACCGACCTTATCGGGGAGACTCCCCTCGTTCGCCTCAACCGGATTGTACCGGAAGATAGCGCCGAAATTTATTTGAAACTGGAATATCAGAACCCGGGCTCCAGTGTAAAAGACCGTATTGCGATTAGTATGGTGGAAGAAGCTGAGCGTGAAGGTCTGCTTAAGCCGGGCGGTACTATTATTGAAGCAACTAGCGGTAACACAGGAATCGGCTTGGCTATGGTTGCTGCTGCGAAGGGGTATAAAGCAGTAATTGTTATGCCAGAAACGATGAGTATAGAGCGTCGTAATTTGTTGCGTGCTTATGGAGCCGAGCTTGTGTTAACACCTGGCTCAGAGGGTATGAACGGATCTGTTAAGAAAATGGAAGAGCTATTGAGCGAAAACCCGGATTATTTCGCTGCCGAGCAGTTCAAGAACAAAGCTAATATCAAAATTCACCGTGAAACGACGGGTCCTGAGATCGTAGAAGCGATTCGTTCTATTGGCGGCACTCTGGACGCTTTTATAGCAGGTATAGGGACTGGTGGAACTATTTCCGGTGCTGGAGAAGTGCTTAAAAAAGAATTCCCTGATATTAAAATCGTGGCTGTAGAGCCCGCTTCTTCCCCATTGCTAGCAGGCGGCAAGCCAGGACCTCACAAAATTCAAGGGCTGGGTGCCAACTTTATTCCTGAAATTCTAAATCGCGATATCTATGACGAAATTTTTCATGTAGAAAACGATGAAGCTTTCGAGGTAGCGCGTAGAGTGGCCAAGGAAGAGGGCATTTTGTCCGGTATTTCTTCTGGCGCGGCTGTTCACGCGGCCTTGAATCTTGCTAAGCAATTGGGCAAGGGTAAGCGGATTGTTGTCATTATTCCAAGTAATGGCGAACGTTACCTGAGTACACCACTATACAATTTCGAGCTGTAATTATGTCGTAATTGTGTATACTATACGTAAGGAAACCCTCATTTCCCCTGTAACCGGGGGATGAGGGTTTCTTTGTAACGAGAAGAATGCAGACTTTTGGCAAAGTAATGGAAGGGGTAGCGCACACAGATGAAATGGACAGCTAGAGTGACGGA
Organism: Paenibacillus polymyxa; assembly: GCF_015710975.1. NCBI lineage: Bacteria > Bacillati > Bacillota > Bacilli > Caryophanales > Paenibacillaceae > Paenibacillus > Paenibacillus polymyxa. The sequence continues at coordinate 1,798,368 of NZ_CP049783.1, read as the reverse complement.
GGCGCAGTGGCAAACCTGGCAGAAGGAGGGCTGGAGTATGCTTCCCTATATTGCTGAGTACCCATTGCCCGGAGGCGGATTGCCTCCATCGTGGCGGAGGGCTTGGGAGGATTCGGCGCCATATGCTTTCTTGCTGGAGAGCGCTAAAGGTGGAAGATATACGTATCTGGCCTTGAATCCGGTTGCTATATTGGAAGGCAAGGGAGAACAAGCAGTTTGGACTGATTTGCAAAGCGGGGAGCATGGTGCTATACATGGACAACCTTTGACAGTCATGAACGATTGGATCGCCCCTTACCGTGCGCCACGTGTACCTGGCATGCCTTTTTTCTCTGGGGGATTTGCAGGCTACCTGGGCTACGATGTAGCTCGCTCGTTAGAGCGTTTGCCAACTCAAGCTGCAGACGATACCGATATACCTGATTATGTGTGGATGCGGGTGAATGAGCTATGGATTTATGATCATGAAACATCATGCCTATACTGTGCTGTTCATATGCCTAACCCTGTCCGCTTGAGTGAATTCAGTAGTCAGACTGATTTGGCAAATGAGGTTATGTTGAATGAGACCGCATCGATACTTGGCAAGCATTATGCGGAAGCGGTCCAACGTACAGAACGCATGTTGACTCAGTGGAAGAACATTATACATGCGGGAGAGACTGATCCGGCTTACCCTCTTCGTTGTGCTCGGCTGTCCGAAAAAGGATTAGAGGCTGTTCACCAGGAATCTGAAGGCTGGAAAACGGCATTCAGTCAACAAGATTTTGAACATGCTGTGAAACGTGTGCAGGAATACATTGCTCAAGGAGATGTATTTCAGGTGAACTTGTCGATTCGTCAGCAACGTACGCTTGCAGCCCTTCCTGAGAATATATATGAATGGCTTCGTCTGCTGAATCCTTCCCCTTATATGGGGATGCTGCGCATGCCAGATTTGCGGATCGTCAGTGGCTCACCGGAATTGCTGGTGAAGCTGGAAGATGGACGTGTGAGTGCTCGACCTATTGCAGGTACGAGAAGAAGGGGACTAACACCGGATGAAGATGCCGCTATGGCCGCAGAGCTTCTATCAAGTGAAAAAGAACGAGCCGAGCATATTATGCTCGTCGATCTGGAGCGTAACGATATCGGCCGGATTGCTGAATACGGATCGGTGCATGTTCCTGAATTGCTGACGGTCGAATATTATTCGCACGTTATGCATCTGGTTTCTCAGGTTGAGGGGAAGTTAGCCACGGGTCGTACAGCTATAGACGTAATTGCTGCTACCTTCCCGGGTGGAACCATTACCGGAGCTCCTAAGGTGCGTACGATGGAAATTATTGAAGAGTTAGAGCCCGTCCGTCGGGGTCCTTACACGGGGTCCCTTGGATGGATTGACTATAATGGTAATATGGAATTAAATATTATAATAAGAACATTAGCTGTTCAGGGCAATACTGCCTATTTACAGACAGGTGCGGGTATCGTCATTGATTCAGACCCGTACAGAGAATATCGCGAGTGTCGGAACAAGGCCAGAGCTGTCATGAAGGCGGTACAATGTGGGGAAGAAGAAGCCGCTTTGAGCAGGAGCGGTATCACAGGAGGGTGAGTCTAATGATTTTGGTGATTGATAATTATGATTCATTTACGTACAATCTTGTTCAATATCTGGGTGAACTTGGCGAAGAAGTAACCGTAAAACGGAATGATGAGATTGATGTGAAAGGCATAGAAGAGCTGGCACCAGATCACATTTTGATCTCGCCGGGTCCATGCACGCCGAATGAAGCGGGAATATCGCTGGATGTAATCAGCCATTTTAAAGGCCGGATTCCGATTTTTGGCGTGTGTCTCGGTCACCAGGCCATCGGACAGGCTTTTGGCGGTAAGGTTATCCGGGCTGATCGTCTCATGCATGGCAAAACGTCACCGATTCTCCATCACAATACCTCAGTATTTGAAGGCCTGCCTTCTCCATTTACAGCCACCCGGTATCATTCATTGCTTGTAGAGCGCGAGAGCCTGCCTGAATGTCTAGAGATTACCGCTGAAACCGCAGAGGGTGAAATTATGGGTTTGCGGCATAAAGAATTTGCCGTAGAAGGAGTCCAGTTCCATCCCGAATCCATTATTACGGACTACGGGCATCAACTGTTGCGCAATTTCCTAAAACGCAAGGTAGGCGTCTGATTTATGAGATATATCGGAGTCAATGGCGTCCTCACGGAAGCCGCAAAAGCCGTGATTCACGTAAGTGATCACGGCTTTTTATACGGAATGGGCTTGTTTGAGACATTCCGCACCTATAACGGGGTTCCCTTCCTGCTGGATCGGCATCTACGTCGACTGGAGGAAGGCTGCCGAATGCTCGGCATTCCTTTTCAACCGGATAAGGAGCAGCTTACGAAACACATCCAGCATCTGATGGTGGCAAATGGGCTGGATGAAGCCTATATCCGCTACACCGTATCAGCCGGTGAAGAGGCACTGGGCTTGCCATCTGGTGACTACACGCAGCCCAACCATATTTTGTTCGCCAAGCCGCTGCCCTCTACAAATACACAAACCGAGCAGTCCTCAGCGCCTTCGGCGCTTCAGTTGCTACGAACCCCCAGAAATACTCCGGAGGGTGAGGTTCGATTAAAATCGCTCCATTATATGAATAATATTCTTGCGAAGCGGGAACTTCAGCAGTATGCCGAGGCTGTCCATTATAAGGCTGAAGGAATAATGCTTACGGCCAATGGTTTTCTGGCAGAGGGAATAGTTAGCAATCTGTTTTTTGTGCGGAATAATACGCTGTATACCCCTGACTTGGCTACAGGAATTCTGCCAGGCATTACACGTGAGTTCATTTTGGAGTTGGCGAACCTGCGGGGCATTCCATGTGAGCAAGGGTTATACCACTGGGATGAGCTGAAACAGGCTGATGAAATTTTTATGACCAACTCTATACAAGAAATACGACCCGTGGATTTATTGTTGGAGCCGGGAGGCGTAGCAAGTCACTTATCGGTGCCCTTGGCGCAGACCGAGTCCATAACAGCTTTGCTGTTGCATGATTATAGGCAGAAAGCAGGGATGAAGTGAATATACCAACTCTTTATGAACGCAGCTATCAAATGAGGGATGCCAAGCTTACACTCGGGCATTCCACCCAGATTATGGGCATACTTAATGTGACCCCGGATTCTTTTTCGGATGGAGGTTTACATTATAATCCAGAGATTGCTGTTTTACATGCACTGAAGCTAGTGGAGGATGGAGCGAATATCATTGATATTGGTGGGGAATCTACCCGTCCGGGTCATGAACCAGTAGGTGTGGAAGAGGAACTGGCTAGGGTCATTCCGGTCGTCCAGGCAATCCATCGTATTGCACCGCATATCCCATTGTCTGTGGATACTTACAAAGCTGAAGTAGCCAGACAGGCGCTTGAAGCAGGCGCACACATCATTAATGATGTGTGGGGGTTTAAGGCAGATCCCGATATGGCACGAGTAGCAGCTGAATTCGATTGTCCGGTCATTTTGATGCATAATCGTCACGACCGTAACTATACCGATTTGGTTTCTGATATGCTGTCCGATTTACAAGAAAGTATCCAATTAGCACTGAAAGCAGGGGTCCGTAAGGAGCAGATCATTTTAGACCCAGGCATCGGTTTTGCCAAAGACTATGATGAAAATATTCATGCCATGACTTCTCTTGATACATTAAGTCAGCTGGGATTTCCGCTGTTGTTGGCTACGTCGCGCAAAAAATTTATCCGTACAGCTCTGGATTTGCCAGTGGATGATGTAGTGGAGGGAACTGCGGCTACCGTGGCCTTTGGGATTGCCCAAGGGTGCCAGATTGTGCGTGTACACGATGTGGCACAAATCAAGCGCACTGTACGTATGTGTGATGCGATGGTGTACGGGTCTAAAAATCCACTGAGTTATGGTGGGTAAAGCCCGCTTCACGAATCCTTTATGTGGAACTTATATAGATAAAATCAAAAAAACAGGGGGACTTACTTAAGATGGATAAAATGAAATTGCATCGCATGGAGTATTACGGATATCACGGCGTTTTTCCCGAGGAACGTAAGCTGGGACAGCGTTACTATATTGACTTGGAACTGGAGCTTGATCTGCGTGAAGCAGGGGAGCAGGACGCTTTGGACAAAACGGTTAATTATGCTGAGGTGCATTATACCGTGAAAGATATCGTAGAAAAGGAATCTTACCAATTGATTGAAGCTTTAGGCGAACGTATTGCATCTTCCCTACTGGACACTTATACTAGTGTCAATGCACTGACTGTCAAAGTGACGAAGCCGCATCCGCCGTTTGATATTCATTTTCAGGGTGTGACGGTTGAGCTTTATCGCGCAAGAAAGTAGGAACGATACATGAATGCACATTCGACCTCTGAGGCATCAGAGGCTTATATTGCTTTAGGGGCTAATTTGGGGGAGCGTGAGCATACCCTGTATGAAGCCATTACCGCACTGGACGAACATCCGGCGATACGAGTGCTACGCTGCTCCAGTCTGTATGAAACAGAGCCTGTTGGATATCTGGATCAGCCTTCTTTTTTGAATATGACGGTAGCCGTATCGACAACACTTGCTCCAGAGGAGCTTTTGTTTTATATGCTGGACGTGGAGAGTCGTCTGGGAAGGGTAAGACATATTCCTAACGGTCCACGAACCATTGATCTGGACTTGTTGTGGATGGAAGCGGAACAACTGGCTACGACGGATTTGGAGCTTCCTCACCCTCGTATGTTGGAGCGTGCTTTTGTGCTGGTTCCCTTGGCTGACATTGTTCCGAACCAAGATTCGTCCGGTCTGTACAGTATCGTGCATACTGCATTGAATTCTGTGGATGGAAAGGACGGCATACAGCTTTGGAAAACTTGCAGCTGGCGCAACGACTCCGCGCCTTTCGGAAGCTAAAAGGGTTCACCCAGCAGGAGTTGGCAGACCGAACGGGCATATCTTTGACTGTATTAGGTGCTGTAGAGCGAGGTAACCGTGCAGTAGACCCAGACATGCTAAACATCATTGCCCAAACGCTAGAGATTGAAGTCCGGGAATTGACGGAATGAAGATAAATATACGATATATAAAGAAGGAGTAAAGGAGGGAACGGATATGCTGAAAATCGGCGACATTGAAATGAAAAACCAAGTCGTCCTGGCACCAATGGCAGGCGTGTGCAACCCTGCTTTTCGCTTGATCGCCAAGGAATTCGGTACAGGCTTGGTATGTGCAGAAATGGTTAGTGATAAGGCCATCATTCACGGCAACAAGCGTACACGCGAGATGCTGTTTGTAGATGAGCGCGAGAAGCCGCTTAGCTTGCAAATTTTCGGAGGCGACCGCAAATCTTTGGTGGAAGCAGCGAAAGTCGTAGACCAGGAGACGAATGCAGATATTATTGACATCAATATGGGCTGCCCGGTTCCCAAAGTGACCAAATGTGATGCAGGTGCTCGTTGGCTGCTCGATCCAAACAAGATTTATGAAATGGTATCGGCGGTAGTGGAATCCGTGAGCAAGCCGGTTACCGTGAAAATGCGTATCGGTTGGGATAGCGAGCATATTTACGCTGTAGAGAACGCTCGTGCTGTTGAACGTGCCGGAGGTCAGGCCGTCAGCGTACATGGCCGTACACGTGAGCAATTGTATACGGGGCATGCGAATTGGGATATTATAAAAGAAGTTAAAGAAGCAGTATCCATTCCTGTCATTGGAAATGGTGATGTGTTAACTCCGGAAGATGCCCGCCGAATGTTGGATTTGACCAATTGTGATGGCGTTATGATTGGACGCGGCGCTCTGGGGAATCCATGGATGCTGTACCGTACGATTGAGTATTTGCAGACGGGTAAGCTGTTGCCCGATCCATCACCGGAAGAAAAAATCCGTATTGCCATTCTGCATATGGACCGTCTGGTGGCGCTGAAAGGCGAAGCAGTAGCTGTTCGTGAAATGCGCAAGCATCTGGCTTGGTACCTCAAGGGGATTAAAGGTTCTGCACGTATTAAGGATGTAATTATGGAAGAAACAAAGCGCGACGATATGGTACGTATTTTGAATCAATTTGTATCTCAATTGCACATGGTGGAAAACGAGGGGTCTTCTACAAGCGCTGCTTCTCCTGTTACTGTTGCGCAATAAGGAAGCAGTTCCGGCTTGTGCATGCGATTGACTTTTCCAATTGCTTGCCCTATAATCGTTCAGTATAAAATCTTGATGTATACTACAAATTGTATGCAGCTCTCAAGACAACAGCAGGAAATGTTCTCATTCCCTCAGAGTGGCATATTATGTTTTGAAAGCGTGCATTCCGATGCACTTTTAAACTTTTCCCATGACAGGAGAATCGGTTGAGATGAGCGATAAAGAAGTCATTCTGACACAGGAAGGCCTTAGAAAGCTCGAAGATGGCTTGAGAACTTAAAGTCTGTCAAACGCCGCGAAGTGGCTGAACGGATTAAGGTAGCCATCGGATACGGAGATATTAGTGAAAACTCCGAATACGAGGATGCGAAGAATGAGCAGGCCTTTATTGAAGGCCGTGTAATTACTTTAGAGAAGATGCTACGTAATGCCCGTATTATCAATAGCGATGAAATTGACACCGATGTTGTGGGAGTAGGGGCAACTGTAACCGTTGAAGACTTGGAATTCGGGGATATTACAGAGTATGCTATCGTAGGTTCTGCCGAATCCGACCCGCTCCAAAACAAGATCTCCAATGAAAGCCCGGTTGGCAAGGCTATTCTCGGTAAGAAAAAAGGAACTGTTGTAGATGTAACCGTTCCAGCAGGTGTTATTCAATATAAAATCGTGGATATCAAGAAATAAAAACACGGACTTTGGAATTTAATGTAAAAGCTTCCTTGTGGAAGCTTTTTTTCTCTACACCCGAGACGGACCCCGGCCCGTCTATTCATATTGAAGGAGCTGATTTAGCACCATGTCGGATGAAACTACTAACCAGGAATTACAGGAAAATCGCGAGGAATTAAGTGAATTATTGCAAATTCGTCGTGCCAAATTGGACGAGCTTCGCTCATTGGGCATTGATCCTTTTGGACGCAAATACATACGCACGGATGAAGCGGGCGTACTACTGAGCAAGTATGACAGCTTGACCAAGGAAGAATTGGAAGAAAAAAATATTGAAGTTAGCATAGCAGGCCGCATTATGGCTAAACGAGTGATGGGGAAAGCCAGCTTTGCTCATATACAGGATCTTAGCGGACGTATTCAAATCTATGTTCGTCAAGACACTGTACCTGAAGCGAATTATAAAGCATTTGGTATTTTGGATCTCGGCGATATTGTTGGTGTTAAGGGCGTGCTCTTTAAAACCAAGACAGGCGAAACGACGATCAAAGTATTGGATATTGAAGTCTTGTCCAAATCCTTGTATCCATTGCCGGAGAAATATCATGGTTTGAAGGATGTTGAATTGCGTTATCGTCAGCGTTACGTAGATCTGATTATGAACCCAGAAGTACAAAAAACGTTCATTATGCGGTCCCGTATTATTCAATCCATGCGTCGTTATCTGGATTCGCTCGGTTATTTGGAAGTTGAAACTCCAACGTTGCATGCCATTGCTGGCGGGGCGGCGGCGAAGCCATTTATTACACACCACAATGCATTGGACACGCAGCTTTATATGCGTATTGCTATTGAACTTCATTTGAAGCGACTAATTGTTGGCGGAATGGAGAAAGTATATGAGATCGGACGTGTATACCGTAACGAAGGTGTATCGACTCGTCATAACCCTGAGTTTACGTTGATTGAGCTGTATGAGGCATATGCTGATTATAAAGATATCATGCAATTGACGGAAAACATGATTGCACATATTGCGCAGGAAGTACTGGGCACACAGCACATTCAGTATCAAGGTCAGGAAGTCGATCTGACGCCGCAATGGCGCAGAGTTTCCATGGTCGATGCTGTTAAAGAAGTAACAGGCGTAGACTTTAGTGTGCAAATGAGTAATGAAGAAGCTCATCGCCTTGCGAAAGAGCATAAGGTTCCGGTTGAACCGCACATGACATTTGGTCATATCCTGAATGCATTCTTTGAGCATTTTGTAGAGGAAACGCTTATTCAGCCGACCTTTATTACTGGACATCCGGTTGAAATCTCGCCATTGGCGAAGAAAAATGAACAGGACCCGCGTTTTACGGATCGCTTCGAGCTGTTCATGGTCGCTCGTGAGCATGCGAATGCGTTCACTGAGCTGAATGATCCAATTGACCAGCGCCAACGTTTTGAATCGCAATTGCTGGAACGTGAGCATGGCAATGATGAAGCTCATCAAATGGATGATGACTTTATCCGCGCCTTGGAATACGGTATGCCGCCAACAGGCGGACTGGGCATCGGCATCGATCGTTTGGTTATGTTGCTGACAGATGCGCCTTCCATTCGCGATGTGCTGCTTTTCCCGCATATGCGTAACCGTACAGTAGAATAACATCACATTATGAATATAGAGGATCAGCCGGGGTTCCCGTGTCTTGTTCCTCTTTTTCATAAGAACGGATGGAGAGGAATAGTTCTGATGAAACGCAGCGTCAAGCTTAGTCGGTTCGCATCGCCTCCTTTTATATTGGTCATCGGATATGTATTGATTATTGCATCGGGTACTTTGCTGCTGATGCTTCCTATTGCCAATCATGGTGGACATGCTCCGCATTGGATTGATTCGCTTTTTACGTCCGTCTCTGCTGCTTGTGTCACAGGGTTGGTCGTCGTTGACGTCGATTCGACCTATACGGTATTTGGAGAAACGGTCATTTTGGTGCTGATGCAGCTAGGTGGGCTAGGGTTTATGACCTTAGCGACCTTGTTTGCGCTGTTGATGGGACGACGGCTATCGTTGAAGGATCGGCTGCTGCTTAAGGAAGCGATTAACGCCGATAGCATGGAAGGGATCGTGCGCATTATTCGCAAGGTGCTGATCTTTTCTTTTACAATTGAAGCGATCGCGGCTGTCGTCTTAGCTTTGCGGTGGATGCGAGAGATGCCGGTCGGACAGGCGATATATTATGGGATTTTTCATTCCGTATCCCTCTTTAATAACGGGGGATTCGATCTGTTCGGAACTAGCTTCCAGCAATACGCTGGAGATTTTGTTTTCAATATGATTGCATCTGTGCTTGTGATTTCGGGAGGATTGGGTTTTCTTGTCCTCAGCGACTTGTTCGATTTTCGTCGTACCCGGAGACTGACTTTACACTCTAAAATGGTGCTAAGCGTGTCGGGAGCGCTCATTGTCATTGGTGCGCTGGTTATATTTATTTTTGAGTTTACCAATGCACGAACCTTGGGTGGACTGAACTGGGAAGGCAAAGTATATGCCGCTGTCTTCCAATCCGTCTCCACGAGATCATCGGGAACAAGCACGGTCGACATCAGCGGGTTAAGGCAGGCCAGTCAATTTTTTATTATGCTGCTGATGATTATCGGTGCTTCTCCAGGCTCTACTGGAGGAGGAATTAAAACAACTACGTTTCTGCTTATGGTAGGTGCGTTAATTGCCGTCATGCGAGGACAGAAGGAAATTGTGTTTTTCCGTCATAGGGTTCCTCAGGATATCATGATGCGGGCATTGACCATTATTGTAATGGCGCTATTTATCTTCTCGATTGTGGTGATACTGCTTTTAATGACCGAGGATGCCCCATTTCTCTCTCTTGCATTTGAGGCGGCTTCTGCCATCGGAACGGTGGGGCTGTCTGTAGGAGTGACGCCAGGATTGTCTGACGCAGGCAAGCTGATTATGTGTGTGACGATGTTTATTGGTCGAATTGGTCCTCTTACGATTGCCTATGCCATTCGCCCACGTTCGACCAAGACGTTGTACCGTCGTCCTGAAGGACATATTGTAATTGGATAGTTTATCTATATAAAAGATGCACCCGTGCTGATGACAGGGGAGCATCTTTTTTTATTGCACATAACATAATCCTTTATTTGTTGCATATTATGAAAAATGCCCAATTTGAGAATAAGAGGAAATGGACTAAATAGCTGCAATTTTATTGTAAAAAAACGGCTATTTGTTTCCTTTTATGTAATTATAGACAAAATACTAGGAATATTATGTATAATATTGTATGATAGTGGGCATGAAGGGGGGGACTTAGGGAAATACCAATTTCAAATTTGAAAGGAATCGTCCATTATGTATTTATTTATTATTAGTGCTGAGGTTTTATTTTGGGTTTTTGTTGTTGCAGGGTTAGTCGCAAGGTATATGTTTGGGTTGAAGAAATTAGGGGGCCTTCTTTTACTCTTTACCCCAATTATTGATATCCTGTTGCTGATTGCGGTGTTCATCACGGTGAGAAGTGGCATGGAGATTACGACTGCTACTGGCCTGGCAGCCTGTTATTTTGGTATTACAGTGGCATTTGGTCATAGGTTAATTAAGTGGGCCGATGTACGATTCTCTCATTGGTTTGGTAAAGGACCCAAGCCTGAACGCAAGTATGGTGCTGCTCATGCAAAAGAGGAGCGTATAGGTTGGTTGCTTCACCTGTTGGGCTGGGCTATAGGCAACGCTTTGTTGCTCGCCATCATTGTATATGTAGGTGATGCGCAGCGTACGGCGGCACTGGAGGGCATCATGCAAACATGGGCGATCGTTCTGGCAATCGACTTTGTTGTCTCCTTCAGCTATACCTTAGCTCCTAAAAAACATAAACATAAGGCTTAGCCAAGAGGAATAGAGCCGCAAGCTTGAAACGAATCAGGCTGGTCACTCAGGATGTTCAAATCGGGAGAGTCATTGATGGTGAAATGAAGTGGTTACTTTCGATAATGGGATGAGTCTATCGTCGGAATGGAAATATTTATAAGAGTATGATATTTTTATATTAAAATCGCTTTGACAGTCATCTTATCGTTGCCTCACCACTTTTTTCACACGCATGGACTCCTTTCGATTTGAACACAGACCAACAGAAACCACATTCACAATTTTTAAAATATTCTTGCCATCTGCCTAAAACGGCGCCTATATAAGTTTGGCAACTGACGAGATAATATTCCAGGAAAGATTATATATGTCTATATATGTAGACAAACTCAATTAAGTTGTTATTATGTTTAAAAATGTAAAAAGGAAAGGTGGTTTCTGTGGCAGTACTACTGAGTGGAAAGAACATTTTGATTATGGGTGTGGCTAATAACAGGAGTATTGCCTGGGGGACAGCCCAATCTTTAGCTGCGGAAGGAGCAAATCTCATTTTTACTTACGAAAATGAGAGGGTTGCAGAACGGGTGCTAAAGCTCGCTGAAACCATTCCGGGTTCCATTGTCTGTCCTTGCAATGTACAGAGCGATGAAGAATTGGATGCACTGGCGGACTTTCTCAAGGAGAAGGTAGGCGTCTTACACGGATATTTCCACAGTGTTGCGTTTGCTAAGGCTGAGGATTTGGAAGGCTCGTTCGTCGATACTTCTCGCGAGGGATTCGCGGTTGCTCAAGAAATCAGTGCCTATTCTCTGGCTGCTGTATCCCGCCGCGTATACCCGCTGATGACGGAGGGTGGAAGTATCGTCACCATGACGTATATCGGCGCAGAACGAGCCATCAAGAATTACAACATTATGGGTGTAGCAAAGGCCTCACTAGAAGCCAGCATGCGCTATCTGTCGAATGATCTGGGTACTTACGGCATTCGTGTAAATGCGATTTCGGCTGGTCCTATACGTACTTTGGCCGCCTATGGCATTAAAGATTTTAACACAATGCTAAAGCATATTGAAGAAACTACGCCCCTACGCAAGACGGTCGATACGTCTGAAGTCGGAGATACGGCGTTATTCCTATTTTCCCATTTATCGAGAGGCATTACGGGTGAAGTTATCCATGTAGATGCTGGATACCATATTACGGGGATGTAAGGAGGGAACGTTGTGCTTATTACGCATACGGATTGCCGTATTATCTCACCTGAAGGAATTATGAGCAGGAAACGTCTGGAGCGGGATGTGACGATCTTCTCACGGATGTTGGCTCTCAGAGGAATTCCTAAAGACGGTAGAGTGATTCTGAAAGCGGCCAATTCCTATTGGTTTGTTGTTTCTCTGTTTTCCCTGTGTCATCTCGCAGTTTCGGTAACTGTGGTGGACGAGCAGACGGTAATTGATGAGGTGGCCCAAATCTATGATGAGGCGGGTGCCTGTTGCATTCTGACGGATTCCGATTTAGAAGTTCCTCATGCTCTCGTTATTCTGATTCAAGATCTCATTCAAGAAGAAGCAGTACACCCGCATTGGGTGGGAGAGCCAAAGCCCGAAGCCCTCGACTTTAACAAGTGGTGCGAGAGACCGGATGCGCTCATTCTGTATTCTTCAGGTACGACGGGAAAACCCAAGGGAATCGTGAAAGCTGGTTCAGCTTTTATGGAGAATATCAGACATTCCATACACGCTATGAACTACATACCGTCTGACCATATGCTCCCCGTAGTGCCTTTCTCTCATTTTTATGGAATTTCACTTATCTTCTCCTGGTGGTTAACCTCATGTTCTCTCATCATCTGCAATCCAAAAAAACTCTGGAGCGTCATTGCAAGTATTACGAAAGACCGGGCGACGGTCGTAGACGCTAACCCCTCTGCTTTTTACACCTTGTTGCGTATGCTAAGCCGAAAACCCGAACAACTGGAATTGATCAAGCAATCCCCAGTCCGCATGTGGTGCGTAGGCGGTTCTCCACTTACTCAAGACCTCGAAGAGAAATTTAACAACATATTTGGACAGCCCCTGCTGAATGGTTATGGCCTTTCTGAACTGGGCAACGTCACGCTGGGGACGCTGGAGTGTCCGAAGGGGTGTGGCAAACCATTACCTGGTGTGGATTTGAAAATACTTGATTCTACTGGCAACCATCAGGTGGACGGTATCGTAGGCGAAGTGTGGATACGAAGTGCCGGATGCATGGAAGGTTATCTGAATCGTCCCGACCTGACACAATCTGTTCTCCAGGATGGCTGGTTTAAGACGGGAGATCTAGGCTATCTGGATGACGGAATGCTGTATGTTATTGGTCGCAGTGGTAAGACAGTCAACCGGATGGGCTACATGGTCTCCCCAGTCTATATCGAAGACCGGATTGGTTCACTAGGTTACCGATCCTGTGTGATTACTTTGGAGGATGAGGCAAAAGGGACCTTGCTTGTTGCATTCATCGAAAGTGAATCCTCACAGGTCTTACCTGTGCTCCGCAAAGAGATGAATCGGGTACTCCCTTCTTATATGTTTCCCGATCTTTTGCTTCCGCTCGACCATTTTCCTTTAAATCGCAATGGAAAAGTAGATCGTCTGGAGATGGAGCGCACTGCTCTAGAGAAAGCTGCTTCTCGCAAAGCATAACAAGATATTTACCAAAATCGCATATAGGAAAGGGAGAATGTGCCATGAGTATAAATCCAGAACTGGCAGAAAACACGCTGTTTTTGAAAAGGCATGAATCTATTCTGAAATGCCTCAATTATTTGATTGAAAATCGGCAAGAAGTGATGGATATTCTCACACAATTTTCATCCTATCGGGCCGCCAATGCAGAAATTGACTCCACGATCCTCACACTTCAAGGTGCATTGCAAGAAGTGCAGACCCATCAGCCAAGCTGGCAACGATCTATGGCTGTATTCATGCCCTCCAACGTCATTTTGTACTCCTATGCATTATACCTCTTGATTCCATCCCTGTACGTTGAAAATATAGACTTTCGTCCTTCTTCTCACGTAAACGAGTATGTCGATATGCTGCATGAAAAGCTGCAAGCAGTACACCAATTACCTATCTATATTCGCAAAGTTAGCCAGAAGGTGTTCATGGAGAATTCCGTGATGCCAGCTGATATTGTGGTGTTCACCGGGAGCTATACCAATGCGGAGAAGATCAAAAAACAGATTCGCAAGGATCAGCTCTACATTTTTTATGGACAAGGGATCAATCCTTTCATCATTGGACCAGATGCCGATCTGGAGCTGGCGGTTACCGATGTGATCCGCATGAGATTGTTCAACTCTGGACAGGACTGCCTGGGACCCGACATCATCCTGGTACATCAAGAGGTGAGCGAGCCATTTAAAAACTTGCTGATTCAACGGATTGACGAACTCGTATTTGGGGCCAACAATGATCCGAACGCGAACTACTCCCCTATATTCTATAAAGACACGCTATATTCGGTTTCTGAATATTTTAATACGAACGATAAGTTTATTATTTACGGCGGCGGCATTGATTTCCGTACGAAAAAAATGGAGCCAACGGTTGTATATAGCGAATTGGATCAGAACTTGGAGATTATTGAGTATTTTTCGCCTGTGTTCAATGTAGTTAGCTACCAAGACGACGAGCAATTGATCAAGCGCATTTCCTCCAGTTATTTCAGCGAACGGGCAATGGGTTGCAGCTTATACGGGTCAGAGCATCTGGCAGACGTTCTACGAAAGAAGCACACATTGACCATTAATCAAACCCTTGAGGATGTGGATCAAGGCAATAAGCCTTTTGGTGGCTATGGCACGATGTCGAACTATATTTTTTACGATTATAAGCTCGTTTCGAAGCCGATCTTGATCTCGGAAATTGTCGCAGAATATTTGTCAGAAAAGAGGAGTTTGGTATGACCGCGAGCATATCCCCCTGGGATGCCATCATTGGCTACTTACAATCGGCTGGGGCCCAGCACCTCTTTGGATTACCAAGTGACGATCTCAATATTGTAGCGTCACTCCCCTCATCCGGTATGGATTTTATTTTGTGCAAAGATCAGCGTAATGCTGTGTTTATGGCTGCAGGCTATGCGCTCACAACTAACCAGATGTCCGTATGTGTTGTGGGAAAAGGTCCTGCGCTCAGCAATACACTTACGGGGCTACTGGAAGCCAAGAACCTGGGTGCCCCGCTCCTGCTTTTGGCGCTCGGTACCGGAGGAGACAAGCTGGGTACCCGATCCTTTCAGGAAGCCGATCAAATCTCACTCGTGAAGCCGCTCGTCAAATGGGCTTATCGTGTTGAGCATGTGGATCGGCTTGTATGGGCGATGGAGCGGGCTGCCTTTTTGGCTATCAATGGAGCACCAGGTCCTGTCTATATAGAATTACCCGAGAACCTGATGGACCAGTCTGTGCCAACAGGGATTCAGTTTGCCCCGCCAGAAAAGCTCTCGTGCTCTCCGTCTGTTCGGGAACTGGATGCGGCATGGAACATCATTGAGAATGCCCGTAGACCACTCGTTCTAGTCGGAGGCGGAATGAAGTCAGGGACAAGCGATGTGATTGAGCGGTTCGCTAACCAACATGGAGCGGCTGTGTTCGCAACTGCCTCGGGACGAGGTGTAGTGAATGAAGACCATGAACTTTTCTGTGGTGTTGCCGGTCTTTATACCGATCTTAGTCTGAGACAAATCTGGCAGGAATCCGATGTGGTCATTACGCTTGGTAGTCGATTGGAAGAAACGGCTACGTTCGAGTGGGATATTTTGCTACAGGATACGCCTTTAATTCAAGTCAATGTAGAGCTGGAGGATTTTGCGCACGAATTCAGAGGCATCAAGGTGCTTGGCGATGGATATGCGGCAGTGGAGCAATGGCTAGAACGGCGCGGACAGGAGCCCGGTGGAGCGTGGCTTGAAACGATCAGAGGATGTAAACAAAAGGCTTTTTCAGAGAGGACTAATTATTTGGAAGGGTTGAAAAAGGCCCCCGGCATCCATGTTCCAGAACTGTTGGACATGATTCAGACGGAGTTTCCTGAAGACCTAGTGCTTCTACAAGAGAACGGATTGCAGGATATGTGGTCCTACTTTTATCCATATTTCCGTTTTACCTCAGGCTCACTTTCCATTGTTCCCAGTGACCAAACGAGTCTTGGATTCGGTGCGGCCGCTGCTCTGGGGGCAAGTGTGGCGACAGAACGCCCGGTAGTAGCGCTTGTAGGTGACGGTGCATTCAATCTATTTTGTTCAGATTTTATGACGGCGGTACAGTATCAAATACCAGTAATTTATCTTGTACTTAATAATGGCGGCTACGGTTGGCTGCAAAACCAGATGAATTATAAGCATATCTCAGGACAAGCCTTCCCATTTGTTTCGGAGGCGGTCAAGACAGGAATCCAAATTCCCCAGTATGAATTTGTCGAAAGTCTGGCAATCCGCAGCAAGGGGGAGGCTCGGGAGCAGCTTCAGCTTGCTTGGCAAAAATACAAGGAGAACAAGCTTGTGGTCGTCGAGGTGTTTGCTGATCTTGCAGATGTGCATGAGAAAATTAGTCATGTATATGGCGACTTTCCTCTCTACGAGCAACAGGCTTCCAAGAATTAATTTCAGCGAAGGACGTGGGTATGGTGAGAAGACGTGTTGTAGTGACAGGACAGGGAGTCGTAACGCCGATCGGGCTTCATCTTACAGATTTCTGGAATTCACTGCTGGAAGGAAAGAGTGGAATCGGACCTGTCACTGTTTTCGATACAGCAAATATACCAACAAAAATTGGTGCACAAGTTACGGGCTTTGACCCGTTGGAGTATATGAGCAAAAAGGAAGCCCAAAAGGTTGCACAGTTCACTCAATTCGCTTTGGCGGCTGCCCGTCAGGCAGTCGAGCAATCGGGGTTAGTCATAGACGAACGAAATGCAGGTCGTGTGGGTGTCATCGTCGGCTCTGGAGCAGGCGGCCTCGATGTCATAGAGGAGAACTACAGAAAATTAACGGAGCTTGGTCCTAAAAGGGTCTCTCCTTATTTTGTTTCCTCGATGATGATTAATTCCGCGCCTGGCGAAATTTCTATTGCCATTGGTGCTAAGGGACCTTCGTTTGCTGTGGTCACTGCTTGTGCCACAGGAAGCAATGCCATCGGTGAAGCATTACGTACGATCCAGTACGGCACAGCTGATGTCGTAGTGGCTGGAGGAGCAGAGGCCAACTTTAGTCAGCTTGATTTGGCATCTTTTGCGAATATTCACGCTCTTTCCAGACGTAATGAAGAGCCACAGAAAGCCAGTCGCCCGTTTGATACGGATCGCGACGGTTTTGTCATCGGTGGTGGGGCAGGGGTTCTAGTGCTGGAGGAGTTGGAACATGCCTTGAACCGGGGCGCAACCATTTTGGCCGAAGTAGCGGGTTATGGATGCACAACGGACGCATATCATATCACGGCTCCAGATCCCTCGGGCTCCGGCCCGGCAGAAGCGATCAATATAGCGCTGCAAGATGGGGGCTTAACACCGCAGGAGATTGACTATGTCAATGCCCACGGTACGAGTACGCCATTTAATGATCGCATGGAGATTAATGCTATTCAAAAAGTATTCGGAGAGCATGCGCCTCGGTTGGCAATATCGTCTATTAAATCCATGACAGGCCATTTAATGGGCGGTGCTGGGGCAGTCGAATTAATTGCAACGGTACAGAGCATGATCCACAGCAAAGTACCACCGACACTCAATTGTGACAATCCCGAAGCCCCTGAACTGAATTTTGTACCGCATGTATATCAGGAACGTGAAGTCCGTGCGGCGATTAGTAATTCTTTTGGTTTTGGGGGACACAACGTCTGTCTTGCCGTTCGTAAGTGGGAGGGGGTATAAGCCTGTGAGCGAAGAGCTAATCCATATCCAGGATGTGCTTCCGCACAGGTCCCCATTTCTTCTGCTCGATGGCGTGACCGGGTACGAAACGTCGCAATGGGCAAAGGGGTACAAGCTTGTTACCTCAAGCGAATGGTTTATTACAGAAGCTAATCCATACATGCCTCCTATGCTGATCGTGGAGTCGCTTGCACAATTAGCGGCATTCGCTGCGATTGACAAAAGAGGTATTTCATACCTAACCAACCTCAATGGCGTTCGCTTTCATAGCCTTGCGAAGCCTGGGGACCGAATAGATCTCTATTTTGAAGTGGTCAAGCGTCGGCGTGGTTATATTCTCGGAAGTGGCCGGGCTACCGTAGGCGAACGATTGGTGGCTGAGGCGGAAGAAATTGTTTCACTTGATCAATGACGGGGTGGAAGCGCGCGTTAAACTGTCTTTTTGTCCTCCTGACTGCCAAGTGCAGCGGGAGGATATTCACATCACGGAAATAGGAGTGAAATGAGATGAATAACATGCAGTTATTTGATTTAACGAATGCGCAAAAGCGTATATGGTATACCGAATTACTCTATCCAGATACATCCGTGTCACAGCTATCCGGTACAGCCAAGATGAAGGGTCACATCAATATCGCTGCCTTCATGCAGTCCATCAATTTGATTATCAAACAGTATGATGCGTTCCGCATTCGTATTACTTCAGTGGATGGAGTGCCCCAGCAGTATGTCGTTCCTTATGAAGAAAGACAGTTGGAGTGCTTGGATCTTACTCATATCGATAGTATTTCCGAGGTGGAAGCCTTACTTGAGCAGCACAAAAGCAAACCTTTGCCATTGCTGGACTCTGAACTCTTCCAGTTTTTGATTGTGAAGATTAGTGAGGAAGAGTATTGGATTAATATCAAAATGCATCATATTATTTCTGACGGGATCTCTATGGTGGTTTATGGAAATCAACTGACAGCCTTTTATATGGATTTAATTCAAGGAAATGAACCTAAGCTGAGCGATGATTGCTCTTATATTGAATATATTGCAGATGAGAACGCATATGAGCTTTCTGACAGGTACCAAAAGGATAAGGCATACTGGCTGGATAAATTCTCCGATTTGCCTGAACTCACAGGCTGGAAGTCATATAACCCGTTATCGCTAAGTACCCAAGCTGTTCGAGAACATTTTACTGTGCCGGAGACGCTATATAACGAGCTACAGGCATTTTGCCAACAAAACAGGATTTCTCTGTTCCAATTCTTCATGGGTGCGATGTATATCTACATACACAAAGTGACGAATCAGCCAGATGTGGTGATCGGTACCTCGTTCGCTAACCGGGGGAACAAGAAAGAGAAGCAAAAGATCGGTATGTTTGTCAGCACGGCTGCCGCCAGAACATACGTTGACAAGGATGTAGAGGTGTTAAGCTTCCTGCAGGAAGTAGCCAGGGACCAAATGTCAGTCTTGCGGCATCAGAAATATCCATACAATCAGTTAATTCAGGATCTTAGAGAAATGCACGGCAACAAGGATATTCAGCGGCTTTTTGGTGTTTCCATGGAATACCGCCTTATCAACTGGGTTGACTTGGATGACGTGCGCATTTTGACGGATTATGATTTTTGCGGCGATGAAGTGAATGATTTCGTGCTTCATATCGTGGAAATCTTGGATGAAGGCGAGCTTGTACTGGATATCGATTATCGGACAGAGCTGTTCGAACGCAGTGAAGTAACGGACATGGTGTCCCAACTGCTTACGATCGCCGAGCAGATCATTCATACACCGCAGCTTTCCATTGCAGAAGTAAATCTATTGGGAGAAGCAGAAGAGCAATCCATTCTGGCTCTTTCGGAAGGCGATGTAGTGGATTACCCGCGTGATAAGACCATTCATGGCTTATTCGAGGAACAAGCTGAGCGCACGCCGGACCACGTAGCTGTTCAGATGGGCGAGCAGAGCATTACATACCTAGCTCTAAATGAGCAGGCTAACCAGCTTGCGAGATATTTGCGCACCGAAGGCGTTGGTGCAGATGTACTCGTGGGGATTATGGCGGATCGTTCCCTAGATATGGTCGTCGGCATGTTGGCGGTTTTGAAGGCAGGAGGGGCCTATGTGCCAATTGATCCTGAATATCCTGAAGAACGCATTCGTTACATGCTAGAGGATTCGGGAGTCCGTCTATTGCTCACCCAAAGCCATCTATGGGAGAGTACCACTTTTGACGGAAAGCTTGTGAGTTTGGACGAAGCGGCAACGTATACAGGAGATGCTTCTAATCTGGAGAGCATTTCGGGACCGAACCATTTGGCCTATGTTATCTACACATCGGGTACAACTGGCAAGCCGAAGGGAACGCTGATCGAGCACAAAAATGTAGTTCGTCTGCTCTTTAACGATAACAATTTATTTGATTTCAGTTCCCATGATACATGGACTCTATTCCATTCGTTCTGCTTCGATTTCTCTGTTTGGGAGATGTATGGGGCGCTTCTTTACGGAGGAAAACTGGTAATTGTCCCATCCCTTACAGCTAAGAGTCCGGCAGCTTTCTTAGAGCTGTTGAAGGACAATCGAGTCACCATTTTAAACCAAACGCCGACATATTTTTATCAGGTGATACAGGAAGAATTGGCACAATCGTCCACAGAACTTAGCCTTAGAAAAATTATTTTTGGCGGAGAGGCTTTGAGCCCATCTCTTCTGAAAAACTGGCGGGCAAAGTATCCTGATGTGCAGCTGATTAATATGTACGGAATTACGGAAACGACGGTTCATGTCACTTACAAGGAAATCACAGAACATGAGATAGAAGCAGGCAAAAGCAATATTGGTAGAACCATTCCAACGCTTAGCGCTTATATTTTTGATGAGCACAGACGCTTGCAGCCTGTCGGGGTTCCGGGAGAGCTATACATTGCGGGGGATGGTCTTGCCCGTGGGTATTTGAACCGGCCAGATTTGACGGCTGAGAAATTTGTAGAACATCCGTATCGAGCGGGAGAACGCCTGTACCGAACTGGGGACCTGGCTCGCTGGTTGCCTGACGGCAATATTGAATATTTGGGCCGGATCGATCATCAGGTCAAAATTCGCGGCTACCGAATTGAGCTGGGCGAGGTCGAAGCCCAAATTCTCAAAGCTCCGGGCGTACGGGAAACGATTGTCCTCGCCCGGGACGACGAACAGGGACAAAAATTGCTGTGCGCCTACTATGTAGCCTCCAGCGATCTTTCGCCAGGGGAATTGCGGTCTCAGCTGGCAACGGAATTACCAGCTTACATGATTCCCTCTTATTTTGTTCGGTTGGAGCAAATGCCGCTTACACCTAATGGCAAGCTGGATCGCCGCGCGTTGCCGGCTCCTGAGGGTAGCGTACAATCCGGCGAGGATTATCTGGCTCCAAGAACTGCAGTGGAAGCACAACTGGTGCTTATTTGGCAGGATATCCTGGGAGCCGCCCGCGTTGGCGTCCACGATAATTTCTTTGAGATCGGTGGTCACTCTTTGCGGGCAACATTGCTCGTTACGCGGATTCGCAAAGAGCTGGGATGCAGCATTTCGCTGCGTGAAGTATTTCAATCGCCTACGGTTGAATCCCTGGCGCGACTGGTGAAGGAACGCATTCCAACCGTGTACGAGTCCATTCCACAGGCTGAAGAAAGCGAAGCATACCCAGTGTCCTCAGCGCAAAAGCGGTTATACGTGCTGAGACAGATGGATGGGGGAGAGCTCAGCTACAATATGCCAGGTGCCTTCACCGTGGACGGACCGTTGGATCGCGTGCGGCTGGAGTCTGCGTTCAAGGCACTGATCCAGCGCCATGAATCGCTGAGAACCTGCTTTTATATGCAGGATGGAGAGCTTGTTCAGCATGTGCATAAGGATGTTCCGTTCACGTTGGGCTATACAGAGGCTTCAGCGGAGGAGACGGATACGCTCATTCACAGCTTTACCCGTGCCTTTGATCTGAGCCAGGCTCCATTGCTTCGTGTTAGCTTAGTGAAGCTGCAGGAGGAGCGTCATCTGTTGCTGTTTGATATGCACCACATCATTTCAGATGGGGTTTCCATTCAAATACTAGTGGAGGAACTCACGCAATTATATCAAGGAGAACAACTACCAGAACTGCATATTCAATACAAGGATTATGCGGTATGGCAACGGGAACAGTCGGAAAGAGAATGGCAAGACCTTGAAGCGTATTGGCTGCAAACCTTTGAAGGAGAGTTGCCGGTATTGGATTTGCCTACGGACTTCCAGCGCTCTTCGGTTCGGAGCTTCGAGGGCAGCCGTATTGATTTTACATTGGACGAGTCTGGCAATAAGGCGATACAAGAGCTTGCATCCCGTACAGGTACTACACTGTATATGGTATTGCTGGCCGCTTATTCGGTGCTGCTGCACAAATATACAGGGCAGAAGGACATCGTCGTAGGTTCTCCAGTAGCCGGCAGACCACAAGCGGAGCTTGAGGGCATCATTGGTATGTTTGTCAATACACTGGCTTTGCGCAGCTACCCGGCAGGAGAAAAAACCTTTCAGGATTATCTTCTGGAAGTCAAGGAAACAGCGCTCAAGGCGTTCGAGCATCAGGATTACCCTTTTGAGAAATTGGTCGAAAAACTGGGCGTAGGACGTGATGTCAGCCGCAATCCGCTCTTTGACACCCTGTTGGTATTGCAAAATACGGAGCAGGAAGAGCAAGACATGGATGGCGTGCACTTTACTCCTTACCCGATGGACACCGTCACAGCCAAATTTGACCTGTCCCTTAATGTAGAGGAGAAGGGCGCTGAACTAGCCTTTGGCCTCGAATATAGTACAGCTTTGTATCGGCGGGAAACTGTAGAGCGACTTGCAACCCACTTGCTTCGGGTTCTGCATGCAGTCGCGGCCAATCCTCAGTTGCAATTGGCCGAAATTGAAATGATCACACCGGAGGAGAAAGTACAGATCATTGAAGTATTCAACGCGACAGCTACTCCTTATCCAAGGGATAAGACCATTCATGAATTGTTCGCGGAACAAGTCAAGCATACACCGGAGCAGACGGCGTTGGTATTCGGCGATGTCCGGTTAACATACCTTGAGTTGGAAGACAAGGCGAGCCGCTTGGCCCAAACACTGCGTCGTTTGGGGACGCTAAGGGAGCAACCGGTGGCTATTATGGGCGGACGGAGTATCGAGATGGTGGTTGGTATGCTCGCCGTGCTTCAGGCTGGTGGAGCCTATGTGCCAATCGATCCTGATTACCCGGAAGATCGGGTTCGTTATATGCTCGAAGATTCCGATGTCAAGCTACTACTGGTACAAAAGGGCGAGCTTATAAATGTAGACTACGGTATACCGATTGTTGACCTCAGCAGTGAAGAGGCTTATGCGTCTGATCCTGTCCAAGCTGAGGAGACAGTTCAGGGACCACAGGGACTCGCTTATGTGATCTATACCTCGGGTACGACAGGTAGACCGAAGGGCGTTATGGTTGAACATCGGAACGTGGTCCGTCTGGTCAAAGAAACCAATTATGTGGAGCTGAACGAATCCACGCGAATTTTGCAGACAGGAGCCGTGGCCTTCGATGCCTCGACCTTTGAGATATGGGGAGCGTTGCTTAATGGTGGACAGCTTTATTTCGTAGAGAACGACGATATCCTGATTGCCGATCGGCTCAAAGCAGCTATTGCCAAATACGGAATTACGACCATGTGGCTTACTTCACCGCTTTTCAATCAGCTTTCACTGCAGGACGAGTACCTGTTCAGAGGACTGAAAGCATTGCTGGTAGGTGGTGACGTACTGTCCATATCTCATATAAACCGTGTCATTGAGGCTAATCCTGATCTTGTCCCTATCAATGGCTATGGTCCGACAGAGAATACGACCTTCTCCACCACCTACAAGATTCCGGGTCGTGTTGAAGGGGGCGTGCCGATTGGGCGCCCGATTAGTAACTCGACCGCTTATGTAGTCAATGGATCGCTGCAATTACAGCCCATTGGTGCTTGGGGCGAGCTGATTGTCGGTGGTGAAGGTGTAGCGCGCGGATACCTCAATCGTCCTGACCTCACAGCAGAAAAATTTGTCCCTAGTCCTGTTAAGGAAGGGGAACGCTGCTATCGAACTGGTGATTTGGTTCGCTGGCTTCCAGATGGGAACCTGGAATTTAAGGGAAGAATTGATGAGCAGGTCAAAATACGCGGTTACCGTATCGAACTCCCCGAAATCGAGGCTCAATTAGCCAAGGTGGAGTCAGTAGTTGAAGCCGTAGTCGTCGTTCGTGCGGATGAGCTTGGAGAGAAGCAGCTTTGCGCTTATTATGTGGCAGATCGTACGCTCACGGCAGGCGAAGTACGCCTTGCCCTATCGCAGGTACTTCCGGGCTACATGATGCCATCCTACTTTATCCAGATGGATCGAATGCCATTAACGTCGAACGGAAAAGTGGACCGCAGATCTCTGCCAGCTCCGCAAGTAGGTGCGCATACAGGACGGAAGTATACAGCTCCTCGTACACCGGCTGAGGAAGCTTTGGCATCTGTCTGGCAAGGAGTGCTGGGTGCCGAACAGGTGGGGATCCATGACAATTTCTTTGAATTGGGTGGAGACTCTATCAAGGCCATTCAGGTGTCGTCACGGTTACTGCAAGCTGGTTATCGGTTAGAGATGAAGCAACTGTTCAAATCCCCAACCATTGCCGAGCTAGGTGCAGAAATACAAACAGCCGTGCATATGGCTGAGCAGGGAGTTGTGCGTGGAGCGGCTCGCTTGACTCCAGTCCAGCAGTGGTTCTTTGGGCGGAAGCAGACAGAGCCCCATCACTTCAATCAAGCAGTTATGCTGTATCGTGAACAGGGATTTGAGGAAACGGCCTTGCATCAAGTGCTGAGAAAATTGGCAGAGCATCATGATGCCCTTCGCATGGCTTTTCGTCAGACCGAGCAGGGCTACGAGGCTTGGAACCGTGATCTTGGAGAAGGAGAGCTGTATAGCCTGATCACTGCTGATTTACGGAGCGAATCTAATCCGGTTGCAGCCATTACAACGCTGTCGGATGACATCCAGCGCAGCATCAATCTGGCAGAAGGTCCACTGATGAAGTTAGGGCTTTTCCATTGTCAGGATGGAGACCACCTTCTGATCGTGATCCATCATTTAGTGGTGGACGGAGTATCCTGGCGGATTTTGTTCGAGGACTTCGCAGCAGGCTATGAACAGGTGATCCAAGGACAAGCACTGACATTTCCGCAGAAAACGGATTCCTTCCGTGATTGGGGAGACGCTATTGCCCGTTATTCGGAAGGACCAGAAATCGAGGTGCATCGGGCGTATTGGAGCAAGCTTGGGGATCAGCCACTCGAGCAGTTGCCGAAGGATGAGGCTGTGGAAAGCCTTTTATTGCAGGATAGCGAAGTGGTGACAGCACAATGGACGGTAGAAGAAACCGATCAACTGCTGAGAAAAGCCCATCGTGCTTACCAAACGGAGACGAACGATCTGCTATTGACTGCTCTAGGCATGGCGGTATCCAAATGGTCTGGTATTGGTAAGATCGCTGTGAATCTTGAGGGGCACGGTCGTGAGCCGATTATATCGAATATCGATATTACCCGTACTGTTGGCTGGTTTACAAGCCAATACCCAGTCATTTTAGACTTGGGAAATGATCTTGAGTTGTCAGCCTTAATCAAATCAGTGAAAGAAGAGCTGCGCCGTATTCCGAATAAAGGTATCGGATATGGGTTGCTCAAAACGATGGCGAGTCAGGAGGACGCAGACAGTTTCAGCTTGCAGCCTGAGATTTCTTTTAACTATCTGGGGCAGTTTGATCAGGATTTGCAAGGAAGCTCGTTGCAGGTTTCTCCTTATCCGACCGGAAGCGCGCAAAGCCTGTTGGGAGAGCCAGCCTATACGCTAGATATTAATGGCATGGTGACAGACGGAGCCTTGACTCTGACGATGAGTTATAACGGAAAACAGTATAAGTCATCTACAATGAAACAGCTCGCTGGATATATTGAAGAAAGCCTACGGCAGCTTCTTCAGCATTGTGTAACCCAGGAAAGAACTGTATTGACACCAAGCGATGTGCTTGCCAAGGGGCTGAGCATTGCTGATCTGGAGGAGCTTTCTAAGCAGACCAGCCACATAGGCGATATTGAGAATGTATACAGCCTGACGCCGATGCAGAAGGGCATGCTGTTTCATGATATGTTCGAGCCGCATACAGGTGCTTATTTTGAGCAGGCTGCCTTTGACTTTAAGGGTAGTTTTGATCCGACCGCTTTCGGACATAGTCTGGATGCAGTGGTGGAGCGTCATGCCATTCTGCGCACGAACTTCTACAGTGGTTGGGGCAGTGAGCCTTTACAAGTCGTATTTCGGCACAGAGGCGCCAAACTGGTGTATGAAGACCTGCGTGAGATGAATGCACCACAGCGTGAAGCTTATCTAAAGACATTTGCCGCTGAGGACAAAGCACAGGGCTTCAACCTGGCTGAAGATGAGCTTCTCCGTGTATCGATTTTGCAAACAGATGAAGAGAGCTTCCGTCTCTTGTGGAGCTTCCACCACATCGTCATGGATGGATGGTGTGTTCCATTAATTACACAGGAGGTGTTTGAACACTATTTTGCCCTCCTGGAAGGAAGAGAGCCTCAGCTGGCAGAGGTCCAGCCGTATAGCCGATATATTGAATGGCTGGAACAGCAGGATGAAGCAGCTGCGGCCGACTATTGGAGCCGATATCTGGCCGGTTATGAGCAACAGACGCTTTTACCTCAAGTCGGTGGAGCAGTCAAAGGAGAAGGCTATGTAGCAGAAAAGCTGAACTATCCTGTCAGCAGGGAATTGACTGAACGTCTGGAAAAGGTGGCCAGAGATGCTCATGTCACGATGAATATATTGCTGCAGTCCATCTGGGGCGTTGCGCTTCAACGCTATAACGGTAGTCGGGATGTTGTATATGGAAGTGTAGTGTCAGGCAGACCGGCTGAAATTCCGGGAATTGACCGGATGATCGGTTTGTTCATTAATACAATTCCAGTTCGTGTGAAGACGGAAGGACATCTCCCCTTCACAGTCCTGATGAAGCAACAGCAGGAGCAATATATGGCTTCTCATATGTATGACACCTACCCGTTGTTTGAAATTCAGGCTCAGACGGACCAAAAGCAGGATCTAATCTCACATATTATGGTATTTGAGAATTATCCTGTGGAAGAGGAAGTAGAGCGTCTAGGAGATGGCGAGGCTGCCTTTGAGATTGAGGAAGCGGAGCTTCTTGAACAAACGAATTACGATTTTAACTTAATTGTTCTACCGGGCAAAGAGATGAGATTGTTGTTCCAATACAATGCGCTCGTCTATGATTCAGCCACGATTGAACAAATCAAGAGTCACTTGTTTCACCTCATGGAACAAATTGTGGAGAATCCTGCAATTTCCGTGGATGCTCTGGAATTGGTTACGCCGCAGGAGAGAGAACAGATTCTGAGCGTATGGGGAGAAACGGAAGCCAGCTCCAAACACCGTACCACGTTTCACGGGCTGTTGGAGGAACAGGCGGCTCGAACGCCGGACGCGACTGCCATTCTGTTTGAGAACGAGATGCTGACCTATGCCGAGCTGAACGCAAAAGCCAATGGATTGGCGAGAAGACTGCGTGCTGAGGGAATCAAGACGGGAGACCTGGTGGGGCTGCTTGTTGAACGGTCAACGGATATGATCGTTGGGATGTACGGCATTATGAAAGCCGGGGGCGCCTACGTTCCAATGGATCCAGAGTATCCGAAAGAGCGAATCAACTACATGCTCGAAGATTCGGGGACGAAGATGATCCTTGCCCAAGCGCATCTTTTGGAGCATATAGACTGGATGGGAAATGTCCTGTTGCTGGAAGAACCGTCGACCTATGATGCCGATGAATCGAATTTGAAGGATACGGCCAACTCTGATGACCTGGCTTACGTGATCTATACTTCGGGCACGACGGGTCAGCCTAAGGGCGTGTTAGTAGAGCACCGCGGACTACGAAATCTGTCGGACGTATATCGGGGACTCTTCGAAGTTACACCGCAGGATCGGATCGTTCAGTTTGCAAGTCTGTCGTTCGATGCATCGGTTTCCGAGATTATAACGGCACTGAGCCACGGGGCTACTCTATGCATTCCTTCTACGCAAGATATTTTAGATCATGCCCTGTTCGAGCAGTTCATGAACAGCAAGGCAATTACGATAGCGACTCTGCCACCAGCTTACATTATTCACCTTGAGCCGGAGCGCCTGCCAGCACTGCGATGCCTGCTAACCGCCGGATCGGCCACATCGGTCGAGTTGATCGAAAAATGGAGGAAGCACGTACAGTACTTCAATGGCTATGGCCCAACAGAGGATTCTGTATGCACCACAATGTGGACTGTCCCGGACAGTGAAGAAACGATGGAACGGGTGTCCATTGGACAACCCATTGCTAACCATCGTGTGTATATCTTGGATGACCATTTCAGAGTGCTGCCTGTCGGCGTAGCTGGAGAGCTATGCATTTCAGGTATCGGGTTAGCCCGGGGCTATCATAACCAGCCTGCGTTAATGGATGAGAAGTTCGTGGACAATCCGTTTACTCCAGGAGAGCGTATGTATCGGACGGGTGATTTGGTTCGTTGGTTACCAGATGGAACTATCGAGTACTTAGGTCGGATAGATCACCAAGTCAAAATTCGTGGCTATCGGATCGAGCTGGGCGAGGTCGAAGCACACATGCTCAGAGTGCCGTTCGTTCAGGAAGTCGTGGCCTTGGCTGTGGAAAGTGAGGATGGCTACAAAGATCTAGTCGCTTACTTTGTAGCTGCTCAGAAGCTTGAGGTATCGGAGCTCCGGGCAGTTCTGTCGGAGATGTTACCTGGATATATGATCCCTTCCCGCTTCGTACAACTGGAGGACATGCCTCTGACGTCGAACGGAAAAATAGATCGAAAAGCGCTGCAGGGTGAGCAAGGATGGGCAGTTGCTTCATCTGAGGCTCCACAGACACCTGTAGAAATTCAATTAGCCGAAATCTGGCAAGAGGTGCTGGGTGTAGAGAGCGCGGGAGTAAAGGATAATTTCTTCCATTTTGGAGGCCATTCACTGCGTGCAGCTCTGCTAGTCTCACGAATTCGTAAGGAGATGAACCGTGAGATTAGCCTAAGAGAAGTGTTCGAGTCGCCTACCATTGAAGGCTTGGCTCGTGCCATTGAGGGCTATACACCGCTGAATTTTGAAGAAATTCCTACAGCGGGAGCGCGAGAGCACTACCCATTGTCCTCAGCCCAAAAACGGCTGTTTATCCTTAGCCAGCTGGAAGGCGGAGAGCTGAGCTACAATATGCCAGGTATTCTTATGGTTGAGGGAGCCCTGAATCGGGAACGACTGGAGCAGGCATTCCGTCGTCTGATTCATCGTCATGGTTCACTGCGAACCCGTTTTGTGACTGTTAACGGTGAACCTGTACAGCAGATCCTACCGGATGTTCCGTTTACGGTGGAATATGCGGAGTTGAGCGAGACAGAGTCAGAAGCTGCCCTTCAGCAGTTTGTTCATCCTTTTGACCTTGGCGAAGCACCATTGCTGCGGGTAGGTCTCATTCGAATTGCACACGAGCGCCATTTACTGTTGTTCGATATGCATCATATTGTCTCGGATGGGGTTTCTATGAATATTCTCATAGAAGAGTTCCTTCACTTCTACCAAGAAGAGGACGTATTGCCTGCGTTGCAGATCCAGTACACAGACTATGCGGTATGGCAGCAAGAGCAGCTCGGAAGCGAGCGTCTCAAAGCCCAGGAAGCTTACTGGCTGGATGCATTCCGCGGAAGCTTGCCAGTGCTGGATTTACCAGTAGATGAAGTTCGTCCTGCGGTACGAAGCTTTGCGGGAGATCGGATTGACTTCCAGATTGATGCTTCTCTGAGCGCTTCACTCCAGGAGCTGGCTACCCGAACAGGTTCTACGCTGTTCATGGTGCTGCTGGCAGCCTATACGACGCTCTTGCACAAGTACACGGGGCAGGAAGATGTCATTGTAGGTTCACCAGTGGCGGGAAGATCCCATGCCACACTCGAAGGACTCATCGGTATGTTCGTAGGCACAGTGGCACTGCGTACTTATCCAGAGGGCGAAAAGTCCTTCGAGGCTTACTTGAAGGAAGTGAAGGAAACAGCACTGCGGGCCTATGAAAATCAGGATTATCCGTTCGAGGAGCTGGTAGAGAAGCTGGAGCTTCAGCGTGACCTGAGTCGTAACCCACTATTTGATACTATGTTTGTTCTGCAAAATATCGAGCAGGGAGAACAAGAAATAGAGGGATTGCGTTTCACTCCTTACGATCAGGGCCATCCTGCTGCCAAGTTCGACCTCACGCTGACAGTGAGTGAAGCGGATGGGGCATTGAACTGCACGTTGGAATACGCGACTGCAATCTACAAGCGGGAGACCGCTGAGCGGATGGCAGGCCACTTTGTACAGCTTATTCAGGAAGCTATCGCCAATCCGGGATTGTCGTTGTCATCCCTTGATATCGTGACACCGCAGGAAAAGTCGATGCTGATGAAAGATGCGGACGAAGCCAAAGCAGATTATCCTCGTGACCAAACGATTCATGCACTGTTCGAGGAACAGGCTGTCCGTAATCCGGATGCAGTAGCGGTCGTATGTGAAGAGGCAACCTTGTCCTATAGCGAGCTGAATGAGCGGGCCAATGGACTTGCCAGAACGCTCCGCGAGCGTGGTCTGCAACCAGACGGTTTGGTTGGAATCATGGCGGATCGTTCCCTTGAAATGGTCGTTGGGATTTTGGCCATCTTGAAGGCGGGCGGGGCTTATGTCCCTGTCGACCCTGAATATCCAGAGGACCGCATTCGCTTTATGCTTGAGGATTCGGGAGCCAAGCTGCTGCTGGCACAAGCGCATCTGGAGACACGTATCTCCTTCACCGGGGACATTGTTAATCTGGACGAGGCGGCTTCCTACAAGGAAGATGTCTCAAATCTGGAGCCTACGGCTGGACCGAATCATCTTGCCTACGTTATCTACACATCGGGTACGACAGGCAAGCCAAAGGGAACGCTGATCGAGCACAAAAATGTAGTCCGCTTGCTCTTTAATGATAAAAATATGTTTGATTTCGGTCCTCAGGATACGTGGACGCTGTTCCATTCATTCTGTTTCGACTTCTCCGTATGGGAGATGTACGGGGCATTGCTGAACGGAGGTCGTCTGGTCATCGTTCCATCGCTTACTGCGAAGAGCCCAGAGCGTTTCTTGCAGTTGCTTAAGGACCAGAAGGTTACCGTGTTGAACCAGACGCCAACATACTTCTATCAGTTACTACAAGAAGAACTTAGTCATCGCGCTGCAGAATTGAGTCTTCGCATGATTATCTTCGGCGGGGAGGCATTAAGCCCGGCCTTGCTCAAGGACTGGAGAGCGAAATATCCGCAAGTACAGCTCATCAACATGTATGGCATCACGGAAACGACCGTGCATGTAACGTATAAGGAAATTACGGAACTGGAAATTGGACAGGGCCGCAGCAATATCGGTATCCCGATTCCGACACTACGTGCGTACATTCTGGATGAACAACGCCGTCCACAACCGATTGGCATTCCGGGTGAACTCTATGTGGCGGGCGAAGGCCTGGCGCGTGGCTAACTGAACCGACCGGAATTGACGGCAGAGAAGTTTGTAGCTCATCCGTTTGAAGCGGGCGAGCGCATGTACCGCTCAGGTGACTTGGCACGCTGGTTGCCGGATGGCAGCATGGAGTATTTGGGACGGATTGACCATCAGGTTAAAATCCGGGGTTACCGTATCGAACTGGGAGAAGTGGAGGCGAAGTTGCTCCATGCTCCGTCTGTGAGGGAGGCCGTTGTGCTTGCCCGGGAGGATGGAAGTGGACAAAAAGTACTGGTGGGCTATTTCACTGCCGATCAGATGCTGACAGTAGGCGAATTGAGAAAAGCCTTGGCTGCTGAGCTGCCGGCTTATATGATTCCGTCTTACTTCATGCAATTGGAACAGATGCCGTTGACACCAAATGGTAAGCTGGATCGCAAAGCACTTCCAGCTCCTGAGACCAATGTGCAGACTGGAGCGGTTTATGAAGCGCCGAGGAACACAGCTGAGGAAGCTTTGGCTTCTGTATGGCAAGGTGTGTTAGGAGCACAGCAGGTCGGCATCCATGATCACTTCTTCGATCTGGGTGGTGACTCCATTAAGGCGATTCAGGTGTCCTCTAGATTGTTCCAATTAGGATATAAATTAGAGATGAAGGATCTCTTCAAATATCCGACAATTGCTGAGCTAAGCCCGTATCTTCAAGTAGCCGGACGCACAGCAGAGCAGGGTGAAATCAAAGGTGCAGCGGAGTTAATGCCAATTCAGCGCTGGTTCTTTGAACGTCACACAGCGGAGCCACATCATTACAATCATGCTGTCATGCTCCATCGGAAAGACGGCTTTGATGAGGCTGCACTCCGGTTGACAATGGACCAAGTTGCGATTCATCATGACGCGCTACGTATGGTTTTCCGGTCTACAGAAGCTGGATATGCAGCTTGGAATCGGGGAATTGACGAAGGCGAACTCTACACATTGGACATCGTCGATATGAGACAGGTAGAAGACCAGGCAGCTGCTGTTCAAGCCCAGGCCGATGCCATCCAGGCAAGCTTCCACTTGGAAGACGGCCCTCTGTTCAAGCTAGGCTTGTTCCATTGTAATGATGGCGATCATTTGTTGATTGTCATTCATCACCTCTTGGTTGACGGCGTATCCTGGCGCATCCTGTTTGAAGACATTGCAACAGGATACGAGCAGGCATTGAATGGAAAAGCGATTGTTCTTCCGCAAAAGACCGATTCGTATCTTGTATGGTCCGAGCAAGCGGCGAAGTATGCAGCAGGCCCTGCCCTGGACGAGGAACGTTCATACTGGCAGCAGATTGAGGAGACGATGCTGGCTCCACTGCCAAAGGATGAGGATCAGGAACCGGGCACCATTCGGGATACCGAGTCGGTTACGGTAACGTGGTCTGCTGAAGAAACAGACCTGCTGTTGCGACAAGCAAACCGGGCTTATCATACGGAGACGAATGATTTGCTCTTGACTGCGCTGGGAGCAGCTATTCAGCGCTGGACAGGCATGGAACAGATTTTGGTTAACCTTGAAGGGCATGGCCGGGAAATGATCGTACCAGATCTGGATATTACCCGCACCGTGGGCTGGTTCACCACCCAATACCCTGTTCTGCTGAACCTGCAAGGTGGGCAGGAAGTATCTGCCCAAATCAAGCGCATCAAGGAGAATTTGCGAGAAGTTCCGCACAAAGGCATCGGCTACGGTCTGCTGAAGTATATGGCACCGGAAAAAGGTACTCGATTCAGCGTAGAACCGGAGGTTTCCTTCAACTACCTTGGACAGTTTGATCAGGATTTGGAAGGCAATGCTCTTAGCCTGTCTACACATTCAGTCGGTAAGGCGCTCAGTGATCACACACCACAGCAATATGCTCTGGATGTGAATGGCATGATTGCCGAAGGCCAGCTATCACTGACGATTACGTACAGCAACAGGCAGTACCGTAAGGAGACGGTAAGTCATTTTGCTGAATTATTACAGTCAAGTCTTAGCGAGGTCATCCAGCATTGTGTGACTCAGGAGCGTTCGCAGCTTACGCCGAGTGATGTTCTGTTCCAAGGACTGACCCTGGAGCAGCTTGATCGACTCACAGCCCAAACGGCCCATATTGGAGAGATTGAGGATGTGTACAAGCTAACGGCAATGCAGAAGGGCATGCTCTTCCACAGCTTGCTGGAGCCGGACTCCTCTTCATACTTTGAGCAGGCAACGTTTGAGCTACGTGGCAGCTTCGATGTAGATATCTTCTTCGAGAGCTTCCAGGCTTTGGCGCAACGACATGCCATATTGCGTACCGGCTTTTACAACAATATCACTGATGTACCGCTGCAAGTTGTCTTTAAGCAACGGCCAATCCCTCTGAACTACGTAGATTTGCGTGCCGGTACGTTGCAGGAGCAAGAAGCCCAAATTCAGGCTTATACTACTGAAGATATGGCTAAGGGATTCAGCTTGTCAGAAGATCCGCTGATGCGAGTGACTGTCATGCAAAAGGAACAAAGCCACCTTGTATTGTGGAGCTTCCATCATATTGTCATGGATGGCTGGTGCATCCCGATTATTACACAGGAGCTGTTCGATTATTATTCTGCCCTGCGTCAGCAAGTACAGCCTGTACTACCACCGGCTCAGCCCTACAGCCGTTATATAGAATGGCTTGATGCACAGGATGATCAAGAGTCTTCAACATATTGGAGCCAATATCTCGAAGACTATGACGGTAATACTGTATTGCCGGAAGCTAAAACGAAATCTCAAGCTAAAGTAGAGGGTTACGTTCTGAATGAGCATGTTCTCCATTTGGGCGCGTCCTTGACCCATAAAATGGATGTTGTCGCGAAGCGCAATCATGTGACCGTCAACACACTCATGCAGACAGCCTGGGGCCTGATTCTCCAACATTACAATGCCAGCTCGGATGTTGTTTTCGGTGGCGTTGTATCAGGTAGACCTGCTGAGATTGCAGGGATCGAGAATATGGTGGGTCTGTTTATTAATACAGTACCTATCCGCGTACAGTCATCCAAAGACGAGGCCTTTGTCGAGGTGATGAAACGTACACAGGCACATTCGTTGGCTGGTCGTGCCTACGACACCTATCCGCTGTATGAGATTCAGGGGAAAACAACCCAAAAGCAAGACCTGATTTCTCATATTATGATCTTTGAAAATTATCCGCTCGACGAACAGGTAGAACAGTCGGGTAATCACACAGAGGACAATCTCGAAGTCGCCAACTTCGCCATGTTTGAGCAAACCAACTATGACTTTAACCTCGTTGTCATTCCAGGCGAGGACATTAAGGTCTGCATTCGCTACAACGCTTCGGTCTATGAGCAAGAAAGCATTGCGCGAATCGGAGGACATTTGTTGCAAATGCTCGATCAGGTAGCTACTCGTCCACAAGCGACGATACAGGAGCTGGAGATTGTAACACCGGAGGAACGGACGAAGCTGCTTGACTGGGGTGGCAAGGCTCATGCCTATCCAAGTGATCAGGGTCTGCATACCTTGTTTGAGGAACAGGTTGTCCGTACGCCAGATAAGATCGCAGCAGTAAGCGGCGATATCCAGATCACGTATCGGGAGTTGAACGAGCGGGCGAACAGACTGGCTTCGACCTTGATAGACCAGGGACTGCGGAGTGAACAAGTAGTGGGTCTGTTGGCGGATCGGTCAGTGGAACTGCTGGTTGCCATCATGGGTGTACTCAAAGCGGGCGGAGCCTATGTACCGATTGATCCTGAATATCCGCAGGAGCGGATTCAGTATATTCTGAAGGACTCCGGCGCTGAGATTCTGCTCACACAGAGCCACCTGACGAAGCTGGCCTCCTTTGAGGGAATGGTTATGGAATTGGATTCTCCGCACATCTACGGAACCGGAGTGGATAATCCTAATATTCCTGTAAGAGGAAACGACCTAGTGTATTTAATCTATACCTCAGGTACAACAGGGAATCCGAAGGGAACCATGATTAACCATAAAGGGATCGTGAACTACATCTGGTGGGCCAATAAGGTCTATTGTGCAGGGCAACCAACGGACTTCCCGCTGTACTCATCCATTTCGTTTGACTTGACGATGACATCAATGTTTACTCCGTTAATAAACGGAGGAATAGTACGGATTTATGATGGTATAGATAAGGCAGAGGTCGTTCAGCATATTTTGCGCGAAAATGCGGTCGATATTCTCAAGCTGACGCCGACGCATCTCAGTCTCATAAAAGACATGACCATTCCAGCGGAGAGTCGTATTCAGCAGCTTATTGTGGGTGGAGAGAATCTGACCACTCATTTGTCCAAAACGATTACCGATCTCTTTGGCGGCAACATCAAAATTTACAATGAATACGGCCCAACCGAAACCGTCGTTGGCTGCATGATTCACCTGTACGATCCTGCGAAGGATACACGGGAATCTGTACCGATTGGATTGCCGTCCGACAACATATACATTCATATCCTGGATGAACAGCTTCGTCTTGTACCGTTAGGTGTGGAGGGCGAAATGTACATCGCCGGGGACGGAGTAGCCCGTGGATACCTGAATCGTCCGGATCTTACCGCAGAAAAATTCATTAGGGATCCGTTCGCTGCGGAAGGAAATATGTATCGGACCGGAGATTTGGCTCGTCGCCTTCCTAATGGAGACATTGAGTACATTGGGCGTATTGACCATCAAGTTAAAATACGGGGCTATCGTATTGAGCTTGGTGAGATTGAGGCCAAGTTGCTGGATATGCCACTTGTGGAGGAAGCTCTCGTTGTTGCGTGGGCAGACGCCAATGGACAGAAGTCTCTATGTGCTTACTTTGTAGCTGATCGGGAAATGTCTGTCAGCGAGCTGAGAAATGAACTGTCTGCCGAGCTGCCTGCATATATGATTCCGTCTTACTTTGTCCAAATGGACGTAATGCCTTTGACACCAAATGGCAAGCTGGATCGTAAGGCACTGCCTGAACCAAACTTGGGTGTGAAAGCAGGAGCCGCCTTTGCTGCTCCGCGGACGGATGTGGAGAATATTTTGGCTTCGATTTGGCAAGGTGTGCTCGGCGTACCGCTTGTTGGCATGCATGATAATTTCTTTGAACTTGGAGGCGACTCGATCAAATCGATTCAGGTTTCATCAAGACTTCTCCACGCAGGCTACAAACTGGAGATGAAGAATTTATTCAGCTATCCAACAATTGCGGAACTGGCTCAGCGTGTTAGCGCAGTCAGCCGAATTGCAGATCAGGGCGAGGTACACGGAACGGTAAAACTGGGACCTGCCCAGCGCAGATTTTTCGAAGAGCAGTCAAAGGATCTACATCACTTTAATCAGTCGGTCATGCTGTACCGACGCGAAGGCTTTAATACCGATGCGCTCGCCAAGGTTATTCAAAAAATTGCAGAACACCATGATGCGCTGCGACTGGTATTCCGCCAAGGAGAGCACGGAGTAGAAGCGTGGAACCGCAGTTTGGGCGAAGGTGAGCTGTATAGCCTCCAAATCCACGATTTGCAGGATGAAAAAGACCCGGCTTTGGCAATAGAAGCTGGTGCAGAAGCCATTCAGCGCAGCATCTCTCTGGAGGATGGGCCTCTCTTTAGACTAGGTTTGTTCCGCTGTGCGGAAGGCGAACATTTGTTGATCGTTATTCATCATTTGGCTGTGGATGGCGTATCCTGGCGTATTCTCTTTGAGGACTTGCAGGAAGGCTACGAACAAGCAGCACGTGGAGAAGCGGTCAAGCTCCCACAAAAGACAGATTCGTACCGGGCATGGGTTGATGGGATTACGCAATATGCCAACAGCCCGGCGGCTAAACAAGAACGTAGTTTTTGGGCAGAGGTAGAAGGAGAGGGATTTGCCCTTCTTCCAAAAGACAAGGTAGACGGCGCTCTTCTCATAAAAGACACCGAGGCTGTTACGGTAACATGGTCGCCAGAAGAGACAGAGCAGTTCCTGAAAGAGGCGAATCGCGCTTACAATACGGAAGTTAACGATCTGCTCTTGACGGCCCTAGGTATGGCTGTTCACGAGTGGACAGGGATCGAACGTGTAGGCATCGTGCTCGAAGGACATGGACGGGAGCCTGTTGTACCGGAATTAGATATCACTCGCACAATAGGCTGGTTTACAAGTCAGTATCCTGTCGCCCTTGAGATGGGAGGCGAAATGGAGATCGGCGCCAGAATCAAGCGTATTAAGGAAGGCCTGCGTCGTATCCCGAACAAAGGTGTAGGATATGGTATTTTGAAATATTTGAGTGACGTATCCACTGGCTCCTCCTTCTCGGCAGAACCGGAGATTACCTTCAACTACCTGGGGCAGTTTGACCAGGATCTTGCAGAGGGAACGATGGAGGTATCGCCTTACTCAGCAGGAACTGAGGTCAGTGAGGAGATGGTGCAGCATCAGGCCTTGAATATTAATGGACTGATTACCGAAGGACAGCTTCAGCTTTCGGTCAGCTATAACCATCAACAGTTCCATGTGGATTCGGTAGAAAAGTTTGCCGGTATCTTGAAGGAACGTCTCAGTGAAGTCATTGGACACTGTGCACGCAAGGATAGAACCGAGCTTACACCAAGCGATGTACTCCTTAACGATATCAGCTTGGAGGAAATCGAGGAGCTGGAAGAGCAGACACGGCACATCGGTAGCATTGAAAATGTGTATAAACTGACACCGATGCAAAAGGGAATGCTGTTCCACAGCTTGCTGGAGCCTCATTCAGAGGTCTACTTTGAGCAGGCCACATTTGAAATTCAGGGAGTATTCTATCCTGAGGATTTCAAACGCAGCTTACAGCATCTGATGAAACGGCATGCCATACTGAGAACGAATTTCCATGCTGGATGGGGCGACTTCCCTATACAGATTGTGTTCAAAGAAAGAGCATGCGATTTCGTATACGAGGAATTGCATGAGCTGGAACCGGGCGAAATGGAAACGCGTCTTGCAGCTTATATGGACCAGGACAAAGCGAGAGGTTTTGATCTTGCGAATGAAGCCTTGCTGCGTGTTGCTATTCTACGTACTGCAAAAGAGCACTACCATCTATTGTGGAGCTCTCATCACATCATTTTGGATGGCTGGTGTATGCCTCTTGTGCTCCAGGAAGTGTTTGAAACGTACGGAGCTCTGCGTGAGCAAAGGGAGCCTGAACTTCCTGTAGCAGCATCGTACAGCCAGTACATTCAATGGTTAGAGAAACAAGGCGAGGAAGAGGCATCCTCCTACTGGAGAGGGTATCTGGAAGGCTACGAGCAGCAGACGAAGCTGCCACAGGCCATCACACAGCCATCGGCAAAAGCAGAAGCCTACGTGTCGGAGAAGCTGGTATTCACGTTGGATGCAGATTTGACTGAGCGCTTGGAACAAGTGGCCAAACAGCATCAAGTGACGATGAACACGCTGATGCAAGCTGCTTGGGGAATCGTATTGCAACGCTACAATAGAAGTCAGGATGTCGTCTTCGGAAGTGTGGTTTCGGGGAGACCTGCCGAGATTCCAGGCATCGAAAGCATGATCGGTCTCTTCATTAATACAGTTCCAGTTCGAGTTCAGGCCGAAGGAAGCGAAACGTTCTCTCATGTGATGAAGAGACAGCAGGAATTATATTTGGCTGGGCATGCTTATGATTCCTATCCGCTCTATGAGATTCAGGCACAGAGCGAACAAAAGCAAGATTTGATTTCCCATATCATGGTATTTGAGAATTACCCGGTAGAAGAGCATATGGAAGAGAAAATTGCCAATGATGAGGCTGAATACAAAATTACGGATGTTCAGATGTTTGAACAGACAAATTATGATTTTAACCTCATTGTGCTGCCGGGACGTAGTCTGGAGTTCTTGTATCGTTATAATGCCCGTGTCTATGACCGGGAGAGCGTGGAACGGATTCAAGGGCACTTGACGAAAATTCTGACAAACGTATCTGTACAACCTGCTATCCGTATTGATGAGCTGGAGCTGATAACGCCAGAAGAGAAATCACAAATTATAGAGGTATGGGGAGACACAGCAGCTCCTTATCCGCGTGAGAAGACCCTTCACGGCATATTTGAGGAAAAAGCTGCACTCACACCGGATCATACAGCACTTATTTTCGGCGAAACGGAGCTTACCTACGGAGAACTTCATCAGCAGGCCAACCGCCTCGCACGTACGCTCCGCGCGCAAGGGGTCAGACCAGATCAGCCAGTCGGCATCATGGTCGAGCGTTCGCTTGAGATGATCATAGGTATCCATGCCATTCTAAAAGCGGGCGGCGCTTATGTTCCGATTGATCCGGAATTCCCTGAGGATCGTATTCACCACATGCTGGAGGATTCGGGAGCGAAGCTTCTGCTGACGAAGAGCCATCTCAAGGATCGTTTCCCATTCACTGGCACGATCCTGGCACTGGATGATCCGCAGGCGTATCATGCGGATGACTCCAATCTGGAGCCAATTGCAGGACCAGAACATCTGGCGTATATCATTTACACGTCGGGTTCAACCGGCAAGCCGAAAGGTGTAATGATTGAGCATCGCTCCGCCGTCCATACACTGAGTCAGTTGGAAGCTGAATATCCTATGTTGGCAGGTGACCGATTCCTGCTCAAAACGACATTCACCTTTGACTTCTCCGTACCGGAGCTGTTCTGTTGGTTCTTTGGACAGGGGACGCTCGTGATCCTACCGCAGGGCGTGGACAAAGATCCGGTCGCACTGCTGGAGGCTGTGGATGCGAACCGAATCACGCATCTTAATTTGGT
Organism: Paenibacillus polymyxa; assembly: GCF_015710975.1. Classification (NCBI taxonomy): domain Bacteria; kingdom Bacillati; phylum Bacillota; class Bacilli; order Caryophanales; family Paenibacillaceae; genus Paenibacillus; species Paenibacillus polymyxa. The sequence continues at coordinate 1,758,297 of NZ_CP049783.1, read as the reverse complement.
ACCTTCGATGCTCAGTGTGCTCGTTCAATATTTGAAAGAAAGCAGTACCCAAGGATTCCTTACTCTGAAATATCTGTTTGCCTGCGGCGAGACGCTGCCTGCCAAACTTGTGGAAGAGTACTATAAAGTGTCTCCTTATGCCGTACTGGAGAACATCTACGGTCCTACGGAGGCGGCTGTATATGCGACTCGATATACAACGAGTCGTGAGACTGCGACTCTAACGCATGTGCCTATCGGCAAACCGTACGCTAACGTCCAAGTATGGATGATGGATAGCGCTTCTCAGGTATCCCCAGTAGGTGTGCCGGGGGAACTCTGCATTGCAGGTGAAGGGGTAGCGAGAGGGTATTTCAATCAGCCGGAACTGACAGCAGAGAAGTTCATTCCTCATCCGTACAAGTCGGGTGAACGGATTTACCGAACGGGCGATTTGGCTCGGTGGTTGCCTGACGGGAATATTGAGTACTTGGGACGGATTGATCACCAGGTAAAAATCCGCGGTTACCGCATTGAGCTGGGAGAAGTGGAAGCACAAATTCTGAAGGTACCATCGGTGCAGGAAGCGGTTGTTCTAGCACTGGCTGACTCCAGCGGAAGTACTCAGCTTTGTGCATACTTTGTGGCCGAGGAGGCGCTCGCAGCGGGCGTACTACGCGAGGCACTGGCCAGCGAGCTGCCAAGCTACATGATTCCATCTGCTTTCGTGCAGTTGGGGCAAATGCCGCTGAATCCGAATGGCAAATTGGATCGCAAAGCGCTACCGGCACCGGAAACACTTCTGCGGAGCACAGCCGAGTATATCGCGCCGCGTACGCAGACAGAAGTAGAGCTTGCTAAGATTTGGTCCGAGGTGCTCGGAGTACAGGAAATCGGGATCAGGGATCAATTCTTCGAACTTGGCGGTCATTCCCTGAAAGTATTGGGCTTGATCCAAAGGATCTCGTCCAGTATGGGTGTTCATCTCCCACTTCAAGCCGTATTTAATCTGCCGACTGTGGAAGAAATGGCGCATGAAATTTTCAAGCTGCAGGCAACAACTGCTGCCGATGAACAAGAAATGGAAATTATCCACTTCCCAGGAAAAGGAACGCTTAAAGTATTTTGCTTCCCTCCTCGGGTAGGTCACTCTCTGGGGTACTATGAGATGGCCAAGGAGCTGGATGGGCTTTGCGAGGTGTACGGGATGGAATTTATCGGCGACCGTTTCCAGGGTCAAGATATGTTGGATCGATACATCGATGCCATCGTAGATATTCAAGCAGAGGGTCCATATATATTCTTGGGATACTCACTTGGAGGAAATCTTGCCTTTGAGGTAGCTAAAGCCATGGAAAGCCGAGGTTACCATGTTGGGGACATTATTATGGTAGATGCTATGAGAAAGATGTCCAAGGATGAATCGACACCTGAGGAGCTTGAAGAGATTGTCGAGACGGTGCTGGACAGCATTAGGGAGCAGTACAAAGCATTCCTGGCCGATCCAGCCGACAGGGAGCGAGTCATGGACAAAATGTTGGTTTACTCCAGCTACCGCGATGAGCTTATTAACGCAGGTGAAGTTCATGCGAATATCCATGCTATGATTGCAGAGGATGATAGTGTTGGTCCGGATACATCATTAGATAAATTGTTATGGCAACAGGCAACACTTGGCCAATACAAAGAATACGGGGTCATCGGAACGCACGATGTGCTGCTTGATTCCGGTTTTGTTGGAGAGAATGCTAAAGTACTGAGACAGATACTTGGTAAAATTGCAGAAGCCTCATCTAAAAACAAGCCTATTTTGTCTTAATATCAATCAACCAGAATAGTAGTGGGCAACAAAGACGCCCGGGTTCCTTTATAAAGGAACCCGGGCGTCCTTTTTATTTTATGAAATCCGCAACATGCAGAGAGTAGTGCCCTTAATGATCAGTGTTTGTTTTAGCAATGGTTGACCGAGAATAATGGATATTGGAGATGAGATCACGGATGACTTGAATGACGAGCTCAGGTTGATCATGGATAATCATATGTTCGCTCTTTTTGGCGACAATAAGCTTGCTGTTGTTAGAGATGTGGAGCATCTCGCGCTGCCCGATTTGCCAGCTTTGTTCGATCTGATCATTTCCACGCTTACTTATACCGAACTGAGTCAAATTTTGCTGAATGCCTCGGGCAATTACGCGTACAGGGAGGTTGCCCAAATGCTGGCCGCGTATGGCATCTTCGGTAGTGCTCGCCAGATCACCCTCCTCGGCAACAGAGCGAAAGTACTTGGGGGAAGCAACAATGTTCACGAAAGATTTTCTATCTCGATACTCCACCCGACCGTTTAGCATTAAGTTGGGGAACAGACGAAAAGCCCCCGATCTTTCTAGGAGAATGGATATGAGCGGCGAGGGATTGACCTTAGGCCGTTCTTTGGCATAGATCTTATTTGTCCGCCGGGCATCATTCTCAGGCCTAGCATCCACCAGAACCAATCCTGCGACTTCGTCTCTGTACGTCTGTGCATAGAGTCTTGAGTACATCCCTCCGAGGGAATGGCCTACAAGGATATATGGAGCTTGGATGTCTGCATTTTTTAGAGCGGTATGAAGCTCCCGAACGATGTTTTCGCCGGTACGTGGAGTATTTGCCTCTTCGCTCCATGCATAGCCTGCCCGATCATAGGATACAACGGTGGCAAAGGATGATAGCTTCTCGGGAATATCTCTCCAAGAAAGGCTACTTTCCCCGCTCCCTGATTCAAGCACTATCGTTGGAGAGCCGGCACCCATTTTATGAATATGGAGACGATAACCTCCAGCGTCGACCATTCTCCCCAGAGGAGGATGTTGCGACTTATCATGTTTGGATGCAATCCACTCATACACAAATCCAGAGATAACAACAAGCAGTAAGCAAGAGATAACCCAAAACACAACTTTCGTCCAGGTCAGCCTTCGTTGTTTCATATAACATCTACTCCTCTATAAGGTCATTATTCAATTCACAACATCTATTTCATATGAGGTAAAATTGCTTTGGTGTGGTTGGTTCATGATGAACTTTCATGTAAACATTAAGTTGGAATTCCGTAGTATCTACCTTTTCACTATTAAAGGCTGAGGGGAATGGCGCGGGCGTTCCTTATCATTTATACCCATCCTTTGTTTGTCAAATCATCAATATTAAAGAAAAAATGAATATACAATCTAGGAACCATTTGAACAAAAGCCTAGGGCCCAGCTACAAACATATAGGTGTGAAAACAATTTAATAAAAAAACTTGCATTTAAAAATCCAGAATGATATACTCTAATTCCG
>NZ_CP049783.1:1467500-1752500 GCF_015710975.1 Paenibacillus polymyxa | reverse complement strand
TCAAAACTTGTTCCCTCCGAGACGGATCCCGAGTAGTGCGGGGCACGTGAAACCCCGTATGAATCCGGCAGGACCATCTGCCAAGGCTAAATACTCCCTGGCGACCGATAGTGAAGCAGTACCGTGAGGGAAAGGTGAAAAGCACCCCGGAAGGGGAGTGAAATAGATCCTGAAACCGTGTGCTTACAAGAAGTCAGAGCCCGATCTATGGGTGATGGCGTGCCTTTTGTAGAATGAACCGGCGAGTTACGTTCCCGTGCAAGGTTAAGGTGAAGAGCTGAAGCCGCAGCGAAAGCGAGTCTGAATAGGGCGAATGAGTACGTGGACGTAGACCCGAAACCGGGTGATCTACCCCTGTCCAGGGTGAAGGTGCGGTAACACGCACTGGAGGCCCGAACCCACGCATGTTGAAAAATGCGGGGATGAGGTGGGGGTAGCGGAGAAATTCCAATCGAACCCGGAGATAGCTGGTTCTCCCCGAAATAGCTTTAGGGCTAGCCTCGGAAAAAAGAATCGTGGAGGTAGAGCACTGATTGGGTGCGGGGCCCGCAAGGGTTACCAAGCTCAGTCAAACTCCGAATGCCATAGATTTAGTTCCGGGAGTCAGACAGTGAGTGCTAAGATCCATTGTCGAAAGGGAAACAGCCCAGACCATCAGCTAAGGTCCCCAAGTGTGTGTTAAGTGGGAAAGGATGTGGAGTTGCACAGACAACCAGGATGTTGGCTTAGAAGCAGCCACCATTGAAAGAGTGCGTAATAGCTCACTGGTCGAGTGACTCTGCGCCGAAAATGTAACGGGGCTAAACACACCACCGAAGCTATGGCTTGATGCTTGCATCAGGGGTAGGGGAGCGTTGAATGCGGGTTGAAGGTGTACCGGAAGGAGCGCTGGACTGCATTCAAGTGAGAATGCCGGTATGAGTAACGAAAAGATCTGTGAGAATCAGATCCGCCGAAAGCCTAAGGGTTCCTGAGGAAGGTTCGTCCGCTCAGGGTAAGTCGGGACCTAAGGCGAGGCCGATAGGCGTAGTCGAAGGACAACAGGTCGAAATTCCTGTACCACCGTAATCCGTTATGAGCGATGGGGTGACGCAGTAGGGTAGTGACGCGGACTGATGGATGTCCGTCTAAGCAGTGAGGCTGATGTGTAGGCAAATCCGCACATCGTAAGGCTGGGCTGTGATGGGGAGCGAAAATTATAGTAGCGAAGGTCATGATCTCAGACTGCCAAGAAAAGCCTCTAGCCAGGAGAAGGTGCCCGTACCGCAAACCGACACAGGTAGGCGAGAAGAGAATTCTAAGGCGCGCGGAAGAACTCTCGTTAAGGAACTCGGCAAAATGACCCCGTAACTTCGGGAGAAGGGGTGCCTCGGTAGGGTGAATAGCCCGAGGGGGCCGCAGTGAAAAGGCCCAAGCGACTGTTTAGCAAAAACACAGGTCTGTGCGAAGCCGCAAGGCGAAGTATACGGGCTGACGCCTGCCCGGTGCTGGAAGGTTAAGGGGAGTGGTAAGCCTTCGGGCGAAGCTATGAACCGAAGCCCCAGTAAACGGCGGCCGTAACTATAACGGTCCTAAGGTAGCGAAATTCCTTGTCAGGTAAATTCTGACCCGCACGAATGGCGTAACGACTTGGGCGCTGTCTCAACGAGAGATCCGGTGAAATTTTAATACCTGTGAAGATGCAGGTTACCCGCGACAAGACGGAAAGACCCCATGGAGCTTTACTGCAGCTTGATATTGAATTTGGGTACGATCTGTACAGGATAGGTGGGAGCCGTAGAACTTTGAGCGCCAGCTTGAGGGGAGGCATCCTTGGGATACCACCCTGATCGTATCTAGGTTCTAACTTGGTACCGTAATCCGGTACGAGGACAGTGTCAGGTGGGCAGTTTGACTGGGGCGGTCGCCTCCTAAAGAGTAACGGAGGCGCCCCAAGGTTCCCTCAGAATGGTTGGAAATCATTCGAAGAGTGCAAAGGCAGAAGGGAGCTTGACTGCGAGACCTACAAGTCGAGCAGGGACGAAAGTCGGGCTTAGTGATCCGGTGGTACCGCATGGAAGGGCCATCGCTCAACGGATAAAAGCTACCCTGGGGATAACAGGCTTATCTCCCCCAAGAGTCCACATCGACGGGGAGGTTTGGCACCTCGATGTCGGCTCATCGCATCCTGGGGCTGAAGTAGGTCCCAAGGGTTGGGCTGTTCGCCCATTAAAGCGGTACGCGAGCTGGGTTCAGAACGTCGTGAGACAGTTCGGTCCCTATCTGTCGTGGGCGTAGGAAATTTGAGAGGAGCTGTCCTTAGTACGAGAGGACCGGGATGGACGTACCGCTGGTGTACCAGTTGTTCCGCCAGGAGCACCGCTGGGTAGCTATGTACGGAAGGGATAAGCGCTGAAAGCATCTAAGCGTGAAGCCCCCCTCAAGATGAGATTTCCCAATTAGTAAGACCCCTTGAAGACGACGAGGTAGATAGGTTGGGGGTGGAAGTGCAGTAATGCATGGAGCTGACCAATACTAATCGGTCGAGGGCTTATCCTAAGATAAGACGCAATGAGTTTCGGATCCAGTTTTCAGGGTGTAACCTTGAAGGTATGTAGAAGTACATACGACAAGCGTATGGCGATTCATTCACAGAATCTGTGATGAACCGAATAACCTTACGAAGGAATTTGCGAGGCAAATTCATGTTTGGTGGCGATAGCGGAGGGGTTCCACACGTACCCATCCCGAACACGACCGTTAAGCCCTCCAGCGCCGATGGTACTTGGACCGCAGGGTCCTGGGAGAGTAGGACGCCGCCAAGCAACAAGTAAAAAGGATCATGATCTCAAGAAGATCATGATCCTTTTTTGTATATAAGTGAATTTATTTATATTCTTATTCCTCTGTTGCTTACTCAAAGTGAAATATGCTTTTGTAAGTAGAGAGGTATCTTTAAAGCCGTTTGTTTATAATAGTTGTCCTTCGTAGGAGTACAGTTGTTTGTACAGGGAAATACTACGGGTTAGGGCTGTTGATGAAGGCTTGACACCCCTATACCGCTTTGCTAAGATTGCAATAATATATTTTCAGAGAGCCTTGATTTGTCCATGTCGGACAGACAACAAGACCAATACAGACTAAACATTTTGAAGGAGGATCATCTTGGTGTGGGAAGATAAATTCGGTAAGGAAGGCCTTACCTTTGACGATGTTTTGCTGGTACCTCGTAAGTCGGTGGTACTGCCCAAAGAAGTAAGCGTAGCAACTCGTTTGAGTGATAACGTGAAGCTGAACATTCCTTTAATGAGTGCTGGTATGGATACTGTTACTGAGGCAGTGCTAGCAATTGCGATGGCTCGTGAGGGCGGTATTGGTGTTATTCATAAAAATATGTCGATTGAGCAGCAAGCGGTAGAGGTAGATCGGGTTAAGCGCTCAGAGAGCGGTGTTATCACCAATCCATTCTCATTGACTCCGGATCACTTGGTATCCGATGCTGAGGCCGTTATGGGTAAATATCGTATTTCCGGTGTGCCTGTTGTAAACGAAGAGAACAAATTGGTGGGTATTATTACTAACCGTGATCTTCGCTTTATTCACGACTTTGATCTTAAAATTAGTGAAGTCATGACGAAGGAAGAACTGGTAACTGCACCAGTAGGCACGACTTTACAGGAAGCGGAAGTCATTTTGCAAAAGCATAAAATTGAAAAGCTTCCACTGGTCGATGAAGGGAACTACCTCAAAGGTTTGATCACCATCAAAGATATTGAGAAAGCTATTCAATTTCCGAACGCAGCGAAGGATGCACAAGGGCGTCTTCTGGTCGGTGCGGCTGTCGGCATTTCCAAGGATACGTTTGAACGGACTGATGCACTTGTAAAAGCTGGTGTGGATTTGATTGTTGTGGATTCCGCTCATGGACATCATATTAACATTATTGAAGCAGTCCGCGAGTTGCGTAAAACATATCCTGATCTGACGATTGTAGCAGGTAATGTAGCTACAGGTGACGGAACGCGCGAATTGATTGAAGCAGGAGCATCGGTCGTTAAGGTCGGTATTGGTCCAGGCTCTATCTGTACAACACGCGTAATCGCAGGGATTGGTGTTCCACAAATAACAGCTATTTATGATTGTGCAACAGTAGCACGTGAATATAATATTCCGATTATTGCAGATGGCGGTATTAAATACTCTGGTGAAATTACAAAGGCCATTGCGGCAGGGGCCTCTGCAGTAATGCTGGGAAGTCTTTTTGCAGGTACGGAAGAGAGCCCAGGCGAGTCGGAAATTTATCAAGGACGTCGCTTCAAAGTATATCGTGGTATGGGCTCTATGGCTGCGATGAAGCAAGGTAGTAAAGATCGTTATTTCCAAGATGACGACAAGAAATTGGTGCCGGAAGGTATTGAGGGACGCGTTGCTTATAAAGGGCCACTTTCCGACACTGTTCACCAGCTGTTGGGCGGTCTTCGCTCCGGTATGGGATATTGTGGTACTGCTAATATTGAGGAGCTTCGAAACGATACAAGCTTTATCCGTATTACAGGTGCAGGTCTGCGCGAAAGCCATCCGCATGATGTGCAGATTACGAAAGAAGCACCAAACTACTCTCTATAAAGTTCGGCTGTAATAGACTTGACGACAGGCAGAGCGCATTTCGCTCTGCCTGTCTTTTTTTAGAGATACCCCTGTGATAGAATAGACAAGTGTCCGCCTTCTCATGAGGTTATTGATGAATTAGGACGCTTAGGTATTTTGGACGATTCCTACCAGTTAAGAAGATTCGGGCACAGAATGCTCATGACAAGCTATATCTTAGGAAACGAAATGACACTAAACTGTATAATACTAAAACATTAATTCTTTGGCCAAGTAAAGGCTGTAACCACCGTCTCGTTATACATAGCATAGCGGTTCGGGTTGAGGTACGAGAGGAGTTTGTATTCATTTGAAAGCGAACAATTTTAAGAAAAATAATAAACGCAGCATGATTAAAAAGAGTGTGACTGCAGTCATGGTGCTTAATATGATGTATATGTCAGCCTTACCTGTTGTAGGAAATTTCGATTCAAGCGTGGCTACTTTTGCTGCTGGAGCGGCAACAGAGGCAACGAATATCACGGGAACAGGTTCTATTAACCCCCCTAGTCTGGCACTTCGTTCAGCTATTTTGATTGAGCCTTCCACTGGGCAGGTTTTGCTCTCTATGAATCCAGATGAGCCGCTCCCGCCAGCCAGTATGACCAAAATGATGACAGAGTACATCGTAGCGGAGCAGGTTAAGCAAGGCAAACTTAAGTGGACGGATAAGGTTACAGTGAACGAGAATGCTTCTAAGAGTATCGGATCACGTATTTTTTTGGCTCAAGGGGATCAACATACGGTAGAAGAGCTTTATATTGCCATGGCAGTAGGTTCTGCCAATGATGCAACAGTAGCTCTTGCTGAACGCGTATCTGGAACCGAGCAGGATTTTGTGAAACTAATGAATGAAACAGCTCAGAAAATGGGTATGAAAAATACGTATTTTATCAACTCGACTGGTTTGGATCGCAAGGATATGCCTGCAGGGTTTCAACCGGACACAGACCGGGAAACTGTGATGACTGCGAGAGACGCAGCTACTCTAGCAGGTTACATCATTAAGGACCATCCAGATTATACACGGTTTACCACAATTCAATCGTACAAATTCCGTCCAACCGATAAAGCACCGATTATTAACTATAACTGGATGCTGGAAGCGAACAAAAATATTACTAACTTTAGAAAATTCGCTTATCCAGGTTTAGACGGAATGAAAACAGGTCATACGGCTAATGCTGGAAACTGTTTTACAGGTACGGCTGAACGTAATGGAATGCGTCTCATCAGTGTAGTTATGGGCGCTGACTCTGATGCACACCGTTTTACAGAGACGGCTAAAGTGCTGAACTATGGCTTTGATAACTTTGAAGTGAAGCAGGTTGTTGCTCCAAAGACGGTGGTTAAAGGTGTTGAGAATGTGCCTGTGACCAAAGGTACGGAAACAGAAGTGCCGATCGTCACAAAAGATGCAGTAAGTTTTATCGTGCCTAAGGGTGCGAGCAATCCTAAGGTAACCTTTACAACGAATATAACACCAGCAAGCTCTCTCGTGGCACCTTTGAAGCAAGGGGCAAAAGTCGGAACGATTACGTACACATACAAAACGGATGGCGTGGATAAAGGCCAGACGAAAACTGTTGATTTGGTTACAACTACAGCAGTAGAAGAGGGCGGTTGGTTCCGAATGCTTTTCCGGGCAATTGGTGATTTCTTCGGCGATTTGTTCCAGGGAATTAAAAATCTCTTCTAAAGATGAAACGCTAACCGGTCTAACCTGTTCTGCATTACTTATTTTGCAACTTGAAATGATTGTGTATTTGGCGTTCGTACGGTAAAATCTTAAGTTAGAAATCTAAACGTAACCCTTACAGGAGGCAACGACATGGAAACGGGAACTTCGCGTGTAAAAAGAGGTATGGCAGAGATGCAAAAAGGCGGCGTAATCATGGATGTCATGAACGCTGAACAGGCTAAAATTGCTGAGGCAGCAGGCGCTACAGCCGTAATGGCTCTTGAACGAGTGCCTTCGGATATCCGTGCAGCGGGTGGGGTTGCTCGCATGGCTGACCCTACGATTGTGGAAGAGGTAATGAAGGTTGTTTCTATTCCTGTTATGGCTAAGGCTCGTATTGGTCACTTTGTTGAGGCAAAGGTACTGGAATCTCTAGGTGTTGACTACCTCGATGAGAGCGAAGTATTGACACCTGCGGATGAGGTATTCCATATCGATAAGCGGGAGTTCACCGTTCCATTTGTTTGTGGAGCAAAGGATCTAGGGGAAGCATTGCGTCGTATCGGTGAAGGCGCATCTATGATCCGTACAAAGGGTGAACCGGGAACTGGAAATATTGTTGAGGCTGTTCGTCACATGCGTTTTATCAATGGTCAAATTCGCAAGGTGCAAAACCTGTCGAAGGACGAGCTGTATGCAGAAGCGAAAAACCTCGGAGTTGCTTATGAGCTGCTGTTGGAAGTGCATGAGCTTGGTAAGCTTCCAGTGGTTAACTTCGCAGCGGGCGGTGTAGCAACACCTGCAGATGCTGCGTTGATGATGCATTTAGGCGCTGATGGTGTATTTGTAGGTTCTGGTATCTTCAAGTCGGATAGTCCTGAGAAATTTGCGCGGGCCATTGTGGAAGCGACCACTCATTATACGGATTACAAGCTGATTGCAGAAGTGTCCAAGAATTTGGGGACTCCTATGAAAGGCATTGAAATTTCCAAACTGGCATCGCATGAGCGCATGCAAGATCGTGGTTGGTAAGAAAGAAGGGACCAGCATGAAAATAGGTGTATTGTCGCTGCAAGGCGCTGTAGCTGAGCATATACGAAGTGTTGAACGTGCGGGTGCTGAAGGTATAGCAGTGAAGAAGATCGAACAGCTCGATGAGCTGTCCGGTCTTATCATTCCCGGTGGTGAAAGCACCACTATCGGTAAGCTAATGCGCAAGTATGATTTTATAGAGGCTATACGCCAATTTTCCAATCAAGGGAAGCCTGTATTTGGCACTTGCGCGGGATTGATTGTACTGGCCAAGACGATTCAAGGTCAGGAAGAAGCACATTTGGGACTCATGGATATTACAGTATCGCGTAATGCCTTTGGTCGCCAACGAGAAAGCTTTGAAACTGACTTGAACATTAAAGGGATTGAGGAGCCGGTTCGTGCGGTGTTTATACGCGCGCCTTTAATACAATCTGTCGGAATGGGAGTAGATGTGCTGTCTGAGTATAACGGCGAGATTGTAGCAGCCCGTCAGGGTCATCTGCTGGCTTCATCCTTCCATCCGGAATTAACAGACGATTACCGGTTACATCAGTATTTTGTGGATATGGTCCGCGGATAGCGGAAAGTCAGGTTTGTAGTGTAGGAGGGATCACCTGTGTTAGATATAAAGATTTTGCGTAATGAGCTTGGTCGGGTTGAGAAAGCTTTACAGAACAGAGGTAAATCTCTGGATCTGATTAATGGTTTTACAGATCTGGATGTAAGCCGTCGTGAGTTGCTTCAGGAAAGTGAAGGACTCAAAAATCGTCGGAATGTCGTATCTGGTGAAGTAGCCAAGTTGAAGAAGAATAAGGAAAATGCGGATGATCTTATTGCTGAAATGCGCCAGGTCTCCGATCGTATTAAAGAATTGGATGAGCAAGTGCGGGAACTGGAAGTTCAGATCGACGAACTGGTGATGTCGATTCCTAATATCCCTAATGAGACTGTGCCTGTAGGCGCTTCGGAAGAGGATAATGTGGAAATTCGTCGCTGGTCGGAGCCGCGCGAGTTTTCTTTTACACCCAAAGCGCATTGGGAGTTGGCTCAGGATCTAGATATTCTTGATTTTGAGGCTGCAGCTAAGGTGACGGGTTCTCGTTTTACGTTCTATAAGGGACTGGGAGCGCGATTGGAACGTGCGCTAATCAACTTTATGATGGATCTGCACAGCAGTGAGCATGGTTATGAAGAAATGCTACCTCCATACATTGTAAATCGGGACAGTCTGTACGGAACGGGTCAGCTTCCGAAGTTTGAAGAGGATCTGTTTAAACTGCGTGATACCGAGTATTATCTTATTCCTACGGCCGAAGTTCCGGTAACGAACTACCACCGTGAAGAGATTATGAATGCAGATCAGCTTCCTAAATATTATGTGGCATACAGCTCTTGCTTTCGCTCAGAGGCAGGATCAGCAGGGCGTGATACACGTGGCTTGATTCGTCAGCATCAATTCAATAAGGTGGAAATGCTCAAGCTGGTTCACCCAGATACCTCTTATGAAGAATTAGAGAAAATGACGAATAACGCTGAGCGTGTTTTGCAGCTGCTCGGACTTCCATATCGGGTTCTGGCACTTTGCACAGGAGATATGGGTTTTACGTCTGCCAAAACGTACGATCTGGAAGTATGGTTGCCGGAGAGCGGCATGTACCGTGAGATTTCTTCCTGTTCCAACACTGAAGACTTCCAAGCGCGTCGTGCAAACATCCGGTTTCGTCCAGATGCGAAGGCAAAGCCTGAATTTGTACATACACTGAACGGTTCAGGATTGGCTGTAGGACGGACTGTAGCTGCTATTTTGGAGAACTATCAGCAAGAGGACGGAAGCATTGTGATTCCCGAAGTGCTACGTTCATACATGCGAGGCATTGAGGTTATAACTCCTAAACAGTAAGCCTTGCATTCTTAAAAATTCTGTGGTAAAATAATTTTGTTGCGCCTGAGTTGTTTAATAGAGGGAAGCAGCTTTATCCATTTACCACCTGGAGAGGTACCGAAGCGGTCATAACGGGGCGGTCTTGAAAACCGTTAGAGTGCAAGCTCACATGGGTTCGAATCCCATCCTCTCCGCCATATTCTAAATAAAACCAAGCCATTCGAATCTGATAGCTGGTACATTAGGCTCTATATGCTAATGATCAGGAATCGTGAAGAATGGCTTTTTTGTTGTATAAAAAACCTGTTTTTTTCACACGTTATCAGATGTGGAGGTGCTGGCATGAATCGAGAAATGACAGTAGATCAGCAAAAGCTGGTAGAGGCCTGGCAGGAACAACTGCCGATTCTTTTGAATTCAGGGGATAAATCACAGGTACAGGCAGATGAAGCTGATAACCGGGCTATACGAATCCATATCGAGGTAGAAGGCCGACAAATGTACTCCTTTAACTTTGCATGTACGTATGTAGATTCTCGGGAGGTACAGGTTAGCTTAGTCGATGTAGAGCGTGACGGACGGTCTGTGGATGAACGAACAGATATCATTCAGCAGCTGGTGTCCGATTATACGCGGCACATTCACCAATGCGCCCAAACATTACAGTCATTAACGCACTCGTAGTCATGAAGGAATGAGGAGGAAGGTTACATGACCAAGGCCAAAAACGGATTGGATAAAAACCTGTCCAACATTGTCGATGATTTGGAACAACGTCCAGTCAATAGTCATCAGGCACAGCAAGTGCAGCAGGATCGTAATGATCGTCGTCATCAGGATTCACTGAATCACGATAAAACGGAAGATCTGAACCATCTATAGTCCTATTTTAAATGGTAATAAACGGATTCGTTGATGTGCCAATAATTTAGACTGAGAATGGAGGATGCGTAAATGGGCAAACCTAGAGCTGTTCCTGTTCCCGAGGCTCAGGATTCTGGTGGAAGTAACGAAAAGCGTGAGCGTAGTCATCAACAAGAGCCGTTATCCGGTTCCAAGAAGGTGAAACAGCGCAATCACGTGGATCACCATAACAGACAAGGTTCATAAGCAGTCAGACTTTTCTCCTAAAAATATTAAGAAGTATAGTACACCCTGGTTAGAGAGCCAGGGTGTCTTTGTGCTTATTGCAAGAAAATTTTCCAATAAGTGTTTCGCCGTTTATGAATATGAGTTAAAATAGAGGGTGTGTATTTTTTTGTTAGCATAAAAAAAGGGGTTAATTATGAGAGGAGAGAATCTACACAATGAGTAAAAAATTATCCGTCTTGGTCCTCACTATGGTGTTGCTAATGACGGTAGCGCTGGTAGGTTGTAGCAAGAAGTTAGAACCGAAGGAAGCTGTTACGACTGGCACAGCAAATGCGATGAAGTTGAATTCCTATGAATCCAAAAGTCAATTTACCGTTAAGGAACTGACAATTACCTCCGCTTCTGTGCCAGCTGAGCAAAGTGCAATGGTAACTAGCATGCTGAAAAATGCTGATATTACACTGGATGGCGTATACCAAAAGGAGCCTTTCCAATCTGAAATGACGCTTGGCATTCATTTGAAGGGTGATCTTTCTACTAGCTTTACGATTCCAATGGTAATGACTAAAGATAAATTGTACGTTAAAATTCCTAATATTCCATTTTACCCGCTTCCACAGGATGTTGTAGGTAAATTCCTGCTCATTGATCCACAAGAACTGGCTAAACAAACGGGACAAGAATTTAACCCTGCAACCATGGATCAGGAAAAATCTCAGAAATTTGCGAACGAAGTGATTGCTGCGATCATGGGCGAGTATGATCAAGCTACGTATTTCTTTGATATTGATCCTAAAGATGCTAAATTGCCACAAGGCGTTGAAGCTAAACAAGTGGTTCAGTTTAAAATCACGAACGATAACGTGAAGCAAGCGACCAATACATTTATCACTAAGGCGCTTCCTAAGGTCTTGGATATAATGTCTAAAGACGAATATGCTGGCATGCTTCAAGTGAAGAAGGAAGAACTGGCTGAAGCGAAAAAAGAACTGCAATCCAACACCAGCGAAGTTAGCAAAAAGCTGGATGAGTTGAAGAACTATTTGACAGTGAAACAGTTTGACATTAACACTGCTTTGAACAAGGATAACGTTCCTGTGTATCAAGATCTGAATGCGAACGTGGAAGTGAATGATCCTTCTACGAAAGATAATGTGAAGTTGTCTGTAACAGGCTATTCGCAATACAGCAAAATCAATGAAAAAGCATCATTTAAAGTGGGGATTCCAACAGCGGACCAAGTCCTCACTATCGAACAACTACAACAAAAAATGCAAACTGTATCTCCTTAAACAGAGGATGACAGGATTACAAACATCATTTCTTCGAATGTGATGTAAGAAAACCGCTCGGCATAGGCCGGGCGGTTTTTTTGTTCATGATTAAGTTGTCCTCCGTGCAGTTGTTCAGATTCGTCACACATCATCTTCAGCTAGAATCCCGAACATCTGATGATCCTGCCATTCGCCCTGAATCTGTACCAGCTTGCGAGCAATACCTTCCGGTTGAAAGCCACACTTCTGTAATACACGTTGTGAGCGATCATTATGCAGAAGGGTACCTGCTTGGAGACGATGTAGAGATAAGGCACGGAAGGCATACTGTATGATCAACTTTAAAGCGGCCGTCATATGTCCCTTACCCTGCTCATGTTGATCCATCATATAGCCGACGTCGGCGAATTGTCCAACTCCGCGCACCAGATTGGAAATGGAGATGTAACCTATCAGCCGTTCTTTTTCTAAGAGAAAGATACCAAACAAGTACCCTCGATCTTCTTCCGCTTGACGCAATCTCTCACGGATGTAATCCTGTTGTTTCTGTAGAGTGAAAAATGAATCCTCATACAGTGGCTCATAGGGCGCATGAGAGTCCCTATTTCGAAGTCTAAGGGCGAGAAGGGCTTCGCCATCCTCCAAGCTTAGGGGACGTAAAAAGATACCTTGAGGCGTATTATACAAGCTCATAGGCATAAGGTGATCTCCTTTCACGCGGAATTAGCAGTGAGATGAAGAGCTTTGGACTTTTCCTCCTCAGGATGGAGATGAAGGAGGAGACAATTTGGCAGCCGCTCTTTTTTGCCGGAGCTGCCGAAAAAAGTTTGTTAGCATGGAGGCACATTCCTCCTGAAGTACACCGCGGGTTACTTCTGTACAATGATTGAACCGAGGCTCCTGCAATAAATTCATTAGCGTGCCTGCACAACCCGCCTTGGGATCTGTGGTGCCGTATATTAGATGGGGGACGCGTGATTGCACAATGGCTCCAGCGCACATCGGACACGGCTCCAAAGTGACATACAGCCTGCAATCCAGCAGGCGCCAAGCGCCCAAATGCTCACTGGCCTGCCGGATGGCAACCATCTCTGCATGTGCAGTTGGGTCGGTGTCGGTCTCGCGCAAATTGTAGCCGCGACCGATGATTTCATTATCTTTTACAATGACAGCTCCGATGGGGACTTCACCCAACGCTTCTGCCTTGTACGCTTCCTGAATGGCTTCTCTCATCCAATAGGCGTGATCCATAATGGTCACTGGGAAAATGCTCCTTTCAAACGCGGAATTATCCAACGAACAAGTATTCCGTTGTTAACATGATGTGAATAAAATTGTGGATAACACCATACTTGTCCACAGATTTATCCACAGTTTATAATAACATCTGTGTATTTGTGGACTATATGTGGATGATTATCTTAATACATTGTAGGTAAATGCTCGCCTATTGACAACATTGTTCACAGGATGTGTATTTATGTATATCCGGTAAATGTAAATGCTGGTATCCCAGGCACTATTACGGTATCATTGAGTTAGCAATTGCCAGTAATCGCCAGCATACGGCAAGAGGTGAGAAATCAGTGTGTCGATAAAAATCAGAATAACGATCATTTTGTCGGGGTCGGTCCTGTTTATCCTATTGTTAAACATCGCACTCAATTACTACACGACCCACGAAAATCTAAGAAGTGACAGTGAAACCAAAATGGTTCTGACGGCTAAAATCATCGGAGGAGCTATCGAACAAACCCGACATAGCTGGGAGGCCGTTGACAAGCAGCTCGGATATAATCTGTGGCTTTCTGCTACGTTGGCTGCCAATCAGCTCGATCCTGATATTCGTAATATCCAGCAGGAACAGCTACAACAGATAGCTACACTCCACAGGGATATTAATATCTCTTTGATGATCCGAGATGGACAGGGATATAAGGTTGTCAAATCTTCGAATCCTAAAGAGCTAACGTCATCCGATCCATTAATGGGATATTGGAAAAATGCAGTTGACCAATTATATAAACATGGACAGGTGGCCATGGCGCATGGTCAGAACCTGGATCATTTTTGGACCAGTTCTTTTGATTACACAGATTCAGGTTCCTCACATATTAATAAATGGGGATTTTATTATGATCAAAAACGTAACTACTTAATTCGAATATCCTTCCAGGATACTTCAGTCCAGGATTTTATACCTATCCTGAGCCCAGCTGAGATTGTGAAGCAGACTCAGCAAGTGGATTATCGCATTTTGGAGATAACAGGAATCAACCCCGCAACCTTTGGTGGCGCTACGATGGACAAGAACGGTAACGATCGAAAACACTACTACATGTACAACGAACCGATCCAATTCGGCACGTATCAACTAACGAGAGTGCCTGAGGATCGTTTGGCTGTGTCCAGGGCGATCCTTTCGGGAGAGAGTATCGTACAAGATTGCTATATTAAAGGCGAACGGGTGCTTGTCAGTTACATACCTTTTTATCCGACAAACCGTGATTCCTATGTCATTCGTATTGTCATGAATTATGATACAATCGCTTCTGTTATATCCAAGCAATTAATCAGTTTAGTTGCTATTTCCATTGTTCTATTGGAGGTTGTGATCATTGGAAGCTACGTGCTCGCCAGCCTATTTGTCCGTCCGATTCAGTCGATATTGGGAAAAGTGAACGAGATGGCTGACGGCCATTTTGATACACGGCTAGAAATTAAGGGCGGCCATGAGCTTGCACAGCTGGGTGAGCGCATCAATGCGATGGCCTACAACTTGGGGATGTATACGAGAAGACTTGAACAAATGTATGAAGAAAACCGTTCTGTAAAGGAGCATCTAGAATCGGTTATTAATCAGACGGCAGATGCGATTCATGTAACCGATCAGGAGGATCGTGTTGTTCGGGTCAACCATGCCTTCGAAGCTTTGTACGGGTGGACCAAGAAAGAATTGGTTGGCCGTAAGCTGGAGTTTGTGCCTCCGCAGCAACAGGAGGAGTATGAATTTCAGAAGGAGAGCCTGCTTCAGGGAGAAAGCATCGTATCAAGCGAGACCCTACGAATGCGTAAGGATGGAAGTACAGTAGAGATTAGTATGAGTACTTCACCTATTCTGGATGAACAAGGCGAAATCTTAGGCTTTATCTGTGTCTCGCGTGATATCACAGGGCGTAACCGGATGGAGGAACTGCTACGTAGATCAGAGAAGCTGACAACCGTAGGACAACTGGCGGCAGGCGTGGCGCATGAGATTCGTAATCCATTAACCACGCTACGTGGCTTCCTACAACTACAGCAGCAAAATCAA
The DNA here is from genome assembly GCF_015710975.1 of Paenibacillus polymyxa. NCBI lineage: Bacteria > Bacillati > Bacillota > Bacilli > Caryophanales > Paenibacillaceae > Paenibacillus > Paenibacillus polymyxa. The sequence continues at coordinate 1,737,597 of NZ_CP049783.1, read as the reverse complement.
GTGTTGAATATGAAACACAACGATATTATGATGTCTGAGCTGGATCGCATCAATTTGATCGTTAGCGAGTTTTTAATATTGGCAAAGCCACAGGCAGTACATTTTCAGAAAAAAGATGTTCGTTATATTGTGAGTGATGTTATTTCTTTGCTAGATAGCCAGGCGCATCTGTTGGGTATTGTATTCAACCTTCAGGTTACGGACGAGCCTGCCTTGGTATATGCTGAAGAAAATCAGTTAAAACAGGTATTCATTAATTTACTTAAAAATAGCATGGAGGCTATGAGTAAAGGCGGCATCATCACAATTCATTTGTTCTTAGAGGGAGAAAGCGTTAAAATCTTCATACGGGACCAGGGTACGGGTATTCCTGCAGAAATGCTATCCAAGCTGGGAGAACCTTTTTTCACAAACAAAGAAACAGGTACAGGACTAGGGCTTATGGTCAGCCAGCGTATTATACAGAGCCATAAAGGCACACTGGATATTGAAAGCATAGAGGGAGAGGGAACAACCGCCCTCGTGCAGCTTCCGATTGCCAAGCCCGAGTAACGGGCTGGGGGCAGGAGGAAGTGTGTTCGTAGAAATGGAGGGTACACAGGTTGCGCATTAACAAATTTATCAGCGAAACTGGCTTTTGCTCGCGCCGGGAGGCGGACAAGCTGGTAGAGAGCGGCCGCGTGACGATTAACGGCGAAGTGGCCGTGCTGGGCAGTCAAGCGGAAGAAGGCGATGATGTCCGTGTGAACGGCAAGCCACTGCGCGATAAGTCCGATCACGTCTATATTGCATTGAACAAGCCAGTCGGCATTACTAGCACGACAGAGAGTCACATTAGAGGCAATATTGTCGATTTTGTGGGGCACCCGCAACGGATATTCCCAATTGGACGCTTGGATAAGGATTCGGAAGGTCTCATTTTATTGACCAATGATGGGGACATTGTGAATAAGATTTTACGGGCAGAAGGCAAGCATGAGAAAGAATATATCGTAACAGTGGATCGTCCGGTCACTCCATCCTTTTTGCAGGGGATGTCCAGCGGTGTGAAGATACTCGGTCATCGGACGCTGCCCTGTGAGGTAACACGTGTATCTGAGTATGTATTCCGTATTATTCTGACAGAAGGGAAAAATCGTCAGATCCGACGTATGTGTGCTGCCTTCGGTTATGAAGTTAAAAAACTGCAGCGCTTGCGAATCATGAATATTCGATTGGGGTCCCTTCAGAAAGGCGCCTGGCGCGATTTAACAGAGGCTGAAAAGCTGGAACTGGGCCAGATGCTTGATTATACGCTTAGCTAAGGCCAGAGGCCTTCTTATAGCCTTCAGCGCTGGGTTCTCCTATATGGCAGGGCTAGACAACAGGAATCACTAAATCAAAAGGCACCAGCTGCATAAAAAATGCGGCGGTGCCTTTGTTCATATAACATATTCATGATCAACCTTCATTCGAGCTTGAGGTAGGACTAATAACTTGTGTACCGTTCTGATATTTGCGAAGAACGGAAATTTCGACACGACGGTTTTTGGCACGTCCTGCTCCAGTTTGATTGCCTGCCAATGGTCGATACTCGCCATATCCGATGGATACAAACTTGGTAGGATCAAGCTGCGGATTGAGCAACAAAATACGCAAGAAATTGAGCGAACGCTTGGCACTCAAATCAAAGTTGGACGGAAACTGACTATTGGAAATAGGTACATTGTCCGTATGACCTGATACGATAACGTCATAACCAGGAAACTGTTGGAGCATGCTGGAAATGGATTTGGCCAGCTTTCTCGCTTCTGGCTTTACTTCGGCCTGCCCGGATGAAAATAGGGCATTATCACTAATGGTGATCATCAGCTGGGATTGGTTCAACTTGGTGTTCAGTAGGGTGGACAGGCCGTTATTTTGAATATACTGATCCATTTGCTTTTTAAGCTTCTTTAAATCTTCTTCTTCCCGCTGGGCGAGTTGCTTTTGCAGATCAGAGGTAGAAGTGGCTTTCGATTTTAAGGGTTGTGATACCTCTTCTTTATTTTTGCCCATATCCATGGATTGTGACGACGGATTCGCGGCTGAGTGATCCAGCACGCCAGTACCGCCACTAAAAGCTGAACTCAGGGATTGAGCCATAGTTTCAAATTTTTTGGCATCGAGCGAGCTCATACCGAATAAGACAATGAAAAGAGCCAACAGAAGGGTCATTAAGTCGGAATATGGCAACAGCCAGCTTTCGTCAGCATGCTCTTCATGCGGTTCATGTCTCTTTTTACTCACTGGAATCGCCATCCTTCTGGGTCATCGAAGCCCGTTCGGTTGGAGTTAGGAAGATTGCTAGCTTCTGGCTGATGGCAATCGTCGAGATACCGGATTGAATGGAAAGCAGACCTTCGACCATCATTAACTTAAGTTCCACTTCTTTTTTGGATAGCCGTTTCAGCTTGTTGGACATTGGATGCCATAGGACATAACCTGTAAAAATACCGAGCAACGTTGCAATAAAAGCGGCTGCAATGGCATGGGACAGTTTTTCCATGTCACTAAGGTCGGCCAGAGCGGCGATCAGACCTACAACCGCACCAAGTACCCCGAGTGTTGGAGCGTACATACCGGCTTGGGAGAAAATTAGTGCGCCGGCGCGGTGTCTATCTTCGGTAGCGTTAATGTCTTCCATCAGAACATCGCGTACGAACTCCTGATCATTACCATCGATAATCATTCGCATACCGCCGCGCATAAAGGGATCGTCGATCTCTTCGACCTTGGATTCCAGCGCGAGCAGACCTTCACGACGGGTAATGGATGCCCATTCGGTAAATGTACCGATAAGCTCCTTGCGATCCAGCAATTTCTGCTGGGTGAAAATAATTTTAAACAGCTTTGGCACCCGTTTCATGTCATCCATCGGAAACGCCATGAATATACTTGCTGCTGTTCCGACGAAAATAATCATGTAAGCAGCGGGATTATTGACCAGATTGACGACTGGCGCGCCCTTTAGGATCATCCCGACGACCAGTGACAAAAGCCCGAGCACAAGTCCAATAATGGTTGTAATTTGCATGATACACCTCATCCATGAGAATAGATTTTGAATCCTTTCATGCCGCATGGGTCGTCCTTGCCCCAAGCGCGTCATTATGAGACGGATTATAGTATTTATCGACAAAACTCTCTTTTTTGTTAAGGGCGAATTTCCGGTATAATAAAGTGATTATGTATTGAATCGCTGAACCACTGGAGGAAATAGCATGGGAGTAAAGCATGGGCGCGAGTATGAACAAATTTTGAACGATTTGACAGAGGCTGTGGGACGCATTCCAGATAGCTATGAATTTTTTGAAATGGAAGCAGAAGATTGGGACAGGCTGGACCCAGCGGGGTGCCAGGAAGTCAATGAGGCTTTGGCAGAAGACTTATTTTATGCACTGGGCACAGAACCTATAATCACTGTAGGCAGCGGTGTTGTGATTTATGAGCCGGAGCAGCACCGGATCTATGTACTCATCGGGGATGAGGAGCTGACGTCGGTCCCATTGATTTGATGACCGTCTTATGGATTTATCAACGGGGCCGTGGTAATATGTACACCAATATATCGTAGTTTTGGCCGCATTTAAGCGGCTAAAAGGCTTCCGTATAAACGGGGAGGAGTTCGTAACATGCCTTTTACACAAGAAGAGATTGAAGCACATCTGGAGAAGCTGGAGGGCTGGGAACTGGAGGAAGGACGTTGGATCGTTCGGAAATATAATTTTTCCAGTTTTATGAAAGGAATTGCCTTCGTGGATGAAGTTGCCGCTATATCTGAGGCATTTAATCACCATCCATTTATTACGATTGATTACAAGACCGTGACTCTGCGTTTGACCTCCTGGGACGATGGCGGTATTATGGCCGTAGATATTAAGGAAGCCCAACAATATAATGAAGCTTTCGAAAAAATGCGCAGCAGTCATTGAGTTTGTAATGATCTGTCGTATATATGAAGAGCGCCTTCACTCTACAACATCGCGGTTGTATAGCGAAGGCGCTCTTATTTATAGAACCCGATTCTGTTGTTCAGGACGATATACCATACAATGGAACGGCTTTCTGCCATCTGGAGTCTGGCGTTCATAGGTATCCGTCAGCTCAAATCCAGCTGCCTTGTAGGCTCGTATAGCCCGCTGATTCCAAGTGAGAACCTCTAGGTCAATTTCATTCTGCGGATGACGCCGTCTGGCTTCCTCGGCAATGGCCCGGACAAAGTCGGAGCCTGTGCCATGTCCGCATCTTTCGGGATGCATTCCAAGACCCAGCCGGGTCACACCGACCATAGGGAAATATTGAGCAAATCCCGTCAGCTCATTCTCTTCGTCCATGACCGCAACATATTGCTCTTGGCGAAGCGTGGGACTTCCAAATTCGACTTCAAGTGCCTTCATTTGTTCCCAGGGAAGCCAGCCGTATATGTTGTAGGGGGGATCATAGCGCCACTCACAGATTTCAGCCGCTTGATGCTCGTCCATCGGTACGATCCGGTAGTTGGATATTGAGGCCGGCACTTTTCCATTCCTCCTTATGCAGGTACTTCAATCATTAACCACAGATTGTAGACAAGTTGTAGGAGAATGGCAAGCGTGTTTATTTCGTACCTAAGTCGGGTATACATTCAATAAGAAGGATTTACTGCTCATATGCTCCCCAGCGGTGACGGTAAAACCGACGATGTTCGCTAAAATTGAAACCTTTTGAGGTGTCAGTTCGTCAGTAATGATAATCATTGCGATGTAGTGGACATAAAAAACCGCAATTCGATTCCGGCCAGAATCAAATTGCGGCTAGGGTTAGCTTGCTGTGCGGTAGTTATTCTACGTTGTCGTCATCAGGAATATCTGAAGCTACAGAATGGTAAGCGTCTGTGCTCATAATTCTTTTTGCACCGACATAACGGTTAGCGTAATAATTTTCGTTCAGTGAGCTAACTACTACACCACGTGAAGTCGAGGAGTGGGCGAATTTCCCTTCACCTACGAAGATACCTACATGGGAAACGCCTCTTCCTGTGGTGTTGAAGAACACCAGGTCGCCTGGTCTCATTTCATCGCGGGATACAGAAGAACCCATTTTGAATTGTGATCCAGATTGATGCGGCAGTTTAATTCCCAGTTTGTTGAATACATACATTGTGAAGCCGGAGCAATCGAATCCCTCGAGTGTAGTGCCTCCGCTTCTGTAGTTCGTTCCTTTGGCATCTTGGATGACCTGGTCCATCTTGGAGTCTGCAAATGCACTGCTGCCACCGAATGTAAAAGATGTAAAGGCAATGGCGAGACCCATGGCTGCGATCGTTAGCTTCTTCTTCAAAAAAAATATACCCCTTCCAATGCCTGCGAGGTTAGCTTAAGGATTCGGTAGAAGGTTCCCCTATGACCACTCTGTTGCGAGATCAATTCACCCAAACTGGTTCCCCCGCTTCCTAGGTGCCAGGAATTAGGCTTAACTTAAGATGTGCACCTTGGAGAGCAGTATTCACGACAACGATGTTTTTAAGATAAAGGTTACAATAAAGATTACAAAGTTGTTACTATCAGTTCACTGCGATTATTGTAACAAAGACAGCAGGCTTTGGCAAATGTTTCATCGCAAAAAGTTACAAAAAAAATCTGTTCCTAACGCTCTAGGAACAGACTCTGTTAACAGTATTCAGTTATGTGCCGTTTGCACGGGAAAGAAAAAAGTTTTTTCGACAGCTGAAAGTGCAGAAGAGAGGATATTGTGAGGGGTTAGCCTCTGCTGGAGATATCGATGTGCCATAGCCGATACTGCGAACTGATATGCCACAGCCTGACCAGACTGGTAACAAAATGATACGATTGCTGGAGAATCAGTGCCAACATACCCGTCCAAATCATCGCCACGGTGCCAAATAGACCGAAAACTAGCAACACACAAGTACCGAGCAACAGGGATACACCAACAGCCGGAAGAAGCTGGCGAAAGAAGGCGAGCAGGGACGATAGTATGGTGTGACCACTGACAGTGCCCAACTGCATATACAGGATGCACTGCCGAATGACCCAACCGTAAGCTATCCACCCCATGGCATAGGGCAACAAATGTAGCAGGTAAGAGGAAGATTGCAACGTTTCTACTACAATAGGATAGAGTCTCGGTACCACCCAAAAGGCGGGAAGCAGCAGCAAACCCAACTCGATGATGTAATACAATAGCGATGACATACCGTGGCGTTTCATCCCCTTGAAGAAGGACAGGCTTTGCGGTTCAGACGCATCGGTATGCAGGCTTTGATATATGCCAGCTCTAATGAAGGGAGTGATTAGTATGCGCAATACGGTCGCCCCTAGTAATATCCACAAGTACACATGTACTTCCCGGCTGTCCATCAAGGCGATCTGGCCCTCCATCCAAAACAAGGTCTTTCCCAGTTCGTTTTGGCTCTGATCAGGATAACGTAGCAGCAGCGGGATAACGGCAGACTGTACCAGCCTATAGAGAAATACTCCCCACAGCAGACGATACAGAAATAAAATGATAACGATATAAAAGCGTATGCGTACCAGCGCCCAGCCTTCTTTTATAACAGTCCGCATCTATAGACACCTCACCATGACAGACTTCCAAGCAGTGTCTCCAACAGCTTGGTTACACTTACACTCCAACGGGTTTGTTGTTTTTCATCCAATTCAGCCTTCAGGCTATTATTAATATGCTTGTTCTCCAGTGCAATAGTGTATAGAGGATCTACAGTCACATAGGACACGGGGGAAGCGCTTTTGAGTCGGAAAGTTGTACTTTTGCCCGCACCATCCCATGCCTTGAATATCGTTGTGCCATCCTTGAAGGTAAATTGAACAGGGATTTTGGGATAATCTGCTCCTTTTTTGCTGAGCGTCACGACTGCTTCGTATCCATTCTCCAGCTTGTGGTTCATGATGCGATCGACTGAAAAATCCGCCATCTGGCCGTCATATACATATTGTTCAAAATAGTGGCTCCATGATCGTCCGGTCACTCTCTCCACGACATGTTGAAAATCCTGTGAGGTCGGATACTTGAATCGATAAGTCTGGACGTAGGTCCGCATAATCCGGTCCATTTTTTTCATACCCACCTGACGCTCAATACCTCGTAGTACTAATTTACCTCGTGAATAGGCATTTTGCGCATACTCAGCCGCCGATCCGTACTTCCAGGATTCGCGGTTTAGCGGCTGTGGGGAAGCTACCTGTCCCGATTGTAATGGCAAGTTGGGGGTAAGCCCATATTCTTGTTCCATGAGCCGTTCCTCTGCATAGGAGGTGAAGCCTTCATCCAGCCAAGGCTCCTCAAATTCATTGTTGGCTACCATTCCGTAGAAATATTGATGCCCAATTTCATGAACCAGCGTCCGTTCCAGATTATAGCCAGGATTCAGTTGGTCCGCAGCTGCGGCCGTGATGAGTGTCGGATATTCCATGCCGCCGGCTCCACTGCCTGTTTTGGGTGGAACGACGATGGATAGAGTGGAATATGGATAAGGCCCGTACCATTTGCTGTAGTACGAAAGGGCAGCCTTGGCTGCGCTCATGTAACGTCCTTTGAGTTCCTTATGGGACGGGTCCAGATAGAGCTTGATTTTGACACCAGGAACCTCAGTAGAAGAGAAGGGTTCTTCTACGGCTACAAAGTTGGGTGAAGCAGACCAGGCAAAATCGTGTACATCATCGGCATAAAATTGATATATTTTTTGGCCGTTCTGTCGTACTGCACCACGGGTGGGAAAACCGGTCGCTGCTACGATGTGTGTTTCAGGCACCCGAATCCGTATACTGTAAATTCCGAAGTCGGCATAGAACTCGGAGTTGCCATGGTACTGATGGAGGTTCCAGCCCTCTTCGGCGCGTCCACGTTGTCCTGCAGTCTCATAGACGCTGAGCTTTGGAAACCACTGTCCAGCCATTACAAAATCATCTGTCGCACCCATACGAGCAAAAATGCCAGGCAGTTTGACTTCAAACTTCATATATAGTGTGATTTCTTCGCCACCTCGTACCGGCTTGGGTAGACGCACCTTTATGAGCGAACGGTCGCTTGCGTTACCGTCATCTGGTTGTACATATTGAGTGCGGTGCATGAGAGATAAACCGTCTTCTGTTTTTAGTTCGGTCAGCGTCATGGAGCCAAAGCCATCCTTAGGCATGGTGTCTCCGCGCAGCTTTCCGCCGGATTCTTTCATAAAGGTGGTTTCCATGGAAGAGAAGGCATTCGGGTATAGATGAAGATACAGATCATTCACAGTTTTCTTACCCGGATGCTTCCAGGTCAGTGTCTCAGTGCCTCGCAAAACCCGTCCTTTTTCCAGAGATACATCAATGTGATATTCCACCACCCGTTTGCTGAGAATTTCCGAAGCGGGCTGTGGAGGGTTCTTGGGCAGGTCGGGCATGATGTTGGCCCCTAGAGGCTTGCCCATATTTGGCGCAAGCGCAGACTCAGACTCGGAGCCGTATAGTGGTTTGCCTGCGGACTGAGAGACGGATTGCGATTGGGGTTGCCAGGCAAACCATAACGTCCCTGCGAGGAGTCCGAGGGCTAGTGTGGACAATAAAACGATTTTGGTGCGTGCTGGGGTCATACAATGGATACCTCCCGTTGACAAGCATCTACAGCATGTATATGTTTGCTTTCGGGAGATTATTAGTTAAAATATTTATAGTGTAGAATGAGTGTGAAGACGGAAATTGGAGGTCTAGTGACGCATGAGTGAAAATCAACCGGACGGCAAAAAGCAGATTGCACTGAATATTGTCAGTGGCAAGAGTAAACATAAGGGCTTCGGCGCAGGCTCAATCGACCTGAATAGCATGTCCCCGGTCATCATTGACCGCGGAGAGGCGAAAATTGATGTCGGTGCCATGCATGCCAAAAGTAAAGTAGAACGTGGAATCAAGTTCTCTACGAATAAAGAGGACGTACCGAACGGACGCCAGGTATGGCTGGTATGGGTAGCTGTGGACCGTACGCCCGAAGGACGTATGTATGGTGGCGCGACGGCCTGCGAGATGCTGATTGACGACGAAGCCAAACGCGGCTGGAAAATTCTTGCCGATCATGTTAATCGTATGGATTATGCACTCAAGCGCCGTTTCATGCTGGATGATCTCGGCAGCGAAGATAAAGCAGCGCTCAGAAGCCTGCTGATTTCACATAATCAGGAATGGTGGGACGCTTCGCCTGAGGAATTGAAGCAGGCGCTGGAAGGGTAAGCCTAGCATTAACGAAGTAACAGTATTGTAGAAAAGCAGCCACTGTAGGCTGCTTTTTCCTGTAAGAAGAACCGAATTGGAATCTCTATTTAAGCTCTATGATGCCTTCAATTGTTAGTTTTCTGACCTCATAAAATATGTACCGGACAATAAAATAGTAGTCTACTTCCTTTTCATGTAAGTTATGAACATCATCGCCTTGACATTATGGAAAGGCATTCACTATAATTCAAATAGAAATCGGTTTCAATCCGGTTTTTATTTAATTCGTGGAACCGGTTCCTAAAAAGATGAAGTTTTTTCCTATCGCTGTTTATGAATGTAATCTCTAAATAAGGTGGCATCGTTATGTTTAAATGGTTGAAAAAGAAGGCGGCTCCCCGTATTGAAGAATTCGACATGGTAGCGCCGGTTAAAGGAAAAGTGGTTTCCCTGGAAGAGGTTCCAGATCCTGCATTCTCGACAAAAGCTATGGGGGATGGCATCGCTATTCATCCGTCTGAGGGTAGGGTCACCGCTCCTTTCGCGGGAAAAGTTGCTCATGTTATGGAGAAAAGCAAACACGCTCTCATTATTGAACATGAATCTGGCGTACAAGTTTTGATACATGTCGGCATTAATACCGTTTCCCTCAAAGGACAGGGATTTAATCCTAAAGTCCAAGTAGGAGATAGCATTAAAGCAGGGCAATTATTGATGGAATTTGATCTGGATGCAATTCAACAGGGTGGATTACCTGTAATTACTCCAGTAATCGTTCCAGACGGGCAAGATATGATCAGCCATGTCGAAATACTGGATAATCCATCTGCTTCTCCAGATGTACCTGTATTAAGAGTTCACTTGAAAGCATAGTTAGCATTTTTGTTTTCTACTATCATGCTCATAGAAAAAATTCTTTGAATGTAAAGGTAAAATATGTAGAAGAAGACTAACCAGGAGATCTTGGTTGGTCTTTTCTTTTAATAAGTAAGTCCAGTTTAGGATAATGTAGAATGGTTGTGAAAGGGGAAATGTATATTGAATGCAAACCGTATTTTGAAATTAGAAAAGGCGTTGTTTCAGGCTTGGTCTTTGGAGTCTAGCTCTAAATGGACAGCCAAGAATCCTGCCGCCGGACAATGTGGTGTCACAGCGCTTGTCGTTCAGGACAGGCTTGGCGGTGATATTTTGAAGACATGGCTGGATAGTGGCTGGCATTATTACAATCGCATCGGTGAGGACATTATAGATTTTACGGAGTCACAATTTTCAAGCCTTCCACAGTATCAGCATGTACAATCCAACCGGGAAGAAGCATTTTCAGACACCAACGCAGAGCAGTATGCAGCTTTAAGCCGGAGACTAGGGGAATCGTATATGGGTACATAATTAAAGCAACAAATTCGACTGGGCAAAGCTGGATATTGACTGCATACGAGGGGCCGGGTGGTTCAGCTATAGGGGGAGATACTGAGAAAGACTCTATAGCAGAAGTTGCGCAGGATTTGCTGAATCTAATTGAGGTCACAAAGCCCGCCAATTTTGAAAACTTGGGTTATTATGAGGATACAGGATCTACTATTCATTATGGATGCAAGGATCAAGTCTGTTTTATCAGGAAAGCACCACAGAGCCATATGCAACGGACGAGTGAAATTACGGGGTGAACAGTAAAATATCAGAAGTAGATCGGTACCTTGTCGAGGGCGGTCTACTTCTTTTTCGTTTAGGTAAGTATTGTTGCTCACGAATAAAACTAATGCAGCCAATGGCTGGGAACGCTTAGAGACGAGGGCAGCCTGGTTTTGCAATTGCCTTTAGCCGAATTTAATTGCGCTTGTGTAAGAAAGATGCTTCCCTCCAGATTAGCCCCACTTAAATCAGCATCTCTAAAGTCTGCCCCGATAAGGTCAGTCATGCTCAAATCAGCTTCTCGAAGGTCAGCAGCAATCAGTAGAACGCCTCTCAGGTTGGCACCTCTCAGATTAGCGCCTCTTAAATTGGCCCCGATCAGGTCTCTACTTTTGATTTTTTTACTCAGTTTATGGTTCTCCATGTTTTTCTTACATTTTTCTCGCACTAACTCACTTGTTTGTACAAGTAAATCATTGACTAGCGCCCTATGGGTGGGTACATGAAGATCTATGAGGGATTTTCGATCTTGATCCGTAAGCTGCTCTGTTTTCGCCATTGCTTCTTGTAACTCGGTATAGATGGAGTGAGTTTCTTGTAAGCTAAGGGCTTCATTTAGGTAATAGAGCATTTCATAAAGCTGCTGCATGATGGGAAATAGATTGAACATTTCATCAGCTATTGCCGGGTCGTCTCGCCAGCTTTTTCCGTTGTATGTAACTTGGGAAATTCTTTGACCTGCCCCAAAGCAATCATATACTGTACAGCCTCGCAAGCCTTTATTCCTCAGGTTCTTATGAATGTCACAGCGATAATCCGCATTTAGATGTTGACAGGGAGTTCCTCCATCCTTGTTAAAGGCAAAATCAGCAGATTTGGCATAAGGCAAGGCGACACAGCATAAACCAAAACATTTTTCACAATCGGCAGTATACAATAAATACACATCCTTTTATTAGCACCTACTACATGTAATAATACCAAAAAAAGATGCAGGATGGTGTATTGCTAAGTAAAATAGGTCGATTACCCTTTTGCCAAATTCAATTGCCATGAAACACCGTATTTATCTTCGACCCAGCCAAACTGTTGGCTTACGGGCGAGGCTTCAAGGGGCATCAAAACTCGGCCTTCCTGAGATAGCTGACCAAACACACGATGAATTTCTTCTTCCGAATCACAAGTGACGAATAGCGATAAAGCTGGAGTAAAAGAGTGTTTGTCCTGATGGTTATAATCTATGGCCATAAAGGTTTGCCCTTTGAGGTTGAATACGGCATGTAACACGGTCCCATCTTCCTGATGAAAAATGCTCATGATACCAGACGGCTTAAATACAGAGGTATAATATTGCATGGCTTCCTCTGCTTGACCGGGGAACATGAAAAACGTTGTGATTTTTGGACTAGAATCCTGCATCAGATCAGCTCCCTTGAGTGGATTATAGATGATAACATTTTTTCTCTTTAGTAATAGAAATATTCATGATTAGAGAAGTACTTCATAAAGAAAGATAGGCATAACTGGGAAGGGGAAACCAGATGATAGATGCGACAGCAAAGCTTATTGAGATGGTGGGTTCAGGCAGGAAACTGGACGCCAGCATTATTTCGGCCTATACGGATGTAGTTGCCCAATACGGAACCGCGGAGGATGCTTGGGAGTTATATTGGCTTTTTGTAGAAGATCCTGATCACTATGTTAGGGGTTTGTTACTTGGGCCGATCATGAGATGCGGAGATGTTGCTCTGGCGCAGGATATGTACGAGCGTTACGTTCGAAATCAGACATCCCAGGAACATATACCTGATGGTGTGCTGCATGTGTTAGGTTATTTGGGTTATGTGGAAGCTGCGGCTGATCTCGTCGCATGGTTGAACGGGCCCTATGGGGCAGCATCCGTGGATGCTTGTTTGGGGCTCGTACATCTTCCATGCGAATCGTTTCGTGAACGATTGGCGACTGAATTGGAAAAAGCAGTAAATCAAAATCTGTTTAATGAATTCTTACCTCTACTGAGCTTTAAATGTACTACAGAGGATATGGTTCCGCGATTGGTGCATTGGGGAGAGCGGCATGCTTCCGTAGACTGTAATGCGGGAATTATTGCTGGAATTGCATTGTTTGGAGAAAAGCAGAAGGATACGATCCGATCTATTTTGTGGAATCCGCTTTGGGAGGCTCATGGAACGGCTACGGGAAGTTGTGTGTGGTCTTATATTGCTATGCAGCATGTAGGGTTGACCTTTAGAGAGCTTATTCAGGATATAAAAAGCTACGATGTATTCAAAGCAGGTGTACAGGCATTGGAGTACCGCTTGGATGTGTTATATGAAATGTTGGAACTAAAGCTCAGCTATAGAGCTCGGCCAATCCGGTTCGCTCGCTGTAACGAGGAATCATTTGCTCAAATCTATAGCGATTTGTTTAGCTGGTCGACGGAGCATAAGGATGACTCTATGATAGGTTGGATGAACGAACATTTGGGGTATGAGCACCGGTTGCTGGAACAGTATGATGAGATTAGGAAACGAATCGAGATCAAAATGGTGCATGAAATTGAGCTGGAGCATGTCCAGACGGGGAGTTAACCGGGTTGAGATATAAGAAATTTTGGTATAAAAGGACGAAATGACGGAGTTTGGCGGCGATATAGGGATTCGCCCAGTCCACGGGCTGATGTCCCGCATAGGATACATCAGCCTAGAACACAAGGAGTGAAACACATGTCTTTACTGCCACAAGTTCCTTTCGGAACGCAACCGGGTACTCCGGGTCCATTCACACCGTCAGGTCCTTCAATTCCACAATTTCCTGATATACAGGATTCGTTTCCGTCTCCGGTAGGTCCGCCACCAGGGCCAGGCCCCCTTTCGCCACAGCCTTTCTCACCGCCGCCGCAAGGGCCGTTCGGTCCGCAAGGTGGGCAACAAGCTCAAGCACCAACTTCCCCACCACCACCATTTACGCCACCAAAGCCGCTAGTTTCAACATTTGCGGTTGACCCTGGAGCCATTTTCGGTTGTTTGTACCGCAATACGTTTGTATGGCTGACGAACGGAGAGCGTTTCTGGATGTACCCTGTCTTTGTAGGCAGAACATCGGTAGCGGGTTTTCGGTGGAGTGGACGTTTCTGGTTTTACTATGGTGTAGACACCAACCGTATTGAGTCGTTTAGTTGTTTTTGGTAATAGCGCAGCTTTAGGGAAGAACGGGGCTTAACTGGGGAATGGCTGATGGCACTGGCAAGAGAGCTATAATGGGCAAATGAAATAAGTAAAGTAAAGATAAAAAAGACTGGGAGAGCGCATCATGGCGTTTTCCAGTCTTTTTTTGCTATTACTCCATCCACCATCGCTTAAAATTGCCCCACCAGGATTTTTTTTCGGCTTGCCGTTCCGCTTGGTCAGCAGGTGCCGATGCCTGTGGGTTATTCTGCCCCGATAGGGTCTCTTTTGGCTCGGTACCGCTAACGAATACCTCCAGCCGCTTGTCGGGACTGTCCGGCGCAGCCAGCTTGCCGCTGGCCGGATCAATATAGGCGCTGACTACGCCGTCAGGGATCGGGAAGATTTTGGGCGGCACATTCTCCAGCGCTTTTTCTGTATATTGTGCGAAAATCGGTGCCGCCCGCCGGGCATCCTGCGTGCTGATGGCCTTGCCTTTGTCATATCCAACCCAAACAGCGGTGGATAGCTCGGGGGTGAAGCCGACCATCCATGCGTCCGTGTTGGTCGTGCCGCTCTTGCCGGCAACCGGGCGTTTGATCAGCTTCGCGACCCGGTTGCCGGTGCCGCCTTCTTCAAACACGCCTTCCATGAGGCGTGTGAGGACATAGGCGGAGGCGGGCTTTACGACCTGCACAGGTGCAGCCTGCGGTGCTTCGTACAGCGATCGCCCGGCCGCATCGGTGATGCGCAGCACCGCTACCGGAGCCACTTTTTGCCCGCCGCTGCTGATGACCGAGAAGGCCGAGGCCATCTCGAACGGGCTGACGGGCGACACGCCAAGCGCCAGCGAAGGCACGGGCTTGAGCTCGCTCGTAATGCCCATTTTGCTGGCGAGGTTCATGACCTTATCCGCTCCCACCTGCAAAATGGTGCTTACGGCATAAATATTATCAGACGCCGCAATGGCGCGCCGCAGATCTATTTCGCCCCAATATTTGTCTCCAAAATTTTTGGGCTTATAAGTTTTACGGTTGTTGTCGTAGTGGAACAACGTTGGTCGGCTTTCGAACTTAGACGTACTTGTCAATTCACCAGAATCGAGCGCGCTGAGATACATGATCGGCTTAAAAGAGGAGCCTGGCTGCCGGGTTGTGGCTAGCGCATGGTTATATTGATTCCCTACATAGTTCGTTCCGCCGACCATAGCCTTGACATGTCCGTTACGCGGGTCCATAGAGATTAATGCAGTTTCCAGTCCGTTGCTGTTCTTCATGCCCTCATTGACAGCCGCCTCGGCTGCCTGTTGCATGTGCATGTCCAGCGTCGTATAAATGCTTAGCCCGCCATGCTCAAGCACCGCTTCGCTAATCCCAAGTTGATGAGTCGCTAGTTGGCGAACGTAATCGCGAAACCAGGGAGCTGCTTCCACTGTCCGACGCTGGCTCTCGGGCCGCAAGGGCAGTATTTCCTCATAGGCCTTGCTGGCTTCAGCTGGTGTAATTTTACCGATGAGTGCCATAGAGTCCAGTACAATTTTCTGCCGATCCTTTGCGTTTTTCATATGATTATAGGGTGAATAGTAGGTCGGTCCTTTCGGAATACCTGCCAATAGGGCGCTTTCGGCCAAATCCAGATCCTTTGCGGATTTACCGAAATACATTTGCGAGGCCGCCTCAATGCCATAGGCCCCATGGCCATAGTAAATTTCATTCAAATACATTTGCAGCAGCTCATCCTTGGAATACTTCATTTCCAGCTGTGCAGTATAGATGGCCTCTTTGGCCTTGCGCGTCCAGGTTTTCTCGTGAGATAAGTACAGATTGCGCGCAAGCTGCTGAGTCAGCGTGCTGGCCCCCTGTGACATATCCCAGCGGGTCAAATTAACGATTACTGCCCGGCCCAGGCCTTTGAAATCAAAGCCAAAATGATCGTAAAACTTCCGGTCTTCCACAGCCAGTGTAGCTGCTATTAAATCGGGCGAAATATGATCAAGCTGGACAGGAATAGATTCCTTGCCTCCGGCAGAGAAGGTAGCAATGACTTGCCCCTGACTATCGAGCAGACGTGAATTCCGTTCTGTATCGGCGAGTGGAAGACTGGTTGTGTACAAATAAGCGAGCAGAATGCAGGCGGCGATGACCGTCAGAATCGTGAGAGACATTAGCCCTTGAAAGCATCGAAGCCAAAGCGGTTTACGCTTGGAGGATCGCCCGGTAGTATCGGTCATCATGCCACCTCCTTCCATAGTTGATGTTCTCAGTATAGTCAATCCGAAAGCGTCTATTCATCAGATGCGCATACGTATCTATTTTAAACAAGATTAAGCCCTAAAAATGCTTTTGCAGTCCATTCAGGTATCGCTTATAATGCAAAAAGTGTGAAATTCAAGTGTGTTTGGTACAATAAATATAGCAAACTCGGCGTTTGCGTGTTGCAGTTATAAGGGAAAGTCCATGTTTATGCTACCGGATTGCCGGACACATACTTTGATCAGAAAGAAGGTTGGAATGATGGACTTGTGGTTTACGGAGAAGCAGACTCCCTCTTTCGGCATTACAGCAAAAATCAAACAAACCTACGTCTCTGAGAAAACAGATTTTCAGGATCTGGCAATGATCGAGACGGAGGAATTCGGCAATATGCTTGTTCTGGACGGCATGGTGATGACAACGGTTAAGGATGAGTTTGTATATCACGAAATGGTAGCGCATCCGGCCTTAAATACACATCCGAATCCGAAAAAGGTTTTGGTTGTGGGTGGCGGCGATGGCGGCGTTATCCGTGAGGTCATCAAGCATCCTGAAGTGGAAAAGGCCGTATTGGTTGAGATCGACGGTAAAGTCATTGAATATTCTAAAAAATATTTACCTGAAATTGCCGGGAAGTTGGACGAGCCTAATGTGGAAGTGCTGGTCAATGACGGTTATATGCATATTATCGAACACAAAAACGAATACGATGTGATTATGGTCGATTCGACGGAGCCAGTGGGTCCGGCAGCGCCGCTGTTCGAGCGCGGGTTTTACCAAGGTATTTTTGAGGCGCTGAAGGAAGACGGCATTTTCGTGGCGCAGACGGATAATCCTTGGTTCAAGGCTGACCTGATTCAGAAGGTCAACAAAGATGTAAAAGAGATTTTCCCGATTGTGCGTGTGTATGGTGCAAACATTCCAACCTATCCAAGCGGTCTATGGACATTTACATTGGGCAGCAAGAAATATGATCCGCTCGAAGTGGACGAGAACCAAATTCCAGAGATGGACACTCGATATTACAGTCCGCGTCTGCACAAAGCAGCGTTTGTACTGCCTAAATTTGTGGAAGATTTAACAAAGTAAACATTTTAAGAAGCGTCGTAGTGATCTTTATCGCCAGTATAGAGCGAAAAGAGCGCTATAGACGCTTTTTTTGTGTTAAATCAGAACGTAGTAGGGATGAGAATATAGTGGACACTGAATTTCCTTTTAAGATAAAAGAAGGAAATTTAAGGGTGCGTGTAGAACATACAAAAAACCAGACATTTAACAGATTTGTAATCGACAGGGGAGGTTTGGTTATGGAAATACATAAATTGGCGATGTACCAAAGAGGGGGAAACTTTTTTGATCAGACGCTCTTTTTATTACCTGTTGGGGTCTCAGACGATCTCCAACGCAGCAGATATCATCTACATGTTGAGTGTGGTGGTGTTGGTATTCAGTTCAAGTAATTCCTTAATGACGACTATTTTAATCCCGTTGTTCCGGTTGTCAGCTCAAGTGCTTAGTGGGCTTGTTGCACCGATCGTGCTCGGTCGATTTCGGCTGACGCAGGTTCTTCT
Source organism: Paenibacillus polymyxa (assembly GCF_015710975.1). Classification (NCBI taxonomy): domain Bacteria; kingdom Bacillati; phylum Bacillota; class Bacilli; order Caryophanales; family Paenibacillaceae; genus Paenibacillus; species Paenibacillus polymyxa. The sequence goes on along the minus strand of NZ_CP049783.1, from coordinate 1,719,751 downwards.
ATTTTCCCAGTTTGGGCAGTTCGTCATTTTTACGTTGCTGCTGCTTTATTTGTGGATCGTACCTGAGCAGAGGTCGTTTCTGTTTATTTTTGTAATGGTGTTCGGTATGTCTTTCCTAGATGGCTGGACCAATCCTGCGCGTAATGCGCTTGTACCCCGTTTGGCTACGGGTGAAGGACTGATGCGTGCCAACGGCATGGTAGCGGTCAGTGATCAGGTGGTAAGGTGTGCAGGCTGGGCATTAAGCGGAATTATTGTGGCTTGGCTGGGTTCCCTGAATACGCTTGCAATTGCCTCCTGTTGTTATCTCGTGGCTGTAACTGTCACGTCCTTCATTCGTGATCCGCTGGATCAGAAGCACCTAGGTCTTGAAGCTTCGAATTCCCCAACAAATGCGGAAGAACCCGCAAAGGAAAAGGAAAGAGGCTCCCATTGGAAAGAGCTTGGGGAAGGCTGGAAAATCATTTGGCACAACCGCCGTATTCGTTCTCTGATGATCGTCGATAGCGTGGACAGTATTGGGGGAGTCTCCTGGCTCGGTGTATTTATTTTGGCGTACGTCAGCCAAGTGTTGCATCGTGATGAGAGCTGGTGGGGCTTTATGAATGCGTTCTTTTTCTCCGGCACGATTTTGGGTGGGTTAATTGTTGTTGGCTTGGTTAAGCGGTTGCAAAAGAACAGCTTTTTGTACATGCTCGGAGCTTTGCTGGTGTATGTACTGATTACCATTGTATTTGCGCTAAATACCATTCCCGTGGCTGCGCTTGTTCTTTTTGCTGTATCAGGCTTACCTGTTCAAATGGCGGGCATTATTCGCCGCACCTTGCTACAAAGCAGTGCACCGGCAGCCCAACTACCCAAAGTGATGGCAGGGATTGATGTAATTACCAATCTCGCTTTTGGCCTGGCTTTATTATTCATGGGCTGGTATGCTGACCGATTCGGCATGGTGCAGGTGTATTTGCTGGCTGCGGCTATGACTACCATTGCTGTTCTGATCGGCTGGTGGTATCGGCGTGATTTTCAGGAAGACGAACCGATTGATCATCCGACCGCTACGGGAGCAGGGATATGAATTACATAAGCAATAGCTCCTTTCTGTGCCACAACAAAAAAGTCGGTTGCATAAGAGCAACCGACTTTTAAGGAGAACGTTTTTTACGAACGTAACGTCCTGTTACCATAACTGCAATGCTAGGCCGTAGTGAACTGGCTGTTATAGAGCGAGGCATAATGGCCGCCGCTTGCGAGCAGTCCTTCATGGGTACCGCTTTCGACGACATCACCGTTTTTCATGTATAAAATCAGATCCGCTTCGCGGATGGTTGATAGTCTGTGGGCGATGACGAAGCTGGTGCGTCCGTCGATCATTTTCATAAAAGCCTTTTGAATACGGGCTTCTGTAAGGGTGTCTATACTGCTGGTTGCTTCATCCAGAATGAGCATAGGTGGATCGACGAGGATCACTCTTGCGATGGTAAGCAGCTGCTTTTGCCCTTGCGACAGGCTGTCGCCTGACCCGCTGATGACCGTATCGTAACCATGAGGCAGGCGGTTGATAAAGCTATGCGCATTGGCAGCTGTCGCAGCCGCGATAACTTCTTCGTCTGTGGCCTCTGGCTTCCCGTAAGCGATATTGTCCCGAATCGTTCCGCTGAACAGCCATGTATCCTGAAGCACCATACCAAAGTTAGTCCGTAGGCTGTCCCGGCTCATATCGTTGATATTCACCCCATCGATGGAGATCGAACCGCTGTCCACATCGTAAAAGCGCATGAGCAGGTTAACGAGTGTGGTTTTGCCTGCTCCAGTCTGCCCGACAATAGCTACGCGGGTGCCTGGCTTGACCTCCAAACTAAAGTTCGTGATGAGCGTCCGTTCCGGATTATAGGAAAATTTCACATGATCAAACAGAATCGTGCCTTTGCTACGCTCCAGCTGTACGGCGTTCGATTTTTCCGGTTGCTCCGGCGGCGAATCCAAAATAGCAAATATGCGCTGAGCAGAAGCCGTAGCAGCCTGAAACTGAGTCAGCACCCCTGTGATTTCATTAAAAGGTTTGGCAAACAAATTGGTGTAGATGAGAAAGCTCGATAAACCGCCTACCGAAATCCCACCCAAAATGATCGAAATACAGCCAATCATAGCGGTGACTGAAAAAGTCATGTTGTTGACCAATCGGGTGGAAGGGTTGGACAAAGATCCGTAAAACTGTGATTTAACTCCGGCTTGATACAACTGCTCGTTTCGGGCGGAAAATTCCTCAAGCGAGCGATTTTCATAATGAAAGGCAGTAACTACCCGCTGTCCGCCAATCATTTCTTCCACATAACCGTTCAGACTTCCTAAAATTTTGGCCTGTTCGCGGAACATACGTTGCGATCTTGTAGTAATGAACCGTGCAACGCCATATGTGATGGGGGCAGACACTAATACCACCAGCGTCATCACTGGACTGATATACAGCATGAGTACAATCGAACCAACAATAGTAATCAATCCGGTGATCAAGGTGGAAAAGCCCTGCAACAAGCCATCCGACACGGCATCCATATCGTTCACAAAACGGCTAATACTATCTCCTTGCGGATGATTGTCATGAAAGCTTAACGGAAGGATATTAAAATGATCGAATAACTCCCGTCGCATATCATTTACAGTCTGAAAAGCAATGCGGTTCGTCAAATATGTGAGCAGCCAACTAAATAGACTGCCTACAACATATACAACGCCTAGTCCAGCTAAAATCTGTGCAATACCTCTAAAGTCTACCGTTCCCTTATTCACCATATGGTCGATAGCCCGACCAATCATATAGGGTCCGACCAGACTGGCGAGCACGCTGAGAATCGCACTGACGATGACCCAAAACGTTGTTGATTTATATTGTCCCACATAGGTTAACAATCTTCTCCAGGTTTCCTTGCCACTCATTGGTCTACCTCCTGCGTTGAGAGCTGGGAGCGATTAATTTCCTGATATACCTCCGAGCTGCTCATCAACTGATCATGTGTGCCGATCCCGACAATCCGGCCTTCATCAAATACAATGATTTTATCGGCATGCTGTACACTGCTTACTCGTTGTGAGACCAGCAGGACAGTCATGCGGGTGCTATTTTCCCGAAGCGATTTCCGAAGGGCGGCATCAGTTGCAAAATCAAGTGCGCTTGAGGAATCATCCAAAATCAGTATTTCCGGATTGCCTACAATAGCTCTGGCAATGGTAAGTCGCTGCTTTTGGCCGCCTGACAGATTAAGTCCACCTCGCATGATCGGGGCGTCGAATTTTTCCGGTAAGTTAGAAATAAATTCATCCGCTTGCGCGATAGCGGCGGCCCGGGCGACTTCCTCATCGGTGGCATGTTCATGTCCCCAACGGATATTATCCGCTATAGACCCTGTGAACAGCAGTGCCTTTTGTGGAACAATCCCGATTTTCTGCCGCAATTGCTCCAGCTTGTAATGCCGTACGTCGATGCCATCGACACGTACACAACCTTCTACTGCATCATAGAAGCGGGGAATCAGATTCACGAAGGTGGATTTTCCCGAGCCTGTTCCTCCTATGATTCCAACCGTTTCACCGGGATAGATGTCTACGACTACATCGCTAAGTGCCAGTTGTCCTGTCTTATTGTAGCCAAAGGAGACATGATCAAAAGAGATGGCTGGTACTGGGCTGATTTTACCCGTTCTTCCCTGATCGAATGATGCAGAATTGGCAGTATCGGAAATCGAAGCTTCCGTGTCTAGGACCTCCTGAATTCTCGCGGCTGAAGTGGCCGCCTTGGTGAACAGAATAATGAGATTCGTCACCACAATCAGGGCCAGTAAAATCTGCGTAATGTAATTAATAAACGCAATAATCTCTCCTTGTGTAAGAGATCCATATTGGATATGGATACCGCCGATCCACAGAATGGCAATAATAGCTCCGTTGACCACCAGTAAGGTGGCTGGGCTAAGTAGAGCAGAAATACGGCCGACACGAATAGCGGTCTGGGTCAGGTCATCTGAGGCAGTATTGAACTTTACTCGTTCAGCTCCTCTTTTGGCAAATGCACGGATAACCCTTACACCTGTGAGATTTTCGCTTAGCACCAGAGCGATTTTATCGAGCTTTTTCTGGTATAGCTGGTACAGCGGAGAAGCCTTCGTAATGACTACATACAGAATCAAAGCCAGAACGGGTGTAGCCGCCAACAGCACCAAAGCAAGGCGGAAGTCCAGTATCATGGACATGATGATCGCCCCGATACAAATAAAAGGAGCACGAATAACCAGACGAATCAACATCGCTACAGCTGTTTGCAGCTGATTGACATCATTCGTAATTCGGTTGATGAGAGAGGGCGTACCAAATTTATCGAGATCTGCATAAGAAAACGATGAAATATGCTTAAACATCGTATTGCGCAGTGTGGTTCCGAATCCTTGGGAAGCACGGGCTGCGTAAAACTGGCACACTAGAGAACTGCCAAAGCCCAGTATAGTCATGAGCAACATTAAAAGACCCATTTGCCAAACATAATGGGTGTCTCCCTTACCAACGCCATGATTAATCATTAAAGCTACCATAGTAGGCAGCAACAATTCCAGAATAGCCTCAATTAGTTTAAACAGAGGCCCAAGAATCGTTTCCTTTTTATAGGGTTTCAAAAAAACAGCAAATTTCAGCAAATCAACCATCACCTAACCTGAATATTGTATAAAGTTTTCTATTGTAATTGCATATCTGAATATGATTATGGCATATCCTCAACCATATGAATAATATTTAATATATATTAGAGATATAGGTTTTACATATATCAGGACCGGAGGTTCATGATGGAATTGAGACATCTCAAATATTTTTTAGCGATTGCAGACGCTGGACAGATTACAGCGGCAGCCAAAAAACTGCAAATCGCGCAGCCTCCCTTAAGTCAACAGCTTATGCAGCTGGAGGAAGAGCTGGGTGTAAAGCTTGTGCATCGAGGCTCACGAAGTATTCAATTGACAGAGGCCGGAATCATTTTACGGAACAGGGCCAAGCAGATTTTGGAGCTGACGGATGCTACGACAAGGGAAATAAACGATTTCGCCATGGGGATGAAGGGGACGCTCACCATTGGAACGGTTTCTTCCTCTGGGGCAACCCTGATGAAAGACAGGCTTTCCGAATTTCATAAAACCTATGCGGGTGTAAAATTTGAAATACATGAGGGAAATACCTTCCGGATTCTCGATCTTCTGAACAAAGGAATTGTAGAGGTCGGTATCGTCAGAACCCCTTTTAATACCACCGATTTAGGGTGTAGATATGCGTCCACTGAGCCGATGGTAGCAGTGATGACGGAAGAACATGATTGGAGTCCCGAACAGAAGACCATTTCATTGGCTGAGCTGAAGAACAGACCACTCATCGTATATCGCCGTTTTGAGCAATTGATCCACGATACCTGTATGAAGCATGGCTTTGAGCCAAACTACTTTTGCAAAAATGACGATGCCCGCACCACGCTTCTTTGGGCCAACGAAGGGCTGGGTATTGGCATGATTTCGCGCTCCGCATTGTCTTTGGGCAGCAATAATCATTTAATTGTTAAGGAAATTATGTGTGAAGATTTGCACACTCGTGTGGCTGCCGTCTGGTTGAAGGATAAATACATGTCTTCTTTGGCTTCCCGGTTCATTGAAAGTTTTAGCCAGGCATCCAGTGTAGCTGACCTACAGTAGTTGAATTTTTTAAGGGCGAAAGCATCTTTTTGTAAAAACTCATTTGAATTGCAATCGGGAACTGGATATAGTAGTACAGTAGGATAGCGATAGAATGGAGTTTGAACACATGCCACACAATGCAAAGGTTCGAATCCGTCTTCATAGTCATCATGACGGAGAAGATGTGGTACAGGAGCTTCCTGGAGAAGCAATCGTTCGCGGGAAGCATCTATATATAAGGTACGAGGAGCCGCAAGAGAGTCCTGAAGGCGGTACGACACGGAACACAGTCAAGATCGGACCGGATGAGCTAAAGCTGATTCGTCACGGTGAGGTACAATCAGAGCAGTCGTTCGCGCTGGGACGCAGGTTGCCTGGATTTTACCGCTCGCCTTATTTAAACCTGAACATGTCTGCGCATACGCAGAAGCTCGATATTCGGATGGATGGATTCACCGGACAAGTGAGCTGGACTTATGATCTATACGTATTTGAGGATTTCTCGGGGCATTTTGCCATCAGTTTGCATATACAGGAGGAGCAACAATCATGACAAGCAATCCACTGGAACTTATTAATCAAAAGGTGACCTCAGCAATCGAGGCAGCGGTGCTGGCTGCTGGAATCGTGGGTCGCGAAGAGCTGCCGACCATTACGCTGGAGGTACCTAAGGACAAGTCACACGGTGACTTAGCTACCAACGTAGCCATGCAGCTCACTCGCATTGCGAAGAAGAATCCGCGTCAAATCGCTGAAGATCTGATTGCGAATATGGACTTAGCTTCCGCTTCTATTGAAAGTGCGGAAATCGCGGGACCAGGCTTTATTAACTTTCGCCTGAACAAGAGCTACCTCTATGCAGTGATCGGACAAGTACAGGAGCAAGGAGCAGATTACGGTCGTGTACAGGTAGGTGAGGGCAAAAAGGTACAGATCGAATTTGTCAGCGCCAATCCGACTGGGAGTCTTCACTTGGGCCATGCACGTGGTGCAGCCGTAGGGGATGCGCTCTGTAATGTGCTTGATTTTGCCGGATATCAAGTCACTCGTGAATATTACATTAATGATGCAGGGAACCAGATTTACAATATGAGCCGTTCCATTGAAGCACGTTATTTGCAGGAGCTAGGACAGCCTGCGGAGATGCCGGAGGACGGATACCATGGTGAGGATATCATCGGGTTTGCGAAGGAACTGGTGGCTGAGAAGGGCGATTCTCTGTTGTCTATGGAACCGGGAGATCGTGCCGCTTATTTCCGTGAATACGGTCTGGAAAAGGAACTGAATAAGATCAAGCGTGATCTGGAGCGGTTCCGTGTACCTTTTGATTCCTGGTTTAGTGAAACATCACTGTATGATAACGGTGAAGTGCTTAAAGCGCTGAATGAGCTGCGTGACCGTGAGGAAATTTATGATAAGGACGGAGCTACTTGGCTGAACACGACTAAGTATGGTGACGATAAAGACCGCGTATTGATCAAAAATGACGGTACTTATACGTATCTGACTCCGGATATCGCCTATCACCGTGACAAATATGCTCGTGGGTATGACACGATCATCAACATCTGGGGAGCGGATCACCACGGCTATATTCCACGGATGAAGGCCGCAATGGAAGCACTGGGCAATGACCCGGATAAGCTTAAAGTGCTGATTGCCCAAATGGTCAGCTTGTTCCAAAACGGGGAAAAAGTAAAAATGTCCAAGCGTACTGGCAAGGCCGTAACGATGGAGGATCTGATGGAAGAAGTGGGCGTAGACGCGATTCGTTACTTCTTCACCATGCGTAGTATGGATTCGCATCTGGATTTTGATATGGATTTGGCGATTTCTACCTCCAATGAGAATCCGGTATTCTACGTGCAATATGCACATGCACGTGCATGCAGCGTATATCGTCAAGCCGAAGAGCAGGGTATTGCTGTACTGCCATTGGCAGAAGTTGACTTGTCGAAGCTGACGGCTGAGCATGAATACGATTTGTTGCGCAAAATTGGCGAGTTGCCAGAGGAAGTATCGGTGGCAGCTGCAAACTTTGCGCCGCATCGTATGATTCGCTATGTCTACGAGCTGGCATCCATGTTCCACAGCTACTATAAAGCAGAGCGTGTCATCACGGAGGATGCCGCTCAAACGCAAGCTCGCTTGGCGTTGTTTGGCGCGGTCCGCACGACCATTGCCAACGTACTGAAGCTGGTGGGCGTGTCTGCACCGGAACGTATGTAAAGTAAACAACTGCAACATAATGATTTTGTAGTCATATGTATAATGGTTAAAGGAACCGTTCGTGCTGCCCTCTAGGGAGGCTCGTTCGGTTCCTTTTTTTGGTTTGAATACAATAAGTTTGAGTAGCTTAATAGCGTTCCAGTACCAGATTCGTTTTCAGGGAATCGGCAGGAATCAGCCATCCTTTGGATTGTAGCAGATTCATCAGCTTGGTGCGGTTGCTTGCGGCAGTATTGTAATCCGAAGTTTTGAAGGAGATTTCGATGATATTGTCGGTACCCGATCCGTTGGCGCTGCGAATAGGCCATACTTCAACGTCAGTATCCAAGCCCTGAAAGCTGCCCTTATATTTGTTGACCTGTACAGGACCGCGTACTCTGGAGTTTGCCAAGGTATGTTTGCCCCAGTTGCTGCTTTTCCAGTTTTGCAGCTTGCCCGGAAGATTGTCCTGCAATTGTTTTAATGCCTGATCCGGGGAAGGCAGAGCTAATCCTTTGGAGGCGTTCGTTTTCTTGTCATTGGAAAAGCTTAATGTCTGCTTGCTGTATCCCCAATCCACCTCAGCCTCATAATTATCATCAGAGGCACTGAAGCCTTCTTTATTCGCTTGGGTAAGTGCTGCGTCGATATTCCCGTTTGTGATCGTATATCGCTTTTTGTAGGTTAACTCATAATTTTTTTTGTCCTCTTTTTTGCGAAATCTAACGTTCCAGCCCTCGTCATTCAATTGCAAGGAGTCTGTATCAAAATACTCGACGCTTAATCGTTGCGCATCTTCACTGATTCCGAACTCATTTACAATACCGCTTTTTAAAGAGCCATCCGCATTGAGGACCTGAGCTGTATCCAGCAGCAGCTTTACCTCATAGCTTGGTGTGGCATTGGCAGCGGCTTGTACGGGCTCTGCACCTTTCCATCCTGTTGCGAGCAGCACTGCACTCAGAGTTACTACTGACATGAATTTAGTGATACGCAGGCTTGTTTTCATTTCATCCTCTCCTGTTCGTCCGAATAGGTTACACGCTTCACTTTACGGGTGATTTGTCAGTCGTATGTCAAGCTAAGATGGTATTCTGGTTAAAAAATACCATAATTTTTATATGACAGCTAAGATTTAATCTTGGTTCCATCATAAATATTTAGTGAATCTGTGAATCAGCGCGGAGCGATGACGATCTTTGTTGCTGACCATATAAATATGCCGCTCAACAGGCTGTCCCGGAATAGGTCTTATGATCAGTAAACCCCGCTCAACCTCTGATTGAACAGCAAGGCGAGAGACAAAGGAGATGTGTTCTCCCAGCATAACCGCCTGTTTGATAGCTTCCAGTGAATCCAATTCCAGATAGGATGGAAGTCGGCGCCTTCCGCGCTCCAGCCATTTGTCAGTCACGTGGCGTGTGCTGGAATCCTTCCCATGCAACACAAAAGAGGAAGAAGCGATGCGCTCGGGTGTTAAATCGGTTTCGTTAGCGAGCGGATGAGTGGGTGAGCAGATGAGCACCAGTTCATCTTCTCCCAAGGATTCTGAGAGCAGCGTTGGGGATTGAAACGGCTCTGCCGAAATAATGCCGAGGTCAATTTCGTGGCGAGCGAGCATGTCCTTGATCACGGGCGCTGTTTTCACGGACAAGGCAATGTGAATGCCCGGATGCTCGCGGGCAAACCGATGCAGCACGGCAGGAAGCAGATAGGTGGCAGGTACATAGCTTGCGCCAATCCGTATACTCCCTCGTTGGAGCGTATCGAACTCACGGACAACCCGCTCAGCCTCAGCCGCAAGTGCATTAATCTTGGTAGCATAGTGCAGCAGCGCATTTCCGGCATCCGTCAGGATGATTTTGCCCATACGTGTATCAAATAGCTTTACTCCAAACTCACGCTCCAGATTTTTCATATGAAAAGTAACAGTGGGTTGCTTTAGGCCGAGAACCTCGGCTACGGTGGTAATTTTATGGTGCTTGTTCAGCAGCTCTACAATATGTAACTTTAGAAGACTTAAGTTCACTTAGAATGCCTCGCTTTCAGTTAAGTCAAACAATCATGCTTATTCTCTGGGCAACAGCATCAACCGCCTCTATATAGATTAAATCTATGAGTGTTAACACAATTCATTGAAATAATTAATTTTGTTTTAACTTCCCAATAACACAGGTTGCGAATTCAAGTTTTACACTGGGGTCAGTCACAAGAACAGGCAGGTAATGCGATGAATCAGGATCTATATATTCGCGGATTAAGTAAAACCTTCGGCCATACCACCGCGTTGCATGAGACGAATCTGGTCGTACGACAGGGCAAGTTCACCACACTGCTTGGACCGTCCGGTTGTGGGAAGACGACGCTCTTGCGCTTGATTGCTGGTCTGGAGACACCAGATACCGGCACAATCACGATGGGAGAGGAAATTCTCTTTTCAGCTGAACGCAAAAAGGATGTTCCCGCACATCTCCGCCACTTTGGTATGGTCTTTCAGGATTTTGCGCTGTGGCCGCATATGACGGTGTTTGAAAATGTGGCCTTCGGCTTGCGAGCGAGCAAGCGGGGAAAAGGGGCTGTTAGCGCTCAAGGCAAGGAACTGCGGGCAGTGGTGCTGGAGGCGCTCGATAAGGTGAGGTTGTCAGGGATGGAGGATCGCTATCCCCATCAGCTGTCCGGTGGTCAGCAGCAGCGGGTTGCTTTTGCAAGAGCAGTTGCTATCCGGCCTCGACTGGTTTTGTTCGACGAGCCACTCAGTGCACTGGATGCCGTACTTCGGGAGGAGATGCGCATTGAGATGATATCACTTGTGCGCGATCTGGGGCTGACCGCCTTATATGTCACTCATGATCAGATCGAGGCCATGTCCATGTCTGATGAAGTAGTGGTTATGAAAAGTGGACATATTTTGCAGACCGGAACACCAGAGGTGATCTATGGTTGTCCGTCTCATCCAGAGGTGGCAAGCTTTATCGGCAAATCCAACTGGATCGAGTTGGAACGGACACTATTTCGACCTGAACATGTCCGTTGGGAACAGGAACAAGCGGATCAGCACACTTTTACAGTAGAGATCCTGCATGTCAGCTATGTTGGCGATCGCTATGAAATCCGTCTAGTAGCCGAAAACGGCGAGCAATGGACTGCGTATCACTCCACCCGCTTGCCCATAGGCGAACAAATGCATATTTGGGTATCCCCGCAATACATCCACCAACTTGAAACATAGGGAAAAGGGGTTATATAAGATGATGAATAGGCGTGTTTTTCGTACAGGATGGAAAAAAGGGGCTATGCTTGCTTTAACATTGACTTTTGGACTGGCTGTGGCAGGCTGCGGAACGGCTACGACATCGAAGGATGGGGCACAAGCCGATGGATCAGCAGGGCAAGCAGGGGCGGCGTCCACCGATCAGAAGTTGGTTGTTTACAGCGCAGGCCCGGATGGACTTGCGAAAAAGCTGATAGCGGGGTATGAGGCGCAGAGCGGGGTTAAGGTAGAGTTATTTCAGGGAACGACAGGTAAGATTTTAGCCCGCATGGAAGCGGAGAAAACGAATCCGGTAGCAGACGTGGTTGTGCTGGCATCGCTTCCGTCTGTACAAGGCTTGAAAAAGGAAGGACTCACACTCCCCTATCCGGACGCTAAAAATGCGGACAAGCTAAACCCGGATTGGTCTGATAAGGAGGGTCACTATTTCAGCACAAGTGCTTCTGCTTTGGGTATTGCATTTAACACGAAGTTAGTGAAAACGCCACCTACTTCATGGGCCGATTTGGCGAAGCCTGAGTACAAGGATCAGGTTAACATTCCTGATCCATCGCTGTCTGGCTCAGCGTTGGATTTTATGACAGGCTATCTGAGCGCCAAGGGCGATGGAGGCTGGACGTTGTTTGAGCGGTACAAGGCAAACGGTGTGGCCATGGCCGGTGCGAATCAGGAAGCGCTGGATCCAGTGATTACGGGGGCTAAAGGTGTAGTCGTCGCTGCGGTTGATTACATGACCTACAAGGCTAAAGCCAAAGGCGAGCCGATAGACATCGTTTATCCGACAGAGGGAACGGTCATTAGCCCGCGTCCTGCCGCAATCCTCAAGTCCACACAGCATGAGCAAAATGCCAAAGCGTTCATTGATTATCTGTTGTCGGACGAAGCACAGAAACTAGTAGCAGATGCTTCCCTACTCCCTGGACGCACGGATATCAAAGCTGACAAGCGTGCAAACCTCGACGAAATCCCATTGCTGAAAACCAACTGGGAATGGATGGGTGAACACGGATCAGACGTGACGGAAAAGTTCACGCAAATGTTCAAATAAGCCGATGGGAGGTTTGTCTGTTAAACACATCAGGGGATGGTCCCTGACACTTGCTCTGATCGCGCTTTTTATCCTAATTGTACTGCCGTTGCTGCAAATCTTCATCCAAAGTGTGTATGTTGATGGGACATTTCAATGGGCTGCGCCTTTTCGAACGTTAGCTGCTTCTCAATTTGCAGGAGTGCTATTCAACTCGATCTGGCTAGGCATCTGTGTGATCGCAGGAACGACCGTCCTTGCACTTCCGCTAGCCTGGATCATGTCCAACACCCGACTCGCACACTGGCGCTGGTTGGATGTCGTGCTGCTGATTCCGTTTATGACTCCGCCCTATATCGGTTCCATGGGATGGATCCTGTTTATGCAAAAAAACGGGTATATGGAGCAGTTGCTCCCGGATATGCATTTCTTAACGGCTTCCTTCTTCAGCCTTGGCGGCATGGTGATGATCATGAGCCTGCATCTGTTTCCATTCCTGTACCTGCTGCTACGCGGGGCGCTGGTGAGGATTGGCGGCAGTCTGGAAGAGGCGGGTGCTGTCATGGGCGGAGGCTTTCTGTACAGGTTCCGTCGAATCATTTTACCGCTGCTACTATCGGCATACGGAATGGGTGCGCTGCTCATTTTCGTTAAAACGATTGCCGAGTTTGGCACACCCGCTACCTTTGGGCGACGTATCGGGTATGAGGTTATGACTTCTGAAATTCACAAATATATTTCCAGTTGGCCCATCGATTTTGGCAAAGCGACGTCCATGGCCTCGGTGCTGTTAACGGCCTGCCTGCTTATGTGGTATGTGCAATCGGTGATCAACCGAAAGTTCACATACAGACTGATAGGGGGTAAAGGTTCCCGTCCTTCCCGTCTTCGTGTATCCAGCTGGACTACAGCACTGAGTGTCATGTTCATCCTATTGCTGCTCATCGCAGCTATTGGCATCCCTTACTTTTCAATTATTGCGGCCTCCTCCATGAAGCTGCGGGGAATCGGATTGGCATGGAACAACCTTACACTTGACTATTACAAGGAACTGCTGTCGTGGGGTTCTGAAAGCATGGAAGCGCTACTGAACAGTGTATTTCTCTCTTTGGGTGCATCGACGCTTGCTGTGGTGCTGGGCACCTGGTTTGCGCTTGTTATCGGTGGATCACGCACGAAAATCCAACGGACAGTTGATGCATTCAGTTTACTTCCGAATACAGTGCCGGGAATTGTTATGGTGGTGGGTCTGATTTTGTGGTGGAATTCGCCGTGGATGCCCATTCCATTGTATAACACATATGGCATGGTCATTCTGACGTATGTTATTTTGTTTGTTCCTTATACGGTACAGTATGTCAAAAGCGCCTTTACACAGGTGGACACTGGTCTTTTTCATGCGGGACAGGTATTCGGCGGGCGTCCGTCTTACATATTCCGCCGGATTGTACTGCCGCTGATTGGACCGGGGATGCTCGCTGGTTGGATGATGACCTTTACCATTGCTTCACGGGAGCTGGTAGGATCGTTGCTGATTTTACCGCCATCCGTCCAGACGTCTGCAACCTATATATTTGCCCAGTTTGAGCAGGGACAGGTGTCGCTTGGCATGGCGATGGCTGTTATATCGGTTGGTTTGACCACACTGCTACTGATCTTAATGGAAAGCTTAAACTCGCGGAGAAAGTGGAAATGATGATGACCAAGCTTAGGATTTGGGGTGGAGCGGGCGAACATGGCCGCTCCTGTTATGTTTTTGAAGGAAAGCAGCATCGTATCATGCTGGATTGTGGCGTAAAAAAGGAAGGAACCGGGCAATATCCGGTTTTTCCGCCACAGAAGGTGAAGGAGCTAACTACTGTTTTGCTGTCTCATGCACATGAGGATCATTCCATGGCGCTCCCCTTACTGTACAAGTATGGATATCGGGGAGAGGTCTGGACGACCAAGGCTACCGCTGAGCAGCTGGGATCCTATTTTCGCTCCTGGCAAACTTATGTTGAATCGAGAGACGGCGAATTGCCCTACAGTGAACAAGATATCCAATCTATTACCTATCGCTATCTAGAAGACGAAACGCCGTCAGGAGTGTGGCATGAAGCTTGTCCGGGTGTGAGAATGATGTGGGGACGCAGTGGACATTTGGCTGGTGCAGTGTGGTATATCGTAGAAATGGAAGGGAAGCGGCTGTTCTTTTCTGGAGACTATAGCCGTGAATCTGAGCTTCTTGCTGCCGATGCACCGGACTTGTGTATGGGAGAGGGGGTAGATGACCTTCCTGGATGCAAGCCAAAGTCCAATCTAGTGGACATATCTATCATGGACAATGCCTATGGTATGGACATAGACCCGCAGCCTGTTAAGCTGGAGCGGCTGAGGGTCGAGATGGAGCAGGTATTATTGTCTGGCGGCCATGTGTTGTTGCCAGTGCCTGCCTTTGGCAGAGGACAGGAATTGATCGTATGGGCCAGCGAGCAATTTCCTGAACAAGCAATAATTATAGAGCCTGACCTGTGGCACGGATTGAAACAGTTAAATCGATGGAAAGAGTGGCTACGTCCGGGAGCTTCCACACGAATAAAACATGTGTTGAACAGTGACAGGGTGTTTGTGCCTCGTGATACTGCGGGACGGATAAGTCTGCTGGAACGGAACACGGCCACTATTATCGTAACAAGAGACGGCATGATGGATTCCCCGCAGGCGCGTTGGTATTATCAATATCTTTCGGATCACCGCAGTATGCTGATCGATGTGGATAGCGGGGAGGATATTAGGAACAGTGTGATATTGACCGGGCATGCTTCCAATGGTTCTTTTGGTAAACATCTGTTGGAACGTGCAGACGCCAATGACATCTGTATAGCTCGGCATTTGATTTACAAGGTGCACCAAGGATTATCGGATGTACGGCAAATGCTGAAGGAGATGCCTAGCAAACAGGTTGTACTCGTTCATGCACCCAAATTGCAGACCGACCTTGTACGAGATGAGTTAATAAGAGAAGGAAATAATGAACATGGAGGTCCTGCCAGAGAAGTTCACTCTTTGGAGCCAGGTGCAACGATAGAGGTTTAGTATTCATCAGATCGTGGTTCACTTTGTGCCCTCTTGCATCAATCGGAAGGCATCCACTTCTCCAAGCTTGGTGGAGATGGAAGTGCGTCCAGCACTTTTACGAAGGCGTAGCGGTGTGGCAGTGCGCTTAAGCAGCGCTTTAATTTCTCCGGGCTCCAGTTCCGGTCTCAGTGAAAGGAGAAGTGCGATGCTCCCGGTCACATGGGAAGTAGCCATAGAGGTGCCGCTCATTTCATGATGCTTTCCATGAATCCAGGAGGATCTGATCTTCTCACCGGGTGCATACACGTCTACGAATTGCCCCCGATTGCTAAAAGGAGCGATACGTCTGTATTTGTCGGTAGCTCCGACTGAAATCGTCTGGGAATAGCGGGCCGGATAGTCAATACTTCGACGCTTACCCTCATTTCCCGAGGAAGCTACGATTACAATGCCGTTATGATATGCTTTATTCACCATATCAAGCAGTGCCTTGCTGCGCGACTTCATACCAAAGCTCATATTAATAATATCGACACGATTTAATACACACCAGTCGATACCAAGAATGATGTCAGAGACATAGGCGGCTCCATTATGATCGAATGCTTTTACAGGATGAATTAAAGCCCGTGGTGCTACGCCAACCATACCCTCGTCATAGTTGGATGCCGCGATGGTTCCAGCAATATGAGTGCCGTGGCCGTTGTCGTCATAGGGTAGCATGGTCCGGTTCAACAAATTGATACCTCTGGCAAGGGAATGGCGAAGATCAGGATGATGAAAATCAGCTCCTGTGTCGATCACACCGATTCTGACCCGATTCCCTGTCGAGGAAGGCCAAGCCTTGTATGCACGTACCTGTTTGACTCCCCATGGCATAGAAATGCTTTTCTCTGCTTTCGGTATATAAGCCGTTTCTGCATGAACCTTTATGCGGGTATCTTCTTCAACGGTAACACCGTGGTGATATTTGCCCAGCCTGTCTCCCCCTGAAAGCGGAGCGATGAGAGCACGGATTAGCCTAGCCGGTTGTACTTGCCGTAATCCCGCAAGCTCAGGTTTCAGCTTCCTGAGATAGGACAGGCATTCCCGGTATTGGTGAGGCTTATCGAACGTGATAATCTGTTTGTTCCGTCCACTGCCGGACGGCTCCGAAATACCCTCATGCAAACGCTGCAAAAAATCCGGATAGTCCATTTGAGACGGTCCCCCTCCGATGAGCCATGCTGAGGTATTGTATGAGCAAGCGTCAGCTACGGCATGGGAAACTTGCCCCTTTTTTATGGAAATAGGCCTGCTTGTCGTGTCAAAGTAGCTATGGACACATACGATACATGGAGGGCATAAGCTCTTGTGCAACAACTTTGGGAGGCCTCTCCCGGAGCGGGTACAGTCGGAGGCGGGGGGAACCCCGTCTTTTTACGTGTGCCGTCTTGTGCAGAGGGATATTCTTGGAAATTATGACGATACCCATGTTTAACTTGCAATTTGCTTCCAAATAGGTTTTACTTAGTTTTGATAATGGATATGTTAGTATTGCATGTATCGTGTATGCTCTGAAACATGTTCTTGTGAATTACGTGTGAGAGGAAGTGTCCCTAGGTGAGTACACCACTCAACTTGAAGATTGACCCGGAGAAAGTCCACGAGACTCCAATGGTGGATTTGGCATTTATGGTATTGAAAGCAGCCAATACTCCATATTATTACCGTGACCTGATGAATGAAGTCGCCAAATTGCGCGGCTTGTCCGACGAAGAAATTAATGACGTTATTGCTCAGCTATATACTGAAATCAACATTGACGGGCGTTTTGCCTGTGTCGGTACGAATCTGTGGGGCTTGAAACGTTGGTATCCGGTAGATAAATCCGAAGATGCCCTGACAGGCGCCAAGCGTCCTCGTATCATTAACGATGAAGACGATGACGACGAAGATGACTATCATGAGGAAGAAGAAACATACAACTCCGATGACGACTTCGATGCAGATAGCGAAGACGAGGATGGCGAAGACGAGCTGTTCGACGGAGAAGATGACGATGATAGTGACGATGACGTAGTTATTGACGATGAAGACCTCAGTGATGAGGAAGATACAGATGATGAAAATGACGATGAGTCGATCGAAGACGACGACGATTCACTTCGTTAGGAACAGGTTGCAAGGGGAGATACGCTCTCCCCTTTTTCATGACCGTTTTCTTGAAACCCCTGCTGATTTATAGCTTTCAGATAGATTTATTCCAATCAGGTTCAAAGGACAAATTAACACAGATAACTTCCTTGACAGCGGATTGGACACGGGGTAAACTATTGCTTGGGCTTATGATTGATTCACTTATATGTTTGCTTTTTGTATAAAAGTGCCCCGTACTACGGGAGTGCTTTTTTGTTTTTTATAGGGGTGTTTTCACTCATGAAAGAGGGCTAAGGGCGGCGGATTGGAAAATATAACCGCTGCCTTCTTCATGGATGATAATCCGTGCAAACGGGTTACGATAACATCATAATGTCGCCTGAATTTTTGCATCTTATCTAGGAGGGTTTTGAACAGTGACGAAGTATATTTTTGTGACAGGCGGGGTTGTGTCTTCCTTGGGCAAAGGGATTACGGCAGCTTCACTGGGGAGGCTTTTGAAGAACAGGGGACTGAAGGTAACGATTCAAAAATTTGATCCTTACCTGAATGTCGATCCAGGTACCATGAGCCCTTACCAGCACGGTGAAGTGTTTGTAACGGATGATGGTGCGGAAACGGATCTCGACTTGGGACACTATGAGCGCTTTATTGATATTAATCTGTCCAAGAACAGCAATGTCACAACAGGCAAGGTATATTCCAGCGTGATCAGCAAAGAGCGTCGCGGAGAATATTTGGGCGGTACCGTACAGGTTATCCCTCATATTACGAACGAAATCAAGGAGCGCGTGTACCGTGCAGGCCGTGAAGCGGGTTCGGATGTCATTATTACGGAAATCGGCGGTACTGTAGGCGATATTGAAAGCTTGCCATTTTTGGAAGCCATTCGTCAGCTTAAAAGTGAAGTTGGGCGCGAAAATGTGATGTACATTCACGTAACGCTCATTCCTTATATTAAAGCTGCTGGTGAGGTTAAAACCAAACCAACTCAGCACAGTGTGAAAGAACTGCGCAGCATCGGCATTCAACCGAATGTCATTGTTTGCCGTACAGAGCATGAATTGTCCTCCGATATGAAGGCTAAAATTGCATTGTTCTGCGATATTGATGCGAATGCAGTGGTAGAATGCCGCGATGCTTCGACTCTCTACGAGGTTCCGTTGAACCTACGTGAAGAAGGTTTGGACGAAATCGTAGTTAACCACCTGAAGCTGACAACACCTGCACCGGATATGACCGAATGGGAAGGGTTAGTTGATCGAATCAGCAAGTTGGACAAAACGGTTGAAATTGCTATTGTTGGTAAATATGTTGCGCTACATGATGCATACTTAAGTGTTGTTGAGTCACTTTCTCACGCTGGATTTGATGCAAATGCGGACGTGAAAATCCGCTGGGTGAACGCTGAAGAAGTAACGGACGAGAACGTAGCTGACATGCTGGGCGGCATTGGCGGTATTCTCGTACCAGGTGGCTTCGGCGATCGCGGAATTGAAGGCAAAATCAGCACCATTCGTTATGCACGGGAGCAAAAAATTCCGTTCTTCGGTATTTGCCTGGGTATGCAGGTATCTGTTATTGAGGTTGCTCGTTCCCTGGCTGGTCTCGAAGGAGCCAACAGCTCGGAAATTAACCCGGCTACCGATTATCCTGTCATTGACTTGCTTCCTGACCAAAAAGACATCGAAGATTTGGGCGGTACCATGCGTCTTGGCCTGTATCCATGTAAACTGGTGGAAGGTTCCCTGGCAGAGGCTTGCTACAACGACGAGCTGGTGTACGAGAGACATCGTCATCGGTACGAATTCAATAACGAATATCGTGAAGTTATTGAAAAAGCAGGTCTTCGTATTTCTGGTACTTCACCGGATGGACGTTTGGTGGAAATTGTCGAGCTTCCTGAGCATCCATGGTTCCTGGCGGTACAATTCCATCCAGAATTTACTTCCCGTCCGAATCGTCCACAGCCTTTGTTCCGTGAATTTGTAAAAGCGGCATTGCAGCTTCAAGGTTAATGCTACAGCTTGAAAGACCTCCTTTGGGAGGTCTTTTTTTTATCCCATGCTTCCTGATTATGAAAGAATATTCCACAATTATGTATAAGAGCAGGATCTTCTTTTTGCAGGAGCGAATATAGTTTTAGGTATGGGACGGATATTGTACGTCATCGGACGCTGTTATGGCAATAGCTGCATGATCCTCGTTTTAAGATCTTAGGAGGTTAAAACATTGGAAAAGAAAAAAGTATTAATCGTCGATGACCAGAATGGAATACGGATTTTACTGATGGAAGTGTTCGGAAGTGAGGGTTATGAGACCTTTCAGGCAGCGAACGGGAAAATTGCTCTTGAGATTGTTGAGAAGGAACCACCTGATCTGGTTCTGCTCGATATGAAAATTCCAGGTATGGACGGACTTGAAATTCTGAAGCACCTAAAAAGCATGAATCCCGACATCAAGGTTATTATGATGACAGCGTATGGAGAACTGGACATGATTAAAGAGGCGACGGAGCTAGGTGCACTTATGCATTTTACCAAGCCCTTTGATATTGATGAAATGCGGATCGCCGTGAACAAACAACTCAGAGGTGACTAGGGAAGTCATTTTGGTTGAGAACTCTGTTAACAAAACAGGGTTTTTTGTTTGTGATTATGGGAAATACTGAAAGTAAATCCTCTCCTTATACAATTCTATGGAAAAACGGCGTCCTGAGCGTGATTTTTGTATGTGTTGATATGCAAAAGCTTGTTTAGTATTTAACATGGGTTGTGGTATAATAAGCCCGTATGTGATGTCGGCTAAAAATATAGACAAACCCAAACACCTTTAGGAGGACTGTAACCATGCCATTGGTATCTATGAAAGACATGTTGAACAAAGCACTCGAAGGAAAATATGCAGTAGGTCAATTCAATATTAATAACCTGGAGTGGACTCAAGCTATCTTGGGCGCTGCTGAAGAAGAAAAATCCCCAGTAATCTTGGGTGTTTCTGAAGGCGCAGCACGTCACATGGGCGGATTCTACACTGTTGTTAAAATGGTAGAAGGTCTTATTCATGACATGAAAATTACGGTTCCAGTTGCAATTCACTTGGACCACGGTTCTAGCTTTGACAAATGTAAAGAAGCAATCGACGCTGGTTTCACATCTGTTATGATTGACGATTCCCACAGCCCAATCGAGAAAAATATCGAAACAACGAAGAAAGTTGTTGAATATGCACATTCCAAAGGTGTTTCCGTTGAAGCTGAAGTTGGAATGGTTGGCGGTCAAGAAGATGATGTTGTAGGTGACGTAATGTACGCTAAGCTGGACGATTGTGTACGTATCGTTAAAGAAACAGGCATCGATACACTGGCTCCTGCACTGGGTTCTGTTCATGGACCATACAAAGGTGAACCAAACTTGGGCTTTAAAGAAATGGAAGAAATTCGCGATGCTGTGAAAATGCCACTCGTTCTTCATGGCGGAACAGGTATCCCTACACATGACATCCAAAAATCCATTTCCCTGGGTACTTCCAAAATCAACGTAAACACTGAAAACCAAATCGCATTTGCGAAAGTGGTTCGTGAAGTGCTTGCTGCAAAACCAGATGCTTACGATCCACGTACATTCATCCAACCAGGTCGTGAAGCAATCAAACAAACAGTTATCGGTAAAATCCGTGAGTTCGGTTCCAACAACAAAGCGTAATAAGTTCCAACTAGTCATGCCTCTGCATAGACTGGATGCATTTCTTCGTTGTAGCTGTAATTATGCTGCACAAAATATTTAAATCTGTACAGTTGAATAGTGTGGTATGGAAAGCACACCGCTTAGCCGGTGTCTTTCCATTTTAACCACTTAAAAAGTTGAAAGTTTATGGTTTCAGTTCATTGTTTGACCGACTGCAAAACACGTAGGGGGACCCTCAAGCTTATGGAAAAATTGATGATCACCGGTGGACGGCCGCTTCAGGGTACAGTTTCCATCAGCGGTGCCAAAAACAGTGCCATCGCCTTGATTCCCGCAGCCATTCTGGCAGAGTCGGAAGTCATTTTGGATAATTTGCCGCTGCTCAGTGATGTGGCGGTGTATTCCGAAATATTGGAGGAGCTTGGCGCAAAGGTTACCTGGGAAGGTAGCCAGATGAAGATAGACCCTTCCTCCATTAAATCCATTCCCATGCCGAATGGACCTGTTAAGAAATTACGAGCCTCTTATTATATGATGGGGGCCATGCTGGGCAGATTCAAGGAAGCGATCATCGGTTTGCCAGGAGGATGTAATTTTGAACCCCGGCCCATTGATCAGCATATCAAAGGTTTTGAAGCGCTGGGTGCCACGGTTACGAACGAGCACGGCGCTATTCATTTGCACGCCAAAGAACTGCGCGGCACCAAGATTTATTTGGATGTCAGCAGCGTAGGAGCAACCATTAATATTATGCTGGCGGCCGCACGTGCCAAAGGCGCCACAACTATCGAAAATGCGGCTAAAGAGCCTGAGATTATAGATGTAGCAACTCTGTTAAACTCCATGGGGGCGATTATTAAAGGCGCTGGTACGGAGACAATTCGTATTGAAGGTGTGTCGGAGCTGCATGGTTGCCGTCATTCCATCATACCTGACCGTATACAAGCAGGCACTTATATGATTGCTGCTGCGGCAACCCGTGGAAATGTATTGATTGACAATGTAATCCCCAAACATATGGAGGCTCTCACTGCCAAAATGCAGGAAATGGGCATCGGCATCGAGGAATATGATGAAAGTATTCGCGTACTGGGTGCACCTTCCTATGGGCATGTCGACGTTAAAGCCTTGGTATACCCCGGCTTCCCCACAGATTTACAATCTCCCATGACCAGCTTGCTAACCCAAGCTCAGGGTGTCAGTGTGTTGAGCGATTTTGTGTACAGCAATCGTTTTAAGCACGTCCCTGAACTGGTGCGAATGGGGGCTAAAATTCGCGTAGAGGGTCGGTCTGCCATTATTGAAGGTGGTCAACTGAATGCGGCTAAAGTGAAGGCTGCAGATCTGCGCGCCGGAGCGGCCCTTGTCATTGCTGGACTTACAGTAAGCGAAGGGGTAACCGAGGTGGCAGGTGTCGAGTATATTGACCGTGGTTATGATCATCTCGTTTCGAACCTGCGTCTTTTAGGCGCAGATGTGTGGCGGCAGACTGAGTAATTAAACCATGTACTTTGTTTGAATTTACTGTAACCAAAGCGGAATAACGGGTAACACCTATGCAGCCGCTGCTTGGTATAAGATTTGGTCCATACCTAACAATCTTTTATCAAAAAACCGGAATAATTCGGTATAATTCAGGCAGCTGGCTGCATAACTTTATTTGTTTTGGTTAAAATTATGTTGATGGTGTTTATGATATCATTGTCTATCATTTAATTGTATGAATGGACTTAATAATTGAATAGGTGGTTATTATATGGATCTGCAAATTTCCGATCTGGAAGAAATGAAGCTGACCGACCTGTACAAGCTGGCCAAGCAATACCAGATCCCGTACTACGGAACGCTCAAGAAGAAAGAATTAATTTTCGCCATCCTGCGCGCACAAGCTGAGAAGAGTGGATTAATGTTTATGCAGGGTGTTCTGGAAATACTTCCTGAAGGTTACGGCTTTCTGAGGCCGATCAACTATCTCCCGAGTACCGAAGATATTTACATCTCTGCTTCACAAATCCGCAAGTTTGACCTGAGAACGGGCGATCTCGTTTCCGGTAAATGCCGAACGCCGAAAGAAAACGAACGGTATTTTGGATTGCTTCAAGTTAACGCCGTCAATGGAAGAAGTCCTGAGCAAGCTGCTGAGCGGCTACATTTTCCTGCACTGACTCCACTGTATCCGCAAACCAAATTAGTCCTTGAAACTTCCCCCAACCATTTGTCTACGAGAATTATGGATGTACTGGCCCCTGTCGGACTTGGACAGCGCGGACTTATTGTGGCACCTCCCAAAGCTGGGAAGACGCTTCTCCTCAAAGAAATTGCCAATAGCATTTCTACCAACAATCCCGAGATTGAGCTATTTGTCTTGTTGATTGATGAACGCCCTGAAGAAGTGACTGACATGCAGCGTTCTGTCAAAGGTGAAGTTGTGGCCTCTACATTTGATGAACTTCCTGAAAATCACATCAAAGTGGCAGAACTGGTGTTGGAGCGTGCACTGCGTCTCGTAGAACATAAAAAGGATGTTGTCATCCTGTTGGATAGCATTACACGGTTGGCTCGTGCGTACAATCTTGTCATCCCTCCTTCTGGTCGTACTTTGAGTGGGGGTATTGATCCGGCAGCATTTCACCGTCCAAAACGCTTTTTTGGCGCAGCTCGGAATGTGGAGGAAGGCGGTAGCTTGACGATTCTTGCCACAGCGCTGATTGATACAGGATCTCGTATGGACGATATTATTTACGAAGAGTTCAAAGGCACAGGCAACATGGAGCTGCATTTGGACCGCAAACTGGCAGAACGTCGTATCTTTCCTGCGATTGATATTCGTCGTTCCGGTACACGTCGTGAGGAAGTGTTGTTGAACAAGGAAGAATTAGATACGATCTGGGCTATTCGTAAAAATATGACGGAAAGCCATGACTTTGTGGAAGGCTTCCTCAAAAAACTGCGTAACAGCAAAACTAACGCTGAGTTTTTAGCCTCGTTTGATTTGACAGCACCTTCTTCCAGCGGCTCGCAAGGTAGCTCTGGTGGCCAACAACGAAGAACTACGCGTTCTACCACAGCGTCGGTTCCCGCCACAACCAATTAAACCCAAACCATGTATTTTATCTGTTCCGTAAGTAGACAGCCATTACTATTCATATGGTTAATGGCGCGTTTAATGGAACGAAAGGAGCTCCATAATGTATTTGGTGTATGCCGACGAAAAAGGCAATGTATATGATCATGCTTCTTTGTATGGGCTTGCCCGTAGTGCAGACATGATTGTTGAAATCATGGAGGATGAGCTTATTCCGTTGCCGGAAGGAGCCACACTGGTAAGCCTGCCCAGCACCCGCCCGGTCGGTATGAACCCTGAAACAGGGGAAATGGTCTCTCTTCCGGGAAATATGCAGGCAGTAGGGGCTTTGTTACCGCAAGGCTTTACACGCCTGTGTCTGCCGGGATATGTGAAGACGGATAAGGAGTATAAACTCCCCTTGTTCGGTTATTCAGCCGTTGTCTGGAAAGATGGGGCGTTTTATGTAACAGCAGAGCAGAGTGACAGTCCTTCCAAATGGAATCCCGAAAACTGTGACCGCAATCAAGTTAAATTGGGAGTTCAGCGGATGACAGAGCAGTATCCCGAAAATAGGCTGTACCAGCATTTGTCTAACTGTGCGCTGGGGTACGAATGCCTTACTTCTTCGAATACGTTCCTGAATCGCTGGGAGGGGGGAGTTCCGGTATCTTATTCTTGTAATGCGGGCTGCTTTGGTTGTATATCTGAACAGCCGGATGACAGTGGTTTTGTATCTCCTCAGACAAGAATGAACTTCCGTCCCCGCGTGGAAGAGATTGTAGAAGTTATGTTGGAACATTTGAAGACACCTGAGTCTATCATCAGTTTTGGGCAAGGTTGTGAAGGTGAGCCCTCCACTCAAGCCAAACTGATTATTGATGCGATCAAAGAAGTACGTTCCGTTACAGATATGGGATATATTAATATCAACACCAATGCGGGATTGAATGATCATATCCGGGGAATTGTGGATGCGGGTCTTGATCTCATGCGAGTAAGCACAATTAGTGCATTGGACGACCATTACAATGCGTATTACAAGCCGCGCGGATACACGCTGGCTAATGTGGAAAAGTCACTCCGTTATGCGTCCGATCAGGGAGTGTATACGTCCATCAACTATTTGATTTTCCCGGGTGTAACAGACCGGGAGGAAGAAATTGAGGCAATGATTGAATTTGCCAAACGCACTAAGCTCAAGCTGATTCAAATGCGTAATCTGAATATTGATCCTGAAAGCTATCTGGAGTTGATTCCACCGGCTCAAGGGGAGATACTTGGTATGAAGCAAATGCTTGAGATTTATCGTGAGGAACTGCCGGATGTGGTTATCGGTTCTTACACTCATGTGCCGCCGCAAGGGCTAGCACGTCCCAAATTTGCCAGAACCTAAACGGTCGGGAGTTATTTGAAACACACTGATCTTACACTGTTTTGTGTGCTAAAAAGATGTTGAAACACTTATATTCAAGTGCTATAATTTGAACATGTGTTCATACAACTCTGGGCTGATAGGACGTTCAGGGCGGAAAGAGGTGAAAGTTAATGCAACAGGCTATTCAACCGAAGTATAACGTAACTAATGTTACTTGCGCTTGCGGGAATACGTTTGAAACTGGTTCTGTAAAAGAATCTCTGCGTGTGGAGATTTGCTCCGCTTGCCATCCGTTCTTCACAGGTAAGCAGAAGTTTATTGATGCTGGTGGACGTGTGGATCGTTTCAAAAAGAAATACGGTATGTAATAAGTTGCCGCAAGAGATAAAGTTATTAGAGCCTTCTGCAATTGCAGGAGGCTCTTTTTGTCGTTATTTGCTATTTGCATTTTGTGCAACCATGAGATATACTTATTTTCACCGTGCTAGATGGGGAGGTAGCGGTGCCCTGTAACTCGCAATCCGCTATAGCGAGGTTGAATTCCTGTTAGAGGTGTTGTTGATGTGAGGCTGGTCCCTGCGCACAATGTTGACGGTTGGGTCCTCCGCAATGAGTACTTGTGAACCTGGTCAGGTCCGGAAGGAAGCAGCCATAAGCAAGCCCACTCTTGTGCCGGAGGGTTGCCTAGCCCGAGTTGTTGCTCAGGGTTGCCGCTCGGATCACAACGATCAATAACAGGTGCACGGTATATACTTAGGAATTGGAACATCTTGGCGATTATGCGAAGGTGTTTTTTTTGTGCTTATAATTTGAAATGTGTCTGGTTTAGATTCGGACGGGAGTATAGTATAATGAAGTGACCATAAATGGTCATGAAAGTGAATGGGAAAGAGGGAACGCGCATTGGAACATATAGCGTTGTACCGTGCTTGGCGGCCGCAGGCTTTCAAGGACATGGTAGGACAACAGCATATTATCCAGACATTGCAGAATGCCATCCGCGAAAATCGCACGTCCCATGCCTACCTGTTCAGTGGTCCGCGAGGAACGGGTAAGACCAGTGCGGCCAAAATTTTGGCCAAGGCAATCAACTGTGAGCATGGACCTGCGCCGGAACCTTGCAACGAATGCGAAGCCTGTAAACGGATCACGGCCGGAGCGGTCATGGATGTACAGGAGATTGACGCAGCCTCTAACCGGGGTGTTGAAGAGATTCGTGATTTGCGCGATAAAGTCAAATATGCGCCCACAGAAGTGCGGCACAAGGTTTATATCATTGATGAAGTGCACATGCTGACGACGGAAGCGTTCAATGCGCTGCTCAAGACGCTGGAAGAGCCGCCGCCACACGTAATGTTTATATTGGCTACGACAGAGCCGCATCGGATTCCCGCGACAATTATTTCACGTTGCCAGCGTTTTGACTTTCGGCGAGTATCGCTTGAGGAGCAGACAGAGCGGCTTGACCTGATATGTCAACAGGAGAACATCCAGGCTGATTTGGATGCACTGCAATATATTGCACGTCTTTCAGATGGTGGGATGCGAGATGCGGTTAGCGTTTTGGATCAGATATCCTCGTTTACTGATGGCCGGGTTACGTATCAGCAGGTGCTGGATATGACGGGCGGGATCGCATCCGAGCAATTCGGTAAATTGGCCTTGGCATTACTGAAAGAAGATGTGGGCACAGTGCTCCAATTGATCGAGAACTTTATGCAGGAAGGTAAAAGTGCGGATAAGTGTATGGAGAATCTTCTGTACTATTTCCGAGATCTGCTAATGATCAAGATGGTGCCGCAGGCGACCAAAATGACAGAGCGAGTGCTGAATCCGGAGCAGTTTAAGGAAGTGGCAGATGCTTTTACCAAGGAGCAGCTCTTTGCAATGATCGACACCCTTAATCGTTATCAAGGTGAGATGAAATATGCCGTTCAGCCCCAAACTTTATTTGAGGTAGCTCTATTGAAGTTATGCAGCATTCCGGGGGAAGCGGGAACTGCGGCTCAGCCGACTGTACAGCGCTCTGGTGCTGCTGGTCAGGAAGAAGTGGCCATGTTAAAGCGCCAGCTTGCTGAGCTGGAAAAGAAGCTGGAACGTGCAATGCAAGGTGGCTTGGCCGCTGGAGCGGGTCAGGAGGCATCTTCAGGCGGTCGTCAGGCTTCTGGTGGTCGTGCCCCTGCTCCACGTCTTTCAGCGCCAGCTAAACTTCCTTCTCAGTTGGATCGCTATATCGCTGAGAAGTCAAGCGAAGCATTCGCAGCGGTGGGGCGCAAGTGGAGCCAGATTTTGCAAGGGGTAAAAGAGGCGAAAGTTACGGTTCATGCTTGGTTTATGGATGGTGAGCCGGTTTCTGTGTTAGAGGACAGTGTGCTGGTCGCGTTTAAAAACAACATTCATCGTGAAACTACCGAAAAGCCTGCCAATAAGCAGGTCATTGAGAAGGTTTTACATGAGCAGTTGGGTCATCCTTATCGTTTGGTAACGATGATGCAAAAGGATTGGAATGCTGCGATTGAAGGAGTTTCTGACCAGCCTGCCGAAGAATTGCAACTGGAGCCGGAGCATGATGCGCCGGGAAAGTCCAAGGAGCCCTGGATTGATGAAGCGATTCAGCTGTTCGGGGAAGACCTGGTAGTCATTAAAGAATAATGAAATGTAGATGTATACTTCATTAAAGGAGATGATTGAAATGAACAATATGAACCAAATGATGAAGCAAGTGAAAAAAATGCAGGAACAAATGCTGAAAGCCCAAGAGGAGCTTGGTGGGAAAGTAATCGAAGGTTCTTCTGGTGGCGGTGTGGTAACTGTAGAGGTAAGTGGACATAAAAAAGTGTTGTCCATCACAATCAAACCGGAAGCTGTAGATCCTGATGATGTAGAAATGCTGCAAGACCTCGTACTCACTGCAGTCAATGATGCTTTGTCCAAAGCGGATGAACTGGCTAATGATGATATGGGTAAATTTACAGGTGGTATGAAAATTCCGGGCTTGTTCTAGTCTACTCATAAAGGAGAAACACGCTATTGCATTATCCCGAGCCGATTGCAAAGCTGATTGATGCTTTTACGCGCCTGCCGGGAGTAGGCCCAAAAACAGCTGCCCGGTTGGCTTTTCACGTACTGAAAATGAAGGAAGATGATGTGATTGATTTCGCCAAAGCGCTGGTCAATGTAAAACGCAATCTTCACTTTTGTTCAGTCTGCGGCAATATTACGGACACGGACCCTTGTCGGATCTGTCAGGATAAGACGAGGGATGCTTCCGTCATTTGTGTTGTTCAGGATGCCAAGGATTTGGTGGCTATGGAGCGTACCAAGGAGTTTGATGGTTTGTACCATGTGCTTCACGGGGCAATCTCTCCGATGGAGGGGATTGGTCCTGAGGATATCAAACTCAAGGAGTTGCTGACCAGGCTCAGTGATGAACGCGTCAAGGAGTTGATTCTGGCTACGAATCCGAACATTGAAGGAGAGGCCACGGCTATGTACATTTCACGGCTAGTGCGTCCTTTTGAAATCAAGGTTACTCGTATTGCTCACGGTTTGCCTGTGGGCGGGGATTTGGAGTATGCTGACGAGGTCACCCTGTCCAAAGCACTAGAAGGCCGCAGAGAGCTCAATTAGTAGGTGTAGTTATACGTTATAAGTTCTGAGACTGAAATGTCCTTGGGACATCCTTGATTTGCTTAGGGAGCCGTTGCGGCTCCTTTTTTATTTGCATGAATAGATGGCTTTATAGTCGTTTCTGGTTCTAAGTTTGTCCTTTGTTCAATAAGTATGAATAAGGTGGTCTTGCAGACTGTACACATAATTCAGCTTGTGAGGAGGATGAATGAATGTGGGAACGGATGAAGCAAAATTTCCGTCGTCAGGAGAATGGGAAGACAGAAGCGGAGTATCGCCAGGAATTGTTTGCTCAGATTCGAGCTTCGCATGCGGAATGGTTAAGAGCACATCGTTTATTTCATGAAGCTACGGGTAAGGATGAAATCGACTACGCCATTTTTGTTCTGGAAGCTGCGGAGCGTAAATATCAAATACATTTAAAAAGCGCAAAGCAGCAAGGGCTACATCGTTTTCACCTGCCAGCAGATGAACCGGGGTATGCCAATGATGCTGACCGGGTTCACAAACGGAGAGCGGAATGAGAGGGGTAGTCTGGCTTGTCTTGATTGCCTGTGCCGGATTACTGATGTACCTAATCCTCAAAAAACGTCTGGGGATCGGTTGGTTTGTAGTATTCGGAGCGCATATGGCTCTGGCAGCTATTGCACTGTATGTTATCAATTATTCAGGGTGGATTACACAGGTGTATATTCCGATTAACCCAGTGACGATGGGAGCAGTAACGATATTAGGCTTGCCAGGAATTGCGCTTTTACTGGGACTGAAAATAATATTGTTCGGACAGGCTGTCTGAAAAACATTATTGTAGCAGTTGTTAGGGAAGGGGAGTGTGCAAAAAAAGGATGGGGTTTGGTTAGTCTAATGCGGTATTGTTTTATTTTATAAATTATAGTTGACGACGAATTCTGAAATGTGATACATTAATTCTCGGCCTTTAAAGCCCGGGAATTTTTTGTGTGAGCAGTGCTTAAATAAAATTGAAAATAATTTAAAAAAAGTGTTGACTTAAATCCCGACCGTATGTTATATTAATTAAGTCGCCGCTGAGATGCGGTGGTGAAACAAAGTGGAGTATTAATGAAGGTTTGATCTTTGAAAACTGAACAACGAGTGAGTAAACTGATTTTGTTCGCAAAATCAAACAATGAGATATTTTATCTCGTCAGTTTCAAAATGAGCTAATCGCTCTTTCTATAACCAACTTCGGTTGGTCTTTAATGGAGAGTTTGATCCTGGCTCAGGACGAACGCTGGCGGCGTGCCTAATACATGCAAGTCGAGCGGGGTTGTTTAGAAGCTTGCTTCTAAACAACCTAGCGGCGGACGGGTGAGTAACACGTAGGCAACCTGCCCACAAGACAGGGATAACTACCGGAAACGGTAGCTAATACCCGATACATCCTTTTCCTGCATGGGAGAAGGAGGAAAGGCGGAGCAATCTGTCACTTGTGGATGGGCCTGCGGCGCATTAGCTAGTTGGTGGGGTAAAGGCTTACCAAGGCGACGATGCGTAGCCGACCTGAGAGGGTGATCGGCCACACTGGGACTGAGACACGGCCCAGACTCCTACGGGAGGCAGCAGTAGGGAATCTTCCGCAATGGGCGAAAGCCTGACGGAGCAACGCCGCGTGAGTGATGAAGGTTTTCGGATCGTAAAGCTCTGTTGCCAGGGAAGAACGTCTTGTAGAGTAACTGCTACAAGAGTGACGGTACCTGAGAAGAAAGCCCCGGCTAACTACGTGCCAGCAGCCGCGGTAATACGTAGGGGGCAAGCGTTGTCCGGAATTATTGGGCGTAAAGCGCGCGCAGGCGGCTCTTTAAGTCTGGTGTTTAATCCCGAGGCTCAACTTCGGGTCGCACTGGAAACTGGGGAGCTTGAGTGCAGAAGAGGAGAGTGGAATTCCACGTGTAGCGGTGAAATGCGTAGAGATGTGGAGGAACACCAGTGGCGAAGGCGACTCTCTGGGCTGTAACTGACGCTGAGGCGCGAAAGCGTGGGGAGCAAACAGGATTAGATACCCTGGTAGTCCACGCCGTAAACGATGAATGCTAGGTGTTAGGGGTTTCGATACCCTTGGTGCCGAAGTTAACACATTAAGCATTCCGCCTGGGGAGTACGGTCGCAAGACTGAAACTCAAAGGAATTGACGGGGACCCGCACAAGCAGTGGAGTATGTGGTTTAATTCGAAGCAACGCGAAGAACCTTACCAGGTCTTGACATCCCTCTGACCGGTCTAGAGATAGGCCTTTCCTTCGGGACAGAGGAGACAGGTGGTGCATGGTTGTCGTCAGCTCGTGTCGTGAGATGTTGGGTTAAGTCCCGCAACGAGCGCAACCCTTATGCTTAGTTGCCAGCAGGTCAAGCTGGGCACTCTAAGCAGACTGCCGGTGACAAACCGGAGGAAGGTGGGGATGACGTCAAATCATCATGCCCCTTATGACCTGGGCTACACACGTACTACAATGGCCGGTACAACGGGAAGCGAAGGAGCGATCTGGAGCCAATCCTAGAAAAGCCGGTCTCAGTTCGGATTGTAGGCTGCAACTCGCCTACATGAAGTCGGAATTGCTAGTAATCGCGGATCAGCATGCCGCGGTGAATACGTTCCCGGGTCTTGTACACACCGCCCGTCACACCACGAGAGTTTACAACACCCGAAGTCGGTGAGGTAACCGCAAGGAGCCAGCCGCCGAAGGTGGGGTAGATGATTGGGGTGAAGTCGTAACAAGGTAGCCGTATCGGAAGGTGCGGCTGGATCACCTCCTTTCTATGGAGAATTGTTTCCTGCAACGGAAACATTCAAATATGAAGCGTAAGCTTCAAAACTCAGGTTTAGGCCTGTTGCTCACTCGTTGCTCAGTTTTGAGAGTTCAAACTCTCAAGCGTTTGGTGGCGATAGCGGAGGGGTTCCACACGTACCCATCCCGAACACGACCGTTAAGCCCTCCAGCGCCGATGGTACTTGGACCGCAGGGTCCTGGGAGAGTAGGACGCCGCCAAGCGCAACCACTAAAGAATAATTTTTTTGGTGGTTTATTATGGGCCCTTAGCTCAGCTGGTTAGAGCGCACCCCTGATAAGGGTGAGGTCGGTGGTTCGAGTCCACTAGGGCCCACCATATAATTTTATATTTTCTTTTGGGGCCATAGCTCAGCTGGGAGAGCGCCTGCCTTGCAAGCAGGAGGTCAGCGGTTCGATCCCGCTTGGCTCCACCAAAAGATTTATCATTGCACCTTGAAAACTGGATACCGAAACGAAATTGCGTTTTAGAATATTCCTTTAAGCTGATCTTGTGTAAACAAGTGAAATAAAGGTAGCATATATCGACATTTTCTTTCTGTGAAAGAAAAGTCTAGGTTAAGCTACAAAGAGCACACGGAGGATGCCTAGGCGCCAGGAGCCGACGAAGGACGTGGCGAACAACGATAAAGCCTCGGGGAGCTGTAAGCAAGCTTTGATCCGGGGATGTCCGAATGGGGAAACCCGGCTGTCTTCATCGACAGTCACTATTCACTGAATTCATAGGTGAGTGAGAGGCAGACCAGGGGAACTGAAACATCTAAGTACCCTGAGGAAGAGAAAACAATAGTGATTCCGTCAGTAGCGGCGAGCGAACGCGGATTAGCCCAAACCAAGGAGCTTGCTCCTTGGGGTTGTGGGACGTCTCACATGGAGTTACAAAGGAACCGGTTAGATGAAGAGGTCTGGAAAGGCCCGCCAGAGAAGGTAAAAGCCCTGTAGTTCAAAACCTGTTCCCTCCGAGACGGATCCCGAGTAGTGCGGGGCACGTGAAACCCCGTATGAATCCGGCAGGACCATCTGCCAAGGCTAAATACTCCCTGGCGACCGATAGTGAAGCAGTACCGTGAGGGAAAGGTGAAAAGCACCCCGGAAGGGGAGTGAAATAGATCCTGAAACCGTGTGCTTACAAGAAGTCAGAGCCCGATCTATGGGTGATGGCGTGCCTTTTGTAGAATGAACCGGCGAGTTACGTTCCCGTGCAAGGTTAAGGTGAAGAGCTGAAGCCGCAGCGAAAGCGAGTCTGAATAGGGCGAATGAGTACGTGGACGTAGACCCGAAACCGGGTGATCTACCCCTGTCCAGGGTGAAGGTGCGGTAACACGCACTGGAGGCCCGAACCCACGCATGTTGAAAAATGCGGGGATGAGGTGGGGGTAGCGGAGAAATTCCAATCGAACCCGGAGATAGCTGGTTCTCCCCGAAATAGCTTTAGGGCTAGCCTCGGAAAGAAGAATCGTGGAGGTAGAGCACTGATTGGGTGCGGGGCCCGCAAGGGTTACCAAGCTCAGTCAAACTCCGAATGCCATAGATTTAGTTCCGGGAGTCAGACAGTGAGTGCTAAGATCCATTGTCGAAAGGGAAACAGCCCAGACCATCAGCTAAGGTCCCCAAGTGTGTGTTAAGTGGGAAAGGATGTGGAGTTGCACAGACAACCAGGATGTTGGCTTAGAAGCAGCCACCATTGAAAGAGTGCGTAATAGCTCACTGGTCGAGTGACTCTGCGCCGAAAATGTAACGGGGCTAAACACACCACCGAAGCTATGGCTTGATGCTTGCATCAGGGGTAGGGGAGCGTTGAATGCGGGTTGAAGGTGTACCGGAAGGAGCGCTGGACTGCATTCAAGTGAGAATGCCGGTATGAGTAACGAAAAGATCTGTGAGAATCAGATCCGCCGAAAGCCTAAGGGTTCCTGAGGAAGGTTCGTCCGCTCAGGGTAAGTCGGGACCTAAGGCGAGGCCGATAGGCGTAGTCGAAGGACAACAGGTAGAAATTCCTGTACCACCGTAATCCGCTATGAGCGATGGGGTGACGCAGTAGGGTAGTGACGCGGACTGATGGATGTCCGTCTAAGCAGTGAGGCTGATGTGTAGGCAAATCCGCACATCGTAAGGCTGGGCTGTGATGGGGAGCGAAAATTATAGTAGCGAAGGTCATGATCTCAGACTGCCAAGAAAAGCCTCTAGCCAGGAGAAGGTGCCCGTACCGCAAACCGACACAGGTAGGCGAGAAGAGAATTCTAAGGCGCGCGGAAGAACTCTCGTTAAGGAACTCGGCAAAATGACCCCGTAACTTCGGGAGAAGGGGTGCCTCGGTAGGGTGAATAGCCCGAGGGGGCCGCAGTGAAAAGGCCCAAGCGACTGTTTAGCAAAAACACAGGTCTGTGCGAAGCCGCAAGGCGAAGTATACGGGCTGACGCCTGCCCGGTGCTGGAAGGTTAAGGGGAGTGGTAAGCTCGCAAGAGCGAAGCTATGAACCGAAGCCCCAGTAAACGGCGGCCGTAACTATAACGGTCCTAAGGTAGCGAAATTCCTTGTCAGGTAAATTCTGACCCGCACGAATGGCGTAACGACTTGGGCGCTGTCTCAACGAGAGATCCGGTGAAATTTTAATACCTGTGAAGATGCAGGTTACCCGCGACAAGACGGAAAGACCCCATGGAGCTTTACTGCAGCTTGATATTGAATTTGGGTACGATCTGTACAGGATAGGTGGGAGCCGTTGAATCTTGAGCGCCAGCTTGAGAGGAGGCATCCTTGGGATACCACCCTGATCGTATCTAGGTTCTAACTTGGTACCGTGATCCGGTGCGAGGACAGTGTCAGGTGGGCAGTTTGACTGGGGCGGTCGCCTCCTAAAGAGTAACGGAGGCGCCCCAAGGTTCCCTCAGAATGGTTGGAAATCATTCGAAGAGTGCAAAGGCAGAAGGGAGCTTGACTGCGAGACCTACAAGTCGAGCAGGGACGAAAGTCGGGCTTAGTGATCCGGTGGTACCGCATGGAAGGGCCATCGCTCAACGGATAAAAGCTACCCTGGGGATAACAGGCTTATCTCCCCCAAGAGTCCACATCGACGGGGAGGTTTGGCACCTCGATGTCGGCTCATCGCATCCTGGGGCTGAAGTAGGTCCCAAGGGTTGGGCTGTTCGCCCATTAAAGCGGTACGCGAGCTGGGTTCAGAACGTCGTGAGACAGTTCGGTCCCTATCTGTCGTGGGCGTAGGAAATTTGAGAGGAGCTGTCCTTAGTACGAGAGGACCGGGATGGACGTACCGCTGGTGTACCAGTTGTTCCGCCAGGAGCACCGCTGGGTAGCTATGTACGGAAGGGATAAGCGCTGAAAGCATCTAAGCGTGAAGCCCCCCTCAAGATGAGATTTCCCAGTATGTAAGACCCCTTGAAGACGACGAGGTAGATAGGTTGGGGTGGAAGTGCAGTAATGCATGGAGCTGACCAATACTAATCGGTCGAGGGCTTATCCTAAGATAAGACGCAATGAAGTTTCGGATCCAGTTTTCAAGGTGTAACCTTGGAATTATGCTTGATATTTAATATCATTTTATTGATAATCTGAATATCTTGTAGAATTTCACTAAGCGAGTTCGTTCATATGGAGAGATACCCAAGTGGCTATAAGGGGACCCTCTGCTAAGGGGTTAGACTGCGTAAGTGGTGCGAGGGTTCGAATCCCTCTCTCTCCGCCATTTAGGACAAGCTGGTAAATTATGTTATGGCGGTGTAGCTCAGCTGGCTAGAGCGTACGGTTCATACCCGTGAGGTCGGGGGTTCGATCCCCTCCGCCGCTACCATACATACCCAGGAGGCTTAGCTCAGCTGGGAGAGCATCTGCCTTACAAGCAGAGGGTCGGGGGTTCGATCCCCTCAGCCTCCACCATTGTGCCGGTGTAGCTCAACTGGTAGAGCAACTGACTTGTAATCAGTAGGTTGGGGGTTCAAGTCCTCTCGCCGGCACCATTTTTTTGAAAAATATAGGGAACTGTGGTGTAGAGGCCTAACATGCCTGCCTGTCACGCAGGAGATCGCGGGTTCGAATCCCGTCAGTTCCGCCATTTTTCAGCTTAGTATTTTCGCCGTACTAAAGTGGGAAGGGGTATCCCTCCGCACTTTATTTTTTTGCCAATGGATATGGCTCGGTAGCTCAGTCGGTAGAGCAGAGGACTGAAAATCCTCGTGTCGGCGGTTCGATTCCGTCCCGAGCCACCTTTATATGGAGGATTAGCGAAGTGGCCAAACGCATCAGACTGTAAATCTGCTCCCTTACGGGTTCGGTGGTTCGAATCCATCATCCTCCACCAGTTTTACGAGCCATTAGCTCAGTTGGTAGAGCACCTGACTTTTAATCAGGGTGTCGAAGGTTCGAGTCCTTCATGGCTCATCAGAAGTCATCAACTATAAGTTGATGGCTTTTTTTGTATTGTTATAAGTTATGTTTTTATATAGCTTTTTATTTTAAGGTATCGACGGGTTATAATGAGTTCATTATGTTCGCTTAGTGTTTTTAATCTATATTCTAAAAAAAGTGAAGTGGTGATCGCGTGACTTTGGATACAGAATGGATTCAGCAACAGCTTCAGAATATAATTCAAGCGCCTTTTACCATAGTGCCTTGGTGCCCAGAAATGATGGCAGAAGGAGAAACAGCCGATTCAGTTATACCGGATAGATCGTTTGTTAGTGAGAATAAATTATATTTTCCGTTTCGTGCATCGGCAGGTGAACTGGCTGCTTTTGCGGTAGAGGACAGATATTTGACGGATCGAGAACGGAAGTTGATAGAAGCGTTACTGGGGAACATGGAACAAGTCTGGCAGAATGGTCCACGCTTGTCGATCAACCCAGCCTATAGCGAGGAAGAGCGGATGAATCGTTTTGGACAATGGCTCATACAGCAGGCTGCCGACCTAAACAGTGAGGAAGAAGTTCCCACTGAATTGGAGCTTCGTGATTCGTTATCAGCGTGTATGGTGCCTTTTTTACTGAATGGCGAGGGAACACAGGATGGGGCTATTACCTATACGCAGCTTCATCGATTGTTAGCGAGCTATTTTGGAGGGGAAGTGCTGCTTACTCCATTAGACGAACAATCTTGGCTGATTCTCGCAAAAAAGGAGCTGTTATTAGGAGCCGACGATGAACGGGATAAAGATCCTGAGACTAGAGAGGCAGATTTTGCGGAACCGCTGGAGGAGGTACTTACGGCTTTTAGCTTGGGGTTATATGAGCTTATCGCGAATGAATGGGTCGGTGTATTCCATTTGGCGATTTCCAAGCCTTCGGTCCCTTTGCAAAGTTTCCCCCACGAGCTGAATTTATTATGGGAGACGATCCATCTTGGCAAGCTTTTTCATGTAACAGAGCACATCCACCTTTCATGGGAGCTTCATTTGGAGAGACTGTTAAATCGCATTCCCAAGGAGCAGCGTGTACTATTTTTGGAGCAGGTAATGAAGTCATCTGTCATACTGGAAGACTCAGAAACGATGGCTACATTGGATATCTTTTTTCAACTGGATTGTAATGTGAGTGAGACAGCCAAGCGTCTGTATGTTCACCGTAATACGTTGATTTACCGTTTGGACAAGATTAAACAGGAGACCGGATTGGACGTGCGGACGTTTAATGATGCAGTTTTGGTCAAA
The DNA here is from genome assembly GCF_015710975.1 of Paenibacillus polymyxa. Classification (NCBI taxonomy): domain Bacteria; kingdom Bacillati; phylum Bacillota; class Bacilli; order Caryophanales; family Paenibacillaceae; genus Paenibacillus; species Paenibacillus polymyxa. Next base: position 1,682,122 of record NZ_CP049783.1, on the reverse strand, counting down.
CTATATCTGCTATTGTACAAAGTGACAAAAAGGAAATAGCATTTTTGTGCAGTTTGCGAATAGCCAGGCTTTGGGTACTAGGGTAAGATACAAGTAGAAAATGTATTCGATTTCAAAACTTGACCTTGGGGAGGCAAAAGCTATGGCTGGCGTACGTTTAGAGCATATTTTCAAGAAATATCCGGGTGCAGAAAAAGCTACGGTTGTTGATGTCAATTTGGACATTCAAGATAAAGAATTTCTCGTATTGGTTGGTCCTTCCGGTTGTGGGAAGTCTACTACACTTCGTATGATTGCTGGTCTGGAGGAAATTTCAGACGGTAAATTATACATTGGTGATCGTGTTGTGAACGATGTGGCTCCAAAAGACCGCGATATCGCGATGGTATTCCAATCCTATGCCTTGTATCCGCATATGAATGTATACCAAAACATGGCTTTTGGTCTGAAGCTCCGCAAGGTTAAAAAGGAAGAAATTGATAAACGCGTACGTGAAGCAGCTAAAATCCTTGATATTGAGCATCTGCTGGATCGCAAGCCGAAAGCGTTATCGGGCGGTCAGCGTCAGCGTGTTGCCTTGGGACGTGCGATTGTACGTGACCCACAAGTCTTCTTAATGGATGAGCCACTGTCCAACTTGGATGCCAAGTTGCGTGGTCAAATGCGTGCGGAAATCACGAAGTTGGCTAAGCGTCTGGAAACGACCGTTATCTATGTAACACATGACCAGGTTGAAGCCATGACGATGGGTGATCGGATTGTAGTTATGAAGGATGGTATCATTCAACAAGCTGCATCCCCGGATGAACTGTACAACCGTCCAGTGAATCTGTTCGTTGCTGGTTTTATCGGCTCTCCTACAATGAACTTTATCTCAGGTAAGCTGGTTGAAAAAGAAGGTGCATTGCATTTCACAGCACCAGGTCTGGATCTGTTTGTACCTGAAGGTAAGGGACAGATTTTGAAAGCGAAAGGCTACATTGGCAAAGAAGTGATCTTGGGCATCCGTCCTGAGGATATTCACGAAGAGCCTGTATTCTTGGAGGCTTCTCCGAACACGATCTTTACATCCACTGTGGATGTAACGGAAAACCTCGGTCATGAAATGCTGTTGTACCTGAGCGGTGCTGGAAACGATACAATTATTGCCCGTGTAGACGGACGTTCCAATACTCGCGATGGTGTCAAAGCGAAGTTGGCTGTTGATATGAACAAAGTTCATATTTTTGATAAGGAATCGGAATTGAGCATTCTGGTTGGCGAATAAGATCAGCCTCTGGAAGAGAGTCGCAGTTTTCCCAAGCGGAGAACTGCGACTCTTTTGTATATCATATCCGCTACTAGCTTCGGCATTGCATTCAATGGAAAATTCCGATACGATGGGTGTACAATGGTGCAGGTCTAGATTTAGACAAGGTTCGTTGGCAGGAGTTCCAGATTGGGGCCTCCAACTGTCGGGATAGGGATAGCCTGGAATCCTATTGTTAAATCAAGTGAAGTGTGGACTCATTCAGGATAGACTGCGTGGGGTTGTATGGTTAATAGAATAATGCTACATAAATCAAATGGCGTATAGAATCCGGTTTTTGCAGATGAGGAGAGAATACAATGGCTAAACAGGTAAAGGTATCCGAGCTTGTACAGCAATTCCAAATGGAGGTTATTTCCGGTGAAAAGGGTCTGCGCAGACTGATCACCGTGGACGATTTGAATCGCCCAGGCCTGGAGATGGCCGGGTATTTTGAATATCATACACAGGAGCGGGTACAGCTTTTGGGAAGGTCTGAGCTGGCCTTTCTGGGTATGCTGCCTCCTGAGGAGCGACGGGATCGAATGGAGCGTTTGTGTACAGAGCTGACTCCATGTATTATCATCACACGTGGCCTGGAAGTACCGGCCGAGCTAGTGGAGGCAAGTACAGAGCGAGATATTCCTGTACTGCGAACTAATATGGCGACAACGATTTTATCGAGCCGTATCACAGGTTTTCTGGAAAGAAAGCTGGCACCTACGGCAACTATTCATGGCGTATTATGTGACGTGTATGGCGTGGGGATGCTTATTACAGGCAGTAGTGGAATTGGTAAGAGTGAAACAGCACTGGAACTCGTCAAACGTGGGCATCGCTTGGTAGCAGATGATGCGGTAGAAATCCGGCAAACGTCCGATTTTCAGTTGCATGGAACAGCACCTGAACTCATTCGTCACCTGCTTGAAATTCGAGGCGTAGGCATTATTAATGTGATGACACTGTTTGGTGCTGGTGCAGTTCGTAATAATAAGCGAATTACACTGGTTGTCCGCCTGGAGGCATGGCAACAGGACAAGCAGTATGACCGTCTCGGTCTCGATGAAGAAACTACACGCATTATTGATACAGATGTTCCACTCGTTACGATTCCAGTTCGTCCAGGCCGAAATCTGGCTGTTATTATCGAGGTAGCGGCGATGAACTATCGTTTGAAACAAATGGGCGTTAATGCAGCCCTGCAATTTACAAACAAGCTGACTGCTACGATTTCTGAAGATATGGAAGAGATGGATTAAGGCTCGTTCGGTTGCAAGGAAGGACAAGGAGTGAGAGAAACATATGTCAACGGCAACATTACTGCTGAATCCGATTGCTTTTTCAATCGGGGCAATCAAGGTCCATTGGTATGGGCTTATTTTGGGGCTGGCGGCGCTTGTGGGTTTATATCTCGCCATCCGTGAGGGAAAAAGATTCGGTATTCCGCAGGAATTCTTTATGGATATGCTGCTTCTGGGTGTTCCATCGGCCATTATTGGAGCGCGTATTTATTATGTAGCCTTCAAATGGGAAGACTACCGGGATAATCTATGGGATATCTTTAAAATTTGGAATGGCGGTATCGCGATATATGGTGCGTTGATTGGTGCTATTATATGTGCGGTTATTTATTTCCGTTATAAAGGATATAACTTCTGGCGTGTTGCTGATATTTGTGCGCCGGGTCTATTAATCGGTCAAGCGATTGGACGCTGGGGTAATTTTGTCAATCAAGAGGCTTACGGTGGACCAACGGAGGAGACTTTTTTGCGCAGTCAGCTGCATCTACCGGATTTCATTGTGAATCAGATGAACGTTAACGGGGTGTTTCACCACCCTACGTTCCTGTACGAATCGCTGTGGAGTATTGTAGGCGTGATTTTGCTGCTTGTGATTCGCCGGATGAAATTTGTACGTGCGGGTGAAATGTTTGCATTTTACTTCATTTGGTACTCTATTGGTCGCTTTTTCATCGAGCGGGTGCGGACGGACAGCTTGGCCTTTCAGGGACCGGACTGGCTGGCTTCCTTTGTGAATGCTCTGTGGTCCCCTATGGTATGGCTAGGGTTTGAACCGGGGTACTTGGACCCGAATTACGGTAATGTACGGATCTCACAGTTGCTTGCTATTTTCATCATTGTGGCTGCCGTGATTTTTATCTTGGTTCGTCGTCGGAAGGGCTCGGCCGTTGCGAGATATAGCGACCCGATTGTCTCCAGCAAGACGGGGATTGATCAGGTACCTGATATGACGCCAGAACAAGTATCCCGTCCTGGGCAGGATGCGGTTTCTTCAACAGCCACAGCGGATAAGCTATCTAAGGAAGACACGGATGAGGACAAGAAGGAGCATCTATGATAAATACGATTTTGTTTGATTTAGACGGTACCATTATGGATACGAATGAGTTGATAATCAGCACATTTTTACACATTTTGAACCATCCAGATGCGGATCCGCTAACGCGGGAGCACATTATTCCTCATATGGGGGGAACGCTGGACGATCAACTCCGTACTTTTACGGGATTAACGGATGTATCTGGGCTAGTTAAAGACTACCGTGCTTATAATCAAATTCATCATGATCAAATGGTGAAGCCATTTCCATATGTTATTGAGGTTATTCAGGAGCTACGTGCACGAGGAATTAAGTTGGGGGTTGTGACAACTAAAATACGACCATCCACGATACGTGTACTTAACCTGTTTAATCTGACTTCCTCTATGGATTATATTGTTACGGTAGACGATGTGGAGCATCCGAAGCCTCACGCGGAGCCAGTGCTCAAGGCTTTGGCAGGTTTGAATGCTAAAGCGGAACATACGTTGATGGTTGGAGACAGTTCCTTTGATATTTTGTCAGCTCAGGCGGCAGGTGTGAAATCTGCGGGAGTGGCCTGGTCGCTCAAGGGTGAGGAAACTCTGCGCGGATATGGACCAGACTATATGCTATATGATATGAGGGATTTGCTGAAGCTGGAGCTTCAAGGTGTCAATGTATCGTGAGAAAGGTGAACCGCTATCCTGTAGAAGGTCCCAATGCATTGTGGCAAATTTATCGGACGGTGAGCCCTTGGAAAGGCGTTAAGAACTTCATTTTTATACAGATTGCCCGGTATTGTCCTGTGCTTTCTCTGAAAAATGTTATCTACCGCAGAATGCTGGGGATGAAGGTTGGGCAACATGCAGCCTTCGGTCTGATGGTGATGGTGGATGTTTTTTTTCCAGAGCATATCACAATCGGGAACAATTCGGTCATTGGATATAACACGACCATACTGGCTCATGAATACCTTATACAGGAGTATCGCATCGGTAAAGTGGTGATCGGGGATCGTGTGCTGATCGGCGCAAACACAACCATTTTGCCGGGTGTTACCATCGGTGACGGGGCTGTGGTAGCGGCCGGAGCGGTTGTGCATAAAGATGTACCGGCAGGTGCTTTTGTAGGCGGTAATCCATTGCGTGATTTAAGACGCTCTGGTGTGGATGAGTAGTCAATAGTACATTAAGAAAGGCCCCTTGTATATTAAGGGGTCTTTCTTGTGCAGTTTTTCTGTATAATAAGTGGGTAATACATGTTGGTTATGTTTAAAAATTGATAAAAGATATTTTTGCAAAGCGATATGGGAGCGTGTTGATTTGGTCAAAAAAGAACGTATACCAGAGCTTGATATTTATCGGGGAATATTAATTGCGGCCGTCATTACCATCCATGCAACTTCAATGGCTTTGATTGATGCGCGTCATTCTCTATTGTTTTATCCTTTTTTATTTTTAAATATGTTTAGCAGCTTTGCAGTGCCTGTATTTATTTTTGTGAGCGGCTTTGTTCTATTTTACAATTATGTCGATCGGCCACTTCGTGGAAAGAGTATGCTTTTGTTTTTTCGAAAAAGACTGATGTTTATTGTGTTACCCTACGTTTTATTTTCTCTTATGTACTATTTGACCTTGGTGACACGTGGGTTGATGCCGCTTAGTGATCTTCCGCTCGTGCTGCTAACGGGAAAAGCGTATACGCATTTGTATTATGTCATTATCATCATCCAATTTTATTTGGTCTTTCCGCTGTTGTTGTGGGGAGTGCAGCGTTTACGTCATTGGTTATCGAGTCCGCGGAGAGCAGCTTTTGTCATTTTGACAGTAGGGTTAGTCATTCAATGGGGGTTTGTACTACTGAACAAATACGTTTGGCAAGAGGAGAGAGGAAGCCTTGCGATTACGTATATCAGTTACTTTGCCTTGGGTGCCGCTGTAGCGATTGGATACGAAGGGTTTAAAAGGTGGCTTTTTCCAGTCCCAGGCACGGTAATAGGTCGCGGTCGATTGATCAGCTGGTGGGCCCTGTGGGCGGCTTGGTTATTACTGGGGGTCGTTTATGTACAAGTATGGTTTGTAGCCTACCGCAAAGCCATTTATGCAGACTCGCTGGTCTATGAACTGCTACATAATGCATATGCTCTCGTATCTGCATTGGTGCTGTTTCAGTTATCGGTTTTTTTATATCGTCATACTAGTGATAGACTGCGAATGTTCATCAGTTGGCTGGGAGCATGTTCTTTCGGTATTTATTTACTTCATCCGGCGTTATTACGAGTGTATCGCAAACTGGATTTGCATGGTACACCCATAGAATATGTCTTCTCTGTTGCTGGCGGATGGGTGTTGGCGCTGTTTGGAACATGGCTGATTGTGACGTTGTTTTTTCGATATGTACCATTTTCATGGATCGGTTTGGGGACAGTTCCGAAGTTTCCATCCCAGAGTAAAGATGAACAGGCAAACTACTAAATACTTTGACTTGGACTGTTGGCTTAAGGCTGACAGTCTTTTTTTAGGATTCATGTATTTTGCATTGGATAAAATATAGAGAGGGACAGCGACTTGTCCGGGCTGTAAAAATGGGCTGCTACGTTTGGTTGACGTTCATAAGTAGGGCATGATAATATATCGAATATACTTTAGTTTGTTAGCACTTTACCATGATAAAGATATTGTGAAATCATGAGGTGATAGAGATGTCTAAGCCAAAAGGATTTGAGATTCCTGTAGGGGTTCGAGATTATCTTCCACGTGCAGTGTCGAAGCTGCGGGCCATTGAACTGAATGTACTCGCATGTATGGAGCGTTGGGGTTACCGTCAGATTATGACGCCTACGATGGAATACTACGATACAGTGGGAGTGGCTAGTTCTACTTCTGATCGGAAGCTGTTTAAATTGCTCAACAACCGGGGGACTACGTTGGTACTTCGTTCTGATATGACTGCTCCGATTGCACGGGTGGTGTCTTCGTTGCTAAAGGAAGAAGAAGTACCGCTTCGCCTGTCCTATCACGCCAATGTATTTCGAGCGATTGAGGAAGAGGCAGGAAGAGAGGCGGAGTTTTTTCAAACAGGCGTGGAGCTGGTAGGGGATGATTCACCTGAGGCTGATGCAGAGGTTGTAGCATTGGCCATTGCATCATTGCAGGCAGCGGGTGTTAACTCTTTTAAAATTGCCATGGGACATGTGGGATTCCTGAACGGGTTATTTGAAGAGATCATTCCAGGTCGCCAGGCTGAACAGCAAGCACTAAAAGAACTGTTGCTCAGTCGTGATGTAGTGGGCTACCGAGCGGCGATTGAAGCTTTAGGTTTGGCCCCCGCGCATCGGGATAAGCTGGAGGCCATTCTTCGGCTTCGTGGTGGGAAGGAAATTTGCGAGCAGGCTACTCGCCTTAGTGTGGAGCAGCAGACGATTCAATCCATTGCACATTTGTGCGAGGTGTGGGAAGTGCTGGAGGCATACGGCGTATCTGAGCATGTGTTAATTGACCTTACCATGATCGGTGATTTTTCATATTATACAGGAATGACTTTTGAGGGCTATGCAGCGGAAATTGGGTTTCCGGTATGCAACGGAGGTCGTTATGACAATCTGCTTCAGCAGTTTGGGCGATCGGTACCGGCAACGGGATTCGCATTGAAGACGAACCGAATCGTCGATGGTGTGGATGGTATTTCAATTGAGACGAAGCGTCCGATATTTATCCGTTATGACGAGCAGGAACGACAAGAGGCGCTATCCGCCGCAGCACAGCTACGTGCAGAGGATTTTACTGTGGTGACAGGACTCACGGGGGGACCGGAGGATCGACGTCGTGAGCAGCAGGATCTGTACGCAGAGGTATACAGCTATACAGCTGAAGGAAGACGGCCCGTACAAAGGGGGGAATTGTCATGACGGAAACATTGAAGGTAGCCATGCCGAAGGGACGGATTTACAAGCAGGCTTCCAAGTTGTTCCGCCAGGCAGGGGTTCCAATTCCACTGGATGTGGATGAAACCCGCAAGTTGGTCATCCCATTGCCTGAGCTGGGAATGGAATTTATTATGGCGAAGCCCGTCGATGTTCCTACGTATGTGGAGTATGGTGCAGCTGACATCGGCATTGTCGGTAAGGATGTTTTGCTGGAAGAAAACAAGGATGTATATGAGCTACTGGATCTGGGGATTGCCCGTTGCCGGATGTCGGTAATTGCTTTACCTGATTGGCAACCAGGTATTCGTCAGCGGGTCGCTACCAAATATCCAAATGTGGCTTCCCAGTATTTTCGGGAGCAAGGTCAGCAGGTGGAGGTCATTAAGCTGAACGGCTCCATCGAGCTGGCGCCGTTAATTGGTCTGGCAGATCGCATTGTAGATATGGTGGAGACGGGACAGACCTTGCGGGAGAACGGATTGGTTGAGCAGATTAGCATACTGGATATTACCAGTCGTTTGATTGCCAACCGGGTCAGTTACCGGATGAAAAATGGTCCGATTCAGGCATTGTGTGATCGATTGCATCAGGTGATCCCAACTGAAGTAGTACCGAAGGATTAAAGGAACGGAGCAACGGTTCAGGAACATTCTGCAAGCAAGCAGCAGGTAGGGGGAATGAGCAAATGAAGATCGTAGCAGCCCGTGATTTCAGCCTCCAACGAGAGGTGGATTACGGAACACCGGAGCAAAACGAGGCTGTGCGTACCATTATTCAATCGGTACGCCAAGAGGGGGATGAGGCTGTTCTGCGGTATACGGAAACGTTTGATGGTGTATCGCTGACAGCGGATCAGCTTCGTGTGACAGATGAAGAATTAAAGTCGGCCTATGACAAGGTAGAGCCTTCATTTATACAGGCAATTCGAGAAGCGGCGGATCATATTCGCGCTTTTCACCTCAAGCAAAAGCGTAACTCATGGATGGATTTACAGCCAGACGGTAGCTTACTCGGTCAAATCATCCGGCCGTTGAAACGTGTAGGCGTGTATGTTCCAGGCGGTAAAGCCGCCTATCCATCCTCGGTGTTGATGAATGTCATTCCCGCTCAGGTGGCTGGAGTACCGGAGATCGTTATGGTGACACCCCCAGCGACAGGCGGCAAGGCAGGGATCGACCCCTATACACTGGTAGCTGCGGCAGAGGCTGGTGTAACGGAAATATTCAGGGTTGGCGGAGCGCAGGCCATTGCCTCTCTTGCATACGGGACACATAGTATTGAACCGGTCGATAAAATTTGCGGTCCTGGCAACATTTATGTAGCGCTGGCGAAGCGTGAGGTATACGGTGCAGTGGATATCGACAGTATTGCGGGACCGAGTGAAATTGTCGTATTGGCTGATGACACGGCCAATCCCTCTTATGTAGCGGCTGACCTACTTTCACAGGCGGAACATGACGAAATGGCCTCAGCCATACTGGTTACGCCCTCGCAACGCTTGGCCGAAGAAGTATCAGCCGAGGTAGAGCGCCAATTGGCGGAGTTGCCGCGCAGAGATATTGCTGCTGCATCGGTAGAGGCATACGGAGCCATCATTGTCGTTGACAATTTGGAAGAGGGCATCCGTATTGTCAATCGGCTTGCGCCCGAGCATTTGGAGATCATGACAGAGCAGCCGATGGAACATATGGGGATGATCGAAAATGCAGGAGCTATTTTTCTGGGAGCGTACAGCTCGGAGCCGGTAGGCGATTATTTTGCCGGACCTAACCACATCATCCCGACGAATGGAACGGCGCGTTTTTCCTCGCCAGTGGACATTGATGATTTTATCAAGAAGTCGAGTATGATCTATTACAGCAAGGAAGCACTGCTGCGCAATGGAGAGACCATTATGCAGCTTGCCCGGCATGAAGGGCTGGAAGGCCACGCAAGGGCGATACAAGTTCGATTGGACAATGAGAAGAAGGCGGTGGATGGCGATGGGGAACGAAAATAACGAAGCAGGGCGTACAGGCAGTGTCAGCCGGAAAACGAATGAAACAGACATTCAGCTGTCATTTGCAGTAGACGGGACAGGGCAGGCAGAGATTGAAACGGATGTTCCTTTTTTAAATCACATGCTAGATTTGTTCACCAAGCACGGACAATTTGATCTTAATGTACAGGCCAGAGGGGATGTGGATATCGACGACCACCATACCGTCGAGGACATTGGGATCTGTCTGGGGCAAACCTTGCTGGAAGCATTGGGTGATAAAAAAGGCATAAAGCGCTATGCCAGCGTCTTTGTACCGATGGATGAGGCGCTCGCGCAGGTTGTTATTGATCTGAGTAATCGACCTCATTTTGAGTATCGTGCAGAGTACCCGTCTCAGCATGTAGGCAGCTTCTCGACAGAGCTGGTGCATGAATTTCTATGGAAATTTGCGTTGGAGGCTCGCATGACGTTGCACGTCATTGTTCACTACGGGCAAAATACCCACCATATGATTGAGGCGGTGTTCAAAGCGCTGGGGCGTGCTTTGGATGAGGCGACCTCCATTGATCCGCGGGTGACAGGAGTGCCTTCAACGAAGGGAGTGCTGTAGTCCATGTCCATTGCCATTGTGGATTACGGCAGAGGGAATCTGCATAGTGTGAGCAAGGCGGTTGAGCGCCTTGGCTTTGAGGCTGTAGTGACAGGAGATGCTCAAGTGATTCGTGCCTCCAGCGGTGTGATTTTGCCGGGTGTAGGGGCCTTCGGGGATGCGATGGAGCATCTGCGTTCCAGCGGATTGGACCGGGTTATTCAGGAGGTTGCAAGTGCTGGACAACCGCTGCTCGGTGTTTGTTTGGGAATGCAGCTATTGTTCACTCGTGGTGAAGAATACGGCAGTCATGAAGGACTTAATATTTTACCAGGCGAGGTCGTTCGGTTTGCTCCTGATCTGGGCGTTAAAGTGCCGCATATGGGCTGGAATCGTCTGCGTATGACTCAGCCGGAGCACCCGCTGTTGCAGGGCTTGGAGGAAGGGCATGTGTATTTTGTGCATTCCTATCATGCGAAGCCGGAGGTCGAAAGTGATCTGCTGGCGGTGACCGACTACGGTGGGCCCGTAACGGCTATCGTGGGCAGAGGCCATGTGTATGGCATGCAGTTCCATCCAGAGAAAAGCGGAGAAATGGGGATGCGCCTGCTTCGTCAGTTTTTGGAACTAGCGGAAGCGAAAAAGCGAGCGTAACGATTCGTGAGTCTGCATTTGGTGGTACGCCAACTTTGGTCGCTGATTGATGTAAAGGCATATAGATGTTGAATAGCTCACAAGGGGGTCTTAACTTTGTTCACGATATACCCGGCGATTGATATTCGCGATGGCAAATGTGTACGACTGGTACAAGGTGATTATAACCAGGAGACGATATACAACGAAAATCCGGTGGAAGTAGCACGAGAATGGGAGCGCTTGGGTGGCCCCTACATTCATTTGGTTGATTTGGACGGTGCCAAAGCAGGTCAACCAGTGAACGATGCGCTCATTGGGCGGATCGCTTCTGCGGTGCAAGTACCTGTACAAGTGGGCGGCGGCTTACGTACGCGCGAGCATGTGGAACGGCTGTTGTCGCTGGGCGTGAGCCGGGTGATTTTGGGCACGGCAGCTATTGAGGATCGTGCTTTTACGGAAGCGGTATTGGGTACCTACGGTGATCGGATCGCCATCGGTCTAGATGCGCGAAATGGCTATGTGGCTACGCGTGGATGGCTCGAAACCTCGGAGGTTCGAGCAGATGAATTGGCTGCTGAGTTGGCCTCCAAGGGAGCTGAAACATTTATTTTCACAGATATTTCCCGTGACGGCATGATGCAGGGTCCGAATGTGGAGGCGATCGCAGCGCTTGCCAAAAGCAGTGGACGAACCGTGATTGCATCCGGCGGTGTCAGCAAGATGGATGATCTAATCACACTGAGCACCTATGCGAACGAAGGCGTAGGCGGTGCTATTGTGGGTAAAGCATTGTATACAGGGAGCATTGATTTACAGGTTGCCGTACAAGCTGTAGCAAAGGCATAGGGGGAGTAGGCATGCTGGCTAAACGTATTATTCCCTGTCTGGATGTAAAGGATGGCAGGGTGGTTAAGGGCGTTAATTTTGTGAACTTGCGCGATGCAGGTGACCCGGTGGAGCTGGCTGCGCTGTATGACCGGGAAGGGGCGGACGAAATCGTGTTTCTGGATATATCCGCTTCGGTTGAAGGTCGCGCCACGATGGAAGAAGTAGTTCGCCAGACAGCCGGGGAAATTGCCATTCCTTTCACCGTAGGTGGCGGGATATCTCATGTCGATGATATGAAACGCATTTTGCGGGCTGGTGCTGATAAAATAGGCGTAAATACGGCAGCTGTCCGCAACCCGCAGCTGATTGCGGAAGGTGCGCGTAGCTTTGGTTCACAATGTATCGTTGTTGCCATTGATGCCAAGTACAATGAGGCGTGGGGCGAATGGGAGGTATACACGCACGGAGGCCGCACGCCATCGGGTATTCGAGCCTTGGCCTGGGCTAAGGAAGCAGAGCAACTGGGAGCCGGTGAGATTCTGCTGACCAGCATGAACGCAGATGGAACCAAGGATGGCTTTGACCTGCCACTGACTTCCGCTGTTTCGGATACCGTAGGGATTCCGGTGATTGCTTCCGGCGGAGCCGGCAAACAGGAACATTTCTATGACGTGTTTACGTCAGGTAAAGCAGATGCTGGATTAGCAGCAACAATTTTTCACTATAAAGAAATCGGAATTCCTGAGTTGAAACGAGATTTGAAGCGCAGAGGAGTGGAGATACGATGAGCAACGAATTGAACCAACAGCTATCTCTGGAGCAGATACTGGATAATGTCCGCTGGAATGAGGCGGGGCTTGTCTCGGCGATTGTGCAGGATGATGCTACGCTTCAGGTATTGACGCTGGCCTACATGAACCGTGAGTCGCTGAAACTGTCTTTGGAGTCAGGAGAGACCTGGTTCTGGTCACGTTCCAGACAGGAGCTGTGGCATAAGGGGGCAACTTCAGGGAATACGCAGAAGATCTCTTCCATCCAGCTGGATTGTGACGGCGATGCTCTATTGGTGCGTGTCATTCCGAGCGGTCCGGCCTGTCATACAGGCGCAACGAGTTGCTTTTCCCGTGATATTTCCGTGCCAGGAACAGCTGTAGCAGCTGGGGCAGGAAATGCAGGAGCTCAAAGATTGGGAACCCCTACCAATGCTATTTCCAATGCTTCAGAAGGCCGCTTTGAGGTGCTCGCCCAATTGGAGGCAATTATTAAGGAGCGCGAGGAGACACGTCCTGAAGGGGCCTATACGACCTATCTTTTTGATAAAGGCGTAGACAAAATCCTGAAGAAGGTTGGCGAAGAAGCCTCCGAGACGATTATTGCAGCCAAAAACAAAGATAATGAGGAGCTGCGCCTGGAGGTCAGCGACCTGATTTATCACCTGCTGGTGCTGTTGCAGGAGCGCAAGCTACCACTCGATGACGTGCTGGCTGAGCTGAATCGCCGTCATGAACGCCCTCGTCGTGATTAGGACGGGTATTGTAGGGTTTGAAAAGGGGAGGGCTACATGAAAATTGACTATCATACGCATCATTCCCGCTGCGGGCATGCGATAGGAAGTCTGGAGGAGTACGTACAGCAGGGAATTCGACTGGGGCTGGATCAGCTCGGTTTGTCCGATCATATGCCGCTGCTGCATGTAGAACCGGCCAACTATTATCCAGAAATGGCGATGCCTATGGATGAGCTGCCCCGATACGTGGAAGAATGCTTGGATCTGAAGGAGCGCTATAAAGGGCAAATTGATATTCGTGTTGGCTTGGAAGGCGACTATATCGAGGGCTGGGAACGCGAAATTGAAGATATCATCCATGCATACCCATGGGATTATGTGATTGGCTCCGTCCACTTTCTCGGTGAGTGGGATGTCACTGACTTCCGTCAGGTACACCATTGGGAAGGCAAAAATGTGCTGGAGGTATACCGCACATATTATGATGCGGTTTCCAAGGCGGCCGCTACAGGTTTATATGACATCATGGGTCATTTGGATGTCATTAAACGTTTCGGCTATCATCCGAAGCCGGAGGAAGAGGATGAGCTGCGTGAATTGGAGCGCTCCGCACTCTCAGCCGTAGCCCGCGGTGGTCGGGCAATGGAACTGAATGCATCGGGGCTTTCCAAACCCTGTGCCGAAATGTTTCCGAGCCGACGCATGCTAGAGGAAGCTTTCACGCTAGGTATCCCGTTGACCATCGGCTCGGATGCCCATGATCCGGCAAAGCTGGCTGAGCACTTGGAGAAGGCGCGGGCGCTTTTATATGAAGTTGGCTATCGCGAGCTAGCTGTATTTCAGCACCGTGAACGTTCACGGGTTCCGTTAGCGCTATAATACTTATTTATTGGGTCTACATGTTATATCTAGTTGCTAGCCGAACGCGCCTTTCATACAGGGGAAATGCGCTCGGCTATTTTGCGTATTTTTGCATATGTATCTATTGGGGTACGAGTACGGAACCGTTTTTTGGAATGAGGTAGGATCGACTGTCAAGTCGTTTTGAAGTTGTGGTATACTGAAGGGTATGAACATGCCAGTTACTTTTAAAGGAGGTGCCTTGGTTATTTATGAAAGGGAAACATCTGCGAGTTTCGGAACCTAGCCCTAAGATTATTGCTTTGCGTTTCGACGCATCTTTCTTTTTGAGAAAGCTGTGCGCTCGCTTGATCGCAATCATTATGACAAGGCATTGAAATATTTTCGCAAAGCCGTTGAATATGAACCGGATAATCCGGTGAATCATTGCAATATGGCGGGTATATTATCAGAGATGGGGGATTATGCAGGTTCGAATGAGATCCTGTCCTCTGTTCTGAGTGACGTAGACTCGTCGATGACAGAATGTTATTTCTATATGGCGAATAATTACGCTAATATGGAGCAGTTTGAAGAAGCGGAAAAAGCATTGGTCACGTACCTGGAGGAGGACGAAGAAGGCCAGTTTCTTGATGAAGCCGAGGAAATGATGGAGCTGCTCTATTATGAGCTGGACCGTCCAACGAAGCTGAACCGCATTAAGGCCCGGCAGGGAGTGGTCGAGCATGATCAGGCCCGTGTTCTGCTGGAGGAAGGAAAATTTGCTCAGGCAGCCCAACTGCTCAAGCAAATTTCGGAGGAGCAACCGGACATGTTCGCTGCGCGGAATAATCTGGCGCTAGCGTATTACTACATGGGATTGTTCCAAAATGCTAAGGCTACCATTATTCAAGTGTTGGAGGATGAGCCGGGTAATTTACACGCATTGTGCAACTTGGCGATTTTTTATCAGCACGAAGGCGGCGGCCCAGAATTGGATCGTCTGGTTCAAACCTTGGCGGTCACTATACCGTTTCAGGAGGAGCAGGTGTTCAAGCTGGCGACCACTATGGGGATTCTCGGGCGCCATGAGGAGGCCTACAGGCATTTCCGCAGGTTGCTTCATAGCAATGGAGAGAACAATGCGGACGCTTCTTTGTACCATTACACAGCGGTGGCTGCCAGCAATACGGGAAGATATGCGGAAGCTCGGCGGTTATGGAGTCATTTGCAAAAGCAGGATGCTTCCTCGGAGGTTCCAAGGTTTTTCCTATCCAGATTGGAAGAGCTTCAGCAGGAAGGTACACCGCTGCAAGTGCTCAGCTATCACTATCATCTCCCGTTTGAGGAGCAATTCCGCATGTGGGAGAAGTTTGGCGCTGAGCAGGTGCCTGACAGTATGAAGAAGGACCCGCTAATCCGATCATCTTTCTTCTGGGCCTTGCGCCACGGAGACCGAGCGACTCAGCTACAGGTTATTCAGGCGTTAAGCTTGATCGGTGACGATGAAGTGCGTCAGGCACTGGAGTCCTTCGTAGAAGATCCTGATCAGGAGAGTGAACTCAAACGCCGTGCTTTGCAAGTATTGCAAGAGCTGGCAGAGCAGGATGTGCAGCATACACACACGGAAACAGAACATCCTGAGCGGTTAGAGGCTGAGCAAGATCCGCATACAACTGAAGGTGACATCTCTGCTTCGCCAGTTGATCCACAATGGCAGGCCGTGCTGGACAAGGTACTAACCGTCATGAGCAAATCATCCGATCCGGCCATGCAGCATGATTTGAGATCACTTTGGCAGGAGTATTTGGATCGGCTTGCTCCAGAGGTCCCGATGGTTCAGCATACTGAGGGATGGGCAGCTGCACTTGAATATTTGACAGCCAAAATGCATCATCATTCCGTCACCTATCAGGAAGTAGCTGACCGCTATGGTATTTCCGTATCGACCGTAAGCCGCTACGCACGTCAAATTGACAGCGTGTGTGGTATCAAACAGAAGCTAAAGCAGCCGCTCTCCACGTTTAAAAAGCAGGTCTAACATCTGCTCCAAACATCACTTAAAGGAGGCAACAAACGTATGTATAAATCCATAATTATTGGTACAGGTCCTGCAGGCTACACAGCCGCTATTTATTTGGCACGCGCCAACATGAATCCGCTGATCATTGAAGGAATGCAGCCCGGTGGGCAGCTTACCACAACGACTGAAATTGAAAATTTCCCGGGTTTTGAGCAAGGTATCCTCGGACCTGAGCTGATGGATAACATGCGCAAGCAGGCCGAACGTTTTGGCGCTGAGTTTACTTCCGGTTGGGTAGAGGAAGTCGATTTCAGCAAGCGCCCTTTTAAAGTGAAGGTAGAAGGTAAAGGCATCATTGAGGCGGAGTCGGTTATTATTGCTACAGGCGCGTCCGCCAAATATCTCGGCATTCCGGGTGAGCAGGACAATGTAGGTCGCGGAGTTAGCACATGCGCAACTTGCGACGGCTTCTTTTTCCGTGGGAAAAAGATTATCGTGGTCGGCGGTGGCGATTCAGCCATGGAGGAAGCGAGCTTCTTGACCCGTTTCGCTTCCAGCGTAACCTTGGTCCATCGTCGTGACGAATTGCGGGCATCTAAAATTATGCAAGACCGCGCACGTGAAAATGAAAAAGTACATTGGGCATTAAATCGGACTCCTCTGGAAGTTGTAACAGGGGAAACTGGCTTAAAGGGCTTGAAAGTACACAATAATGAGACCAACCAGGATGAGCTGATTGAGGCAGATGGCGTGTTTGTGGCGATTGGCCATACACCGAACACAGGCTTCCTGAACGGACAAATTCATACCGATGAACACGGCTATATTGAAGTGAAGCCAGGCACGACGGAAACGAACATCCCGGGTGTTTTTGCCTGTGGGGACGTGCAGGATAACCGTTATCGACAAGCCATTACGGCTGCGGGAACGGGATGTATGGCGGCTATGGATTGCGAGAAGTATCTTGAAGGCAGCGCTGTCCACGACTGGAGCGAAACACTGGATCAATAAAGAGTGTCTATAATACACAAAGTGGCTCATGTGAGGGGCTAAGCCCCCTCTGTTAAGCCCCGTTGTTTGTTCAGGAAGAGAAAGCCTGGTGCATTTGCACAGGCTTTCTCCTTTTTATGATTATTGAATTTATAAATTTTCAGCGGAGCTGAACAATTCTATAATCGCAAGAAAAATTCCGTTAAGCGTGGTCTGGCTTCCTTGAAAGTACGTCAATAGACGTTTTTCTTACGGAGGCATGAGTTAAAAAGTTCAGCTAATCGTACATTTTTCAACAGGTAAGTGTCCTTGACCGTAACGGGGGCTTCAATTATAGTTGGAACGTAGGATTACTCCTACGAGGCAGGAATTTTAAGCATATATTTTATACCAGATTTTTAAGTAAACATAAAGGTGGCTTGGAACATGTCTGAAAGTATCTATGTAGGTGTCGATTTGGGCGGTACCGCGATTAAAGTCGGCATTTGTAATGAAGACGGACAGCTTTTGCACACATATGAGGGACCAACCGAAACCGATAAAGGTGTAGACGTTGTCATCGGTAATATCGAAAAATATGTGCGGCATATTGTTGAGCAATCTCCTTATGAGTGGGATCAACTAAAAGGTGTCGGTGCAGGTGTTGCAGGTTTTACGAATGTTCGTGATGGTATTATTGTCCTCGCTCCTAATATTGGCTTTCGTGACGTACCGATCCGTGCGCTCCTAGAGAACCGGATTGGCAAGCCTGTAAAAATAGACAACGATGCGAATGTTGCTGCGCTGGGTGAGGCTTGGGCTGGCGCAGGCAAAGGCATAGAAAACTGTGTATGCTATACCCTGGGAACAGGTGTAGGTGGCGGTATTATTATAAATGGTAGAATATATCAAGGTTCTTCGGGTATGGCTGGGGAAATTGGACATATCAGCGTCGTGCCTGATCTGGAGGCTATTCAGTGTGGATGCGGCAAAATGGGTTGCTTGGAAACTGTATCTTCCGCAACAGGCATCATTCGTATGGCCAAGGATGCTGTGGAACGTGGCGACCGGACCTCTCTGGCTCTGGAAGATCACATTGCTGCCAAGGAAGTATTCGATGCTGCTAAAGCCGGGGATGAAGTCGCGTTGCGTATCGTGAACCGGGCTGCCTTTTATTTGGGGAAATCGATGGCAGCGGTTGCCGCTGTGCTTAATCCAGAATTGTTTATTATAGGCGGCGGTGTTTCTAAAGCAGGCGACTTTTTGTTTGAAGAGATGCGTCGCGTATACGCCAAGCTGGCACCTGAGCCGCTTCAAAAAGGGGTATATATCGTACCAGCGGTTTTAGGCAATGACGCGGGTATCGTAGGGGCTGCTGGGTTGCTGCTACGCTCTTAATCCGGGGTTGACGATAGGGGTACTGACATAGAGCAAAGAAGCAAAAGGAGAGGGAAGTCCATATGACAGATAATTTAAAAAATGCTGCACCGTGGGCAACGCTCATTATTATTACAGGGATGTCAGGCGCAGGGAAGACCATTGCGGTGCAAAGCCTTGAAGACTTGGGCTTCTTCTGCGTTGATAATCTGCCCCCTGTGCTGATTCCCAAATTTGCCGAGTTGATTGAGCAGTCTAACGGTAAAATTGGCAAGGTGGCTCTCGTCATTGATCTACGCGGACGAGAATTTTTCACCGCCTTGTCAGAATCGCTAAATTATATTAAAGATCATTTTACGATTCATTGTGAAATTTTATTCTTGAATGCGAATGACGGTGTTCTTGTACAGCGGTACAAGGAAAGCCGTCGACGGCATCCGCTTGCTCCAGATGGTATGCCTTTGGACGGGATTCGATTGGAACGTAAGATGTTGGAAGAACTCAAAAGCTCCGCTACACAGGTTATTGATACCAGTACGATGAAGCCCGCAACCTTAAAGGCGAGGATTATTTCGAGATTTTCCCATCTGGAGAGCAGTATGCTGTCCGTGAACATTACATCTTTTGGCTTCAAGTATGGTATTCCCATTGATGCCGATCTTGTATTCGATGTGCGCTTCCTGCCTAATCCCCACTATGTGGACCAACTACGTCCACACACGGGACAGGATAGCGATGTATATGATTATGTTATGAAGTGGCCGGAGACCCAGGCGTTTCTAACCAAGTTGTTGGATATGTTGCACTTTTTGATTCCGCAGTATCGCAAAGAAGGTAAAAGCCAGGTCATTATCGGTATTGGCTGTACTGGAGGTAAGCATCGTTCAGTTGCAATATCGGAGTATTTAGGAAAAATGCTGGGTGCCAGCGAGACAGAATCCGTTTCTGTTTCGCATCGGGATGCTGATCGGGACCGGCATTAATGAGGTGAAATCATGAAAGAGACCGGATCACAACGGGAGCGCCCACGTATTGTTGTTATGGGCGGCGGAACCGGCTTGTCCGTCATGCTGCGGGGCTTGAAGCAAAAGCCGCTGGATATTACGGCTATTGTTACAGTCGCTGACGATGGCGGAAGCTCCGGGATATTGCGCAGTGAGCTGCAGATGCCCCCTCCAGGGGATATCCGCAATGTGCTGACTGCCTTGGCTGACGTGGAACCAGTAATGTCAGATATGCTAAAATACCGTTTCGGTGCTGGATCAGGATTGTCAGGCCATAGTCTGGGGAATTTGATCTTAGCAGCGATGACTGATATATCGGGGGATTTTGTAACGGCGGTGCGTGAGCTTAGCCGTGTATTTGCTGTCCGAGGGCGTGTACTACCGGCGGCTGAAGAAGGCGTTGTGCTCAGCGCCGAGATGGAGGATGGTACGGTGATCACCGGGGAGTCCAAAATCCCAGAAGCGGGCGGACGAATCAAACGTGTTTTTCTTGAACCGACTCACGTGGAGCCGTTGCCTGAGGCTGTGGAAGCCATTAATGAAGCCGATGCGATTCTGATTGGTCCCGGCAGTCTATATACCAGCATTTTACCGAATCTGCTTGTGCCAAAGCTTGCTGAGGCTGTGGTGAAATCAGATGCGATCAAAATATTTGTCTGCAACGTGATGACCCAGCCAGGGGAAACCGACGGCTATACAGTGGGAGATCACCTGCAAGCGATCTATGAGCATGTTGGGCATCACCTCTTTGACTATGTCATTGTGAATAACGGGGAAATTCCACCCCAAGTACAGGAGATGTATGCCGAGCAGGGAGCTAAGCCTGTTCAGGTAGACATGGGCGAGCTGGCTGATCGAGGATATAAAGTAGTGGCAGATACGTTAGTTCTGTTCCGTACGTATTTACGGCATGATGCCGACAAACTGAGCCAGCATATTTACCAATTGGTACAAAACTGGATGTTAAGAAGGAGATGAGTCCCTTGTCCTTTGCGGCACAAACGAAAAAAGAGCTTACGATGATTGAAAGCCAGCCCTGCTGTGAAAAAGCGGAACTGTCTGCGCTCATACGTATGCTCGGATCCGTACAACTGTCGAATAAAAGGGTGATATTGGACGTGTCCACAGAAAATGCCGCGATTGCAAGGCGGATTTACTCCTTGATCAAAAAGCATTTTCAACTTCACATCGAACTGCTTGTACGGAAAAAAATGCGCTTGAAAAAAAATAATGTGTATATTGTCCGTATTCCCAATGGTGTACAAGAGCTGCTAAAGGAGCTTTATATTGTCTCAGAAGGTTTCTTGTTCACTGACGGGATTAATCGTGATATCATTCGGAAAAACTGTTGTAAGCGGGCTTATTTGCGGGGTGCCTTTATGGCAGGTGGCTCTGTGAATAATCCAGAGGGGTCGTCTTACCACCTTGAGATTTCTTCGATGTATGAGGAGCATTGTCAGGCGTTAGTTGATCTCGCTAATGAGTTTCATCTAAACGCCCGCTGTATTGAGCGAAAAAAAGGCTTTATTCTTTACATCAAGGAAGGCGAGAAGATCATTGAGCTGCTCAGTATCATTGGGGCGCACCAAGCCTTGTTCAAGTTTGAGGATGTACGCATTATGCGCGATATGCGCAATTCCGTAAACCGTATTGTTAATTGCGAAACAGCGAATTTGAACAAGACGATCGGAGCCGCTGTCCGGCAAATTGAGAATATCAAGCTGCTGGAGAGGGAAGTTGGTTTGGAGACCTTGCCGGATAAGCTGCGTGAAGTGGCAGAAATTCGACTCGCTCATCCCGATTTGAATTTGAAAGAAGTCGGGGAAATGCTAAAAGGGGTCGTGAGTAAATCGGGTGTAAATCATCGACTTCGCAAAATTGATGAGATGGCTGACAAAATCAGGGGGGAAAACGGCCTGATTCCGTAAAAAAGGGTCTGTGGGGCTCTTAGCCCCGGTTTTTTTAGTTTTTTTTCTAGTGTCTGTCCCGGGTTAATGTTATAATGTGATAAATAAAATGGAGTAAATAGCGTCCAGATTTATTTGATGAGGGGGTAAGCTGACATGTCAAAACATCCAGTAGTCGTACGCTTGAAAACAGGACTGCACGCCAGACCTGCTGCGCTGTTCGTACAGGAAGCGAATAAATATTCATCAGAAATTTTTGTGGAAAAAGAAGACAAAAAGGTTAATGCCAAGAGCATCATGGGTATTATGAGCCTCGCCATCAGTACAGGTACTGAAATCAATATTAGTGCCGAAGGTGCGGACGCCGAACAGGCTGTAAACGCTTTAGTAAGTCTGGTTAGTAAGGTTGAGCTGGAAAATCAATAAACGAACATCTGCTTTGTGATATGATGTATCTCTTAGTGAAAGCCCCCTCGGGGGCTTTTTTTTGTATCCAGAGAAAAGTATTCAACCCGTCCCACCATTGAGCTATTGATGTATATTTATTTGAATATAGCGACCGCATTAAGTCCAAGCTACAAATAATTAAAACCCCTGTGGTATGCCTTGTTTCGGAAATTTATACCGCTTGACTGCAACCTTTTCCCGTTTTTTCCGTCTGGAAGGTACAAACATTTTCAAGAAAGAGGTTGAGTACGATGAGAGTTTGGACAAAAACAGTAAGCACAGCAATTCTTGCAGGAGCATTATTAGCTGGAGGAGTAGCAGGAGGGCTGTGGACGGGGGCTGATCGCGCTTATGCTGCAACGGCGACGACGGCGAATGGTGTAATTAACGTGAGTGGAAGTGGTGAAATAATGGCTAAGCCAGACATCGCTTATCTCTCCATTGGGGTGCAATCGGAAGGAAATACTGCTGCTGCTGCTCAAAAAGCTAATGCTGCGAAAATAAACAAGGTCACACAGCTGTTAAAAGAAAAATGGAGTATCAGTGCAGACGATATTCAGACAAGCCAGTTCTCTGTACAACCTAACTATACCTATAACGAGAAGGAAGGACAGAAGCTCAAAGGCTACATTGCTAACCATACACTTTCAGTGAAATATCGCAACTTGGACAAAATTGGTCAGCTGCTGGATGAGGCTACAAACTCCGGTGCAAACAACGTAGATAATATACAGTTTTCCGTAGAGAATCCTTCTTCTTATGAAGAAGCTGCTATTGCAAAAGCGTTGGATAACGCTCAATCCAAAGCCAGTGCCGTAGCAAAATCAGCTAAACGCGGCTTAGGGGCTCTGATGAATGTGACAGTAGATGGCGGGGAAGCTCAGGTTTTCACACAACGTGAGAATGCCATGTCCAAAGCGCTCATGGATATGAGTGGCGGAACAGAGATACAGTCGGGCCAAGTAACGGTGAAAGTCCAAGTGTCTGCCCAATATGAGATGAACTAGTATAGACCATTAAAACGGAGCCGCAAGCGCCTGCAACATTGCAGGGTGACTTGTTGGCTTCTTTTGTCTATTGAAACCGTTTTGTAATGAGTCTGTCATAGCTAATGGCTGTTAGGTGTACAGATTGAAATCAGTGAGTGTACAGATTGTAAACTACATACAATAGGGTATAGATATAATAAGAAAAGTGATCAAAACACATAGATAATACAGATTCACAATAGGAGGAATACTTACGATGAACAAGCATACGAAAAAATGGGGCTCAGCACTGCTGGCAGCGGGAATCTTAGCAGGGGTTGCGGTCGTTCCCGTTTCCTATATTGAGGCAGCTTCGACCAAACAGCAGCAAGCGACAACACAGCAACCAGGGATCGCCATTCAATGGAATGGTAAAACGTTGGCCGCTAAAGGTGTACAAGTGAACGGGAATACAATGATTCCAGTGGCAGCACTGCGTGATAGTTTGGGAATTCCGGTGAGCTATGACACCAAGGAAGGGACATATACAGTGGGGAGCGGGTACAACAAGCTCTATATCGGGGTCTCCTCCTCGGATGCCTATGCCAATGTGAACGGGATCAACACGCGCAGCATGGATGCCAAAATGATCGCCGGGAAGCTATATATTCCTATGAGTCTGCTGAAAGACTATCTGGGTATCGATGCGCAGTGGAATGCAACTCAGAAAACAGTAACATTGAGTAAAAGCCAGCTAAATCCGATCACAATTGCATCTCAGACGCTTCCAGCTTCGAGTAATGCAAAGGTATCCTATAAGATTAAGTATCCGCAAATCAGCGGCAGCCAGCTGAATCCTGAGGCTCAACAGGCCATTAATAATGTGCTCAAAAAGCATGCAGAGACAGTATTGGCAGCAGGCAAAAAGATGGTGGCAGAGGGAGAGGTTACAGCAGAAAGACCGTATGATTTCGAAAATGATTTTGCAATTGCCTATAATAAGGACGGTATTCTAAGTGTGATTATGCAGGACTACTCGTATACAGGTGGCGCACACGGTATGACGGCACGTAAAGGATATACGTTCTCGCTTGCTGATGGTAAGCAGTTGCAATTGTCTGACGTATTGAAGGCAAATCCTAACTATAAAAAGTTCCTGAATGCTGATTTGAAGAAAAAAATTGATGCGCTCCAGGCTGGCGAAGGTTTTGAGAAATTTAAAGAGTTGGCCGCAGATCAGAATTTTTATGTGACCAACAGTGGAGTAACCATCGTGTTTGATTTGTATGATTATGCGCCATACGCTTATGGAATTCCGGAGTTTACTTACTCGTTCGCTCAACTGCTGCCTCAGGGCGGTAAGCCTTTTGCGGGACAAAATCAATAATCTGGATTAGTTATATATTGAAAATTAATAGTAAATAAAAAAGACTGCCTACCGGATACGAAAATCCGAGGCAGCCTTTTTATTTACCAGCTATTCAGAAGAAAACCACTTTTCTTATACACCTTCTGGAGAGGAGCTAGTTAACACTTTATCAATAATACCGTATTCCTTGGCATCATCAGCGGACATGAAATAGTCGCGGTCTGTGTCTTTTTCGATGCGTTCCAGTGGTTGACCTGTGCGATCTGCGAGAATGCGGTTCAACTTGTCACGCATTTTCAGAATGCGACGGGCGCGAATTTCGATATCCGTTGCCTGTCCTTGTGCACCGCCTAGTGGCTGGTGAATCATAATTTCACTGTTTGGCAAGGCAAAACGTTTACCTTTGGCACCTGCATTTAGCAAGAAAGCACCCATGGAAGCAGCCATACCTACACAAATGGTAGATACGTCAGGTTTAATGTATTGCATCGTATCGAAAATGGCCATACCAGCTGTGATGGAACCGCCAGGACTGTTAATATACAAGTGAATGTCTTTTTCAGGATCTTCAGCAGCCAAAAACAGCATTTGGGCAATAATTGAGTTGGCTACAACGTCATTGACGTCCGAGCCCAACAAAATAATGCGATCCTTCAACAGTCTGGAATAAATGTCATAGGCGCGTTCGCCGCGGTTACTTTGTTCTACTACCATAGGAACATAGCTCACGTCAAAAAACCTCCCTTAAATCGTTAGTGGATTTGGTGGATATGCCGAATACACATCCCTATTTATAAACTGTTACCGTATTAACCACATGATAAACAATTTCAAACAAAAAGTCAAAGAAAGTCAAACTATTGATTAAAAAAAAGAACGCTTAGCGCTCTTTTTGGTTAAAAACATCATATGGAACATTTAGCCAATCATATAAAACGACGCGCCCGCGAGGAATCGAACCTCGATCTCAGGCTCCGGAGGCCTACGTCATATCCGTTGGACCACGGGCGCAAAGATGAATCATTACAAGCAACCAACTAATTAATTGGAAACACAGATGATTATATGATATACGGCATTGAATTGCAAGCTTTTATTACGTGCGCATATTCACATAAAAAGTTGAGAAATATAGGTTCAGATAGACTTGCATGTGAAGCAAATATTGGGTAAGATATACGTGGGACTTAAAAAGTTATCCCGGGACATTTTAAGACCAGTTAGAGATATAGCATAGAGACAGAACTTAGAAGTGTGCGGGAGTGGAAAGCATGCGAAAGATATTAGAAATACAGAAGCAGCTTCTGCCCGACCTCATGGATGTTTTGAAAAAAAGGTACACGATCCTGCATCAGATTATGCTGTCCGAAGTTATTGGACGCAGAACACTGGCAGCTTCACTGGATATGACCGAGCGCGTACTGCGCGCTGAGACTGATCTCCTTAAAGCGCAAGGGCTAATTGAGATTGAGAGTGTGGGCATGAAGGTGAGCAAAGCAGGACTGGATCTGCTGGAACAGCTGGAGCCGATTGCGAACAACTTGTTCGGCCTGTCCCAATTGGAGGATCAGATTCGTCAAGCCTACGGTTTGAGGAAGGTGGTTGTCGTTCCAGGGGATTCGGATGCTTCACCGTTAGCGAAGCAGGAACTGGGCCGTGCTGGCGCAAAGGCGCTGCTGAGTGTTATGGATGACGAGGACGTGGTCGCTGTAACAGGTGGCACGACGATTGCAGATGTGGCGGAACAACTGACATTACCTGCTAACGGCCCGCTTAAGGGCGGATGGTTTGTACCGGCACGCGGGGGTTTGGGAGAGAGCATGGAAATGCAGGCAAATACAATTGCTTCCACAATGGCTCGCAAGGTCGGCGCTCAATACCGTCTGCTCCATGTACCGGATTTGCTCAGCAATCATGCTTACAACTCCTTGCTTGAGGATACGAATATTCAGGATATATTGAGCCTGATTCGAGAGAGTCGTATTATCATTCACGGGATAGGCAACGCCATAGCAATGGCCCACAGACGCAAGCTTGACCCTGAAACCTTTGCCCAGATCAGCAATGAGGGCGCGGTCGCTGAATCGTTTGGTTATTATTTTAACGAAGACGGCGTCGTTGTTCACAGAATGCTGACGCTCGGACTCCGTTTGGAGGACATCAGGCGTACGGAGACGGTGTTAGGTGTGGCTGGAGGCAAGAGCAAGGCGGCTGCTATTCATGCGGTATTGCGTTTCGGACAGGAAGACATTCTTGTCACCGACGAAGGCGCTGCTGCCGAGATTGTAAGCCGTTATTTAAGAGATTAATAAGGTTTTTTAATTGTGTTGTCTTGACGGGCTTTCGGGTCTGTCTTGAATATATAAAACTAAACTAAACGAACTTTGGGAGGAACTCACTCATGACAGTTAAAGTTGGTATTAACGGTTTCGGACGTATTGGACGCCTTGCTTTCCGCCGTATTCAAGACGTAGAAGGTATTGAAGTAGTAGCAATTAACGACTTGACAGATTCCAAAATGCTGGCACATCTGTTGAAATATGATACAACACAAGGTACTTTCCAAGGGGAAGTAGAAGTACATGACGGTTTCTTCAAAGTAAATGGTAAAGAAGTTAAAGTTTTGGCTAACCGTAACCCTGAAGAATTGCCTTGGGGAGACCTGGGTGTAGACATCGTTCTGGAATGCACAGGTTTCTTCACAACTAAAGAAGCTGCTGAGAAACATTTGAAAGGCGGCGCTAAAAAAGTTGTTATCTCCGCTCCAGCTACTGGCGACATGAAAACTGTCGTTTACAACGTAAACCATGAAATTCTGGACGGATCTGAAACTGTAATTTCCGGTGCTTCTTGCACAACTAACTGCCTGGCTCCTATGGCTAAAACATTGCAAGACAAATTTGGTATCGTTGAAGGCCTGATGACTACAATTCACGCTTACACTGGCGACCAAAACACTTTGGATGCTCCACATGCTAAAGGTGACTTCCGTCGTGCTCGCGCAGCAGCTGAAAACATTATCCCTAACACTACTGGTGCTGCTAAAGCAATCGGTCTGGTTATCCCTGAACTGAAAGGTAAATTGGATGGTGCAGCTCAACGTGTTCCAGTACCAACAGGTTCCCTGACTGAGCTGGTAACAGTTCTGGAGAAAAACGTAACTGCTGAAGAAATCAACGCAGCGATGAAAGAAGCTTCCGATCCTGAAACTTACGGATACACTGAAGATCAAATCGTTTCTTCTGACATCAAAGGTCTGACTTTTGGTTCCCTGTTTGATGCAACTCAAACTAAAGTTCTGACTGTTGGCGACAAACAACTGGTTAAAACTGTAGCTTGGTATGACAACGAAATGTCCTACACTGCACAATTGATCCGTACGTTGGAATACTTCGCTAAATTGGCTAAATAAGAATTCCTTATCGAGCAACATCATAGAGCGGAAACAGGTGTTATTGTTTCCGCTCTTTATATATCAAAATGTGCCTTAAATTCCTGTTTCGTAAAATTATAAGGGTGCGGAGGAATATGGAGATGAACAAAAAGAGCGTACGTGATATAGAACTGAATGGAAAACGGGTGTTTGTTCGTGTAGATTTTAACGTTCCGGTTGAGGATGGTAAAATTACCGATGACAAGCGTATTCGCGAAACCTTGCCAACCATTAACTACCTGATTGAAAAAGGTGCAAAAGTTATTTTGGCGAGTCACTTTGGACGTCCAAAGGGTCAAGTTGTTGAATCCATGCGTCTGACTGCTGCTGGTGTGCGTTTGTCAGAACTGCTTAATAAGCCTGTTGTTAAGGTGGACGAAGCAGTTGGCGAGGCTGTTAAAGCGAAAGTGGCTGAACTGAAAAACGGCGATGTGCTATTGCTTGAAAATGTACGCTTCTACCCAGGAGAAGAGAAAAATGATCCTGAACTGGCGAAGCAATTTGCTGAGCTGGCTGACATTTTCGTGAATGATGCTTTTGGTGCAGCACACCGTGCTCATGCTTCTACAGAAGGTATCGCGCATCTTCTTCCGGCTGTTTCCGGCTTGCTGATGGAAAGAGAGTTGTCTGTTATTGGTAAAGCCCTGTCGAATCCAGATCGTCCTTTTACAGCCATTATTGGTGGTTCCAAAGTAAAAGACAAAATCGACGTAATCGACAACCTGCTGAACATTGCAGATAACGTAATTATTGGCGGCGGTTTGACTTATACATTCTTCAAAGCTCAAGGTCATGAAGTGGGTCAATCTTTGCTGGATGAATCCAAACTGGACGTTGCTCTTGGATTTATTGAAAAAGCGAAGAAGCTTGGCAAAAACTTCTACCTTCCTGTGGATATCGTTATTTCTGACGATTTCAGCGCTACAGCGAACACGAACATTGTGGACATCGACGGCATTCCTGCAGATTGGGAAGGCGTGGATATCGGACCGAAAACTCGCAAAATCTATGCAGATGTTATCAAAAACTCCAAATTGGTTGTTTGGAATGGACCAATGGGTGTATTTGAAATCGAGCCTTTCGCTGGCGGTACTCGTGAAGTAGCGGAAGCTTGTGCTACAACAGAAGCATACACCATCATTGGTGGCGGTGATTCTGCGGCTGCGGCTGAAAAATTCCACTTGGCTGACAAAATGGATCACATCTCCACTGGCGGCGGCGCATCCCTGGAATTCATGGAAGGCAAAGCACTTCCGGGTGTTGTTGCACTTAACGATAAATAATCAAACGCATTACGCGTAATAAAGGCTTTAGGGCACCTAATAGTTAGGAGTTGAAACCATTGAGAACACCGATTATCGCGGGTAACTGGAAGATGTTCAAAACCGTACCAGAAGCTAAAACCTTCATCGAAGAGATCAAAGGTAAAGCAGAGGTTGCAGGAGTGGAGAGCGTTATCTGTGCTCCTTTCACAAATCTTCCTGCTCTGGTTGAAGCAGTAAAAGGTACATCTATTAAAATCGGCGCACAAAACCTGCACTTTGCAGAAGATGGTGCATTTACAGGTGAAATCAGCGGCGGAATGCTGAAAGATCTGGGCGTAGACTACGTTGTGATCGGACACTCCGAGCGTCGTGAGTATTTCAACGAAACAGACGAAACGGTGAACAAAAAGGTTCATGCAGCATTCCGTCATGGCCTGACACCAATCGTATGCGTAGGCGAAAAGCTGGAAGACCGTGAAGCAGGTCAAACCAAAGAAGTTGTAAAAGTGCAAACTGTAGCAGCTTTTGCTGGTCTGGCTAAAGATCAAGCGGCACAAGTTGTAGTTGCTTATGAGCCAATCTGGGCCATCGGAACAGGCAAATCCTCCACTTCGCAGGATGCGAATGAAGTGATTTCCTACATCCGTAGTCTGATTAAAGAGCTGTATGATGAAAATACAGCAAATGCTGTACGTATTCAGTACGGTGGTAGTGTAAAACCTGAAAATGTTACTGAGTACCTGGGTCAAAGCGATATCGACGGCGCGCTCGTGGGCGGTGCCAGTCTTCAACCGGCGTCGTACATCGCGCTTGTTGAGGGGGCGAAGTAAGATGACAGCACCAAAACCGGTAGCTTTAATTATTATGGACGGATTCGGACTGCGTGACACTGTGGAAGGCAATGCGGTTGCACAGGCCAATAAACCGAATTACGACCGGTATTTAAAACAGTATCCACATACTACTTTGACGGCTTCTGGTGAAGCGGTGGGTCTGCCGGAAGGACAAATGGGTAACTCCGAAGTAGGTCACTTGAACATCGGCGCAGGCCGAATCGTATATCAAGATTTGACTCGTATTTCGAAGTCCATCCGTGAAGGCGAGTTCTTCGACAATGAAACATTGGTTAAAGCCGTGCAGCATGCGAAGAAGAACAACACTAAACTTCACTTGTACGGACTTCTGTCCGACGGTGGTGTGCATAGCCATATCAGCCATCTGTTCGCTATGCTGGATCTGGCTAAAAAAGAAGGATTAACCGAAGTGTACATTCATGCTTTCATGGATGGACGTGACGTTATGCCTGATAGCGGCGTAGGCTTTATGCAACAATTGGTCGCTAAAATTCAGGAAGTGGGCATTGGCCAAATTGCAACCGTACAAGGACGCTATTATGCAATGGACCGCGACAAACGTTGGGAACGTGTTGAGAAATCTTACCGTGCAATCGTATACGGTGAAGGTCCTCAATATACCGACCCACTCGAAGCATTAAAGGAATCGTATGAAAAATCAGTGTTCGATGAATTCGTGGAGCCAACTGTTATTGTGAAGGCTGATGGAAGCCCTGTAGGGCTGGTTGAAAGCAATGACTCTGTCGTATTCCTGAATTTCCGTCCTGACCGTGCGATTCAATTGTCTCAAGTATTTACCAATGAAGATTTCCGTGGTTTTGACCGTGGGCCACAATGGCCTAAAAATCTGCACTTTGTTTGCCTGACCTTGTTCAGTGAAACGGTTGGAGGCTTTGTTGCCTATGAACCGAAAAACCTGGACAACACGTTTGGCGAAGTGCTGGTACAAAACAACAAAAAGCAATTGCGTATTGCTGAGACAGAAAAGTATCCGCACGTTACTTTCTTTTTCAGTGGCGGACGCGATGTGGAGCTTCCTGGCGAAACTCGTATTTTGATCAACTCGCCTAAAGTGGCTACATATGATCTGCAGCCTGAAATGAGTGCGTATGAAGTAGCGGATGCTGCTGTTAAGGAAATCGAAGCCGACAAGCATGATGCGATTATCCTGAACTTTGCCAATCCGGATATGGTTGGACACTCCGGTATGCTGGAACCAACAATTAAGGCAGTAGAGACGACGGATGAATGTGTTGGACGTGTTGTAGATGCAGTTAAAGCCAAAGGTGGCGTGGTAATTATCATCGCTGACCATGGTAACGCGGATATGGAAATTGATGAGCAGGGACGTCCGTTCACAGCTCACACAACGAATCCGGTTCCGTTCATTTTGACTGACGAAAATATCGTTCTACGTGAGCATGGAATTCTGGCTGACGTAGCTCCAACGCTTCTGGATTTGATGCAACTTCCGCAACCTGCGGAAATGACAGGAAAATCTATGATTGCATCCCGCAAGTAAGCTTGATTTAATAAGTATAGGCTTGACCAATAAATTATGAATTACAAAGGAGATTAAGTACAAATGACTATTATTTCTGATGTGTACGCTCGCGAAGTCCTCGACTCCCGTGGTAACCCTACGGTTGAAGTTGAAGTATATCTGGAATCCGGTGCGATTGGTCGCGCTATCGTTCCTTCTGGTGCATCCACAGGCGCTCACGAAGCTGTAGAGCTTCGCGATAACGACAAATCCCGTTACCTGGGTAAAGGTGTTCTGCAAGCAGTTAAAAACGTGAACGAAATTATTGCTCCTGAAGTAATCGGCTTGGATGCTGTGAACCAAGTAGAAATCGATACACTGATGATCAAATTGGATGGTACTCCAAACAAAGGTAAACTGGGTGCAAATGCAATTCTGGCTGTATCCATGGCTGTCGCTCGCGCTGCTGCTGAAGCTCTGGGCTTACCACTGTACACTTACCTGGGTGGATTCAACGCTAAACAATTGCCAGTACCAATGATGAACATCGTTAACGGTGGTGCTCATGCCGACAACAACGTTGACGTACAAGAATTCATGGTTCTGCCTGTAGGCGCTCCTACATTTAAAGAAGCTCTGCGTGTTGGCGCAGAAATCTTCCACAACCTGAAATCTGTACTGAATTCCAAAGGCTTGAACACAGCTGTTGGTGATGAAGGTGGTTTTGCTCCTAACTTCAAATCCAACGAAGAAGCTCTGTCCACTATTATCGAAGCAATCGAAAAAGCTGGTTACAAACCAGGTGTTGACGTATTCCTCGGTATGGACGTTGCCTCCACTGAGTTCTTCAAAGATGGCAAATACACTTTGGAAGGCGAAGGCAAATCCTTCACTTCTGCTGAGTTCGTTGACCTGCTTGCTTCTTGGGTTGATAAATACCCAATCATCACTATTGAAGATGGTTGCTCCGAAGATGACTGGGAAGGTTGGAAATTGCTCACTGAAAAACTGGGCAACAAAATCCAATTGGTTGGTGACGACCTGTTCGTAACTAACACTGAGCGTCTGGCTAAAGGTATCGATGAAAACATCGGTAACTCTATCCTGATCAAAGTAAACCAAATCGGTACGCTGACTGAAACATTCGATGCTATCGAATTGGCTAAACGCGCAGGATACACAGCTGTAATCTCTCACCGTTCCGGTGAATCCGAAGACAGCACAATCGCTGATATCGCTGTTGCAACAAATGCAGGCCAAATCAAAACTGGTGCTCCTTCCCGTACTGACCGTATTGCGAAGTACAACCAATTGCTCCGCATTGAGGATCAACTGGGCGAACTGGCTCAATACCACGGCCTGAAATCTTTCTACAACCTGAAAAAATAATATTGCGAAAAATGCTGACAGCGTCTTAGATCGATGGTTTATGATCACGAAGTCTGACGCTCGAAGCTTTTACGCATGAATTAAACAGACCTGCTCGCTATATGCAAGCAGGTCTGTTTTTTGTTATGAATAATGTATCTATTATCTACAGAAGCTTAATGGCTAAGTGTCTTACTGTAGCTGTTGTTATCTACTGGAAGCTGTGGTAGAATAAAAATAGTGTTTTGCGTTAATTTCCGGCTATTTAAAGCATGATATGTGCATGTTTTCATAAAAGAGGCTGTGTTGTTTTGCAAAACAGATGTATAAGCTCAGGAGGTGGGATTTTTCATGGAAATCTTTTTGAAAGTGCTGCTCGTTGTGTTCTCGATTGCTGTTATAGCGGTTGTTTTACTGCAAAAGGGGAAAAGCGCAGGTTTGTCCGGTGCCATCTCTGGCGGTGCTGAGCATCTGTTCGGCAAGACCAAAGCTCGCGGTATGGATTTGATTTTACAACGCGTAACTGCTGTTTTGGGTGCATGTTTTATGATCGTTTCCGTTTTGGTTGCATTTTTCGCAAAATAAGATAAGTATATACCTTAAGCCTTCGTTTCATGGGAAACGGGGGCTTTTTTGGATTTTGGACAGGCAGGGATGCCGTCGATTAAATTCGTGTATACTAGGGTATGAGTATATTAAGAGCCTTGTATCAGGAACAAGGAACATGCGGATTTATTACTGAAAATTAAAGGTCACCCGAGGTGGACAAAATTATGATAACAGAGCAACAACTACTTGATTTCATGCGCGAGACCGCATACAAGCCTATGACATACCAGGAGCTGGAGCAACATTTTGACGTTAAGGATGCAGAAGAGTTTCGTGAATTCCTTAAGCTCTTGAACGCATTGGAGGAAGATGGGAAAATTCTGCTGACCCGCACAAACCGTTATGGTGTTCCAGAACGGATGGATTTGCAGCGCGGGCGTTTGCAGGCCCATGCCAAGGGCTTTGCTTTTTTGATTCCAGAGGACCGGGAGCACCCGGATGTATACATTCATGCTAACGACTTAAAGAGCGCAATGAATGGAGATACGGTACTGGTAAGAGTGACGTCAAAGGGACCTGCGGGTGGCCGATTAGAAGGCGAAGTTGTGCGAATCGTGAAGCGCGCAGTGCTTCAGGTAGTCGGTGTGTTTCAGAGTCACGAAGCATACGGTTTTGTTTTGCCGGATGATAAACGTATTAACCGGGACATTTTCATTCCTAAGGACAGCTTCAACGGAGCTGTGAACGGGCAAAAGGTCGTCGTGCGTATTGTGAGCTATCCAGAAGGACGTGCAGCGGCGGAAGGCGAAGTGCTGGAAGTGCTGGGTCATAAGGATGATCCGGGCGTCGACATATTGTCCGTTATTCGCAAGCATCAGCTTCCAGAGGCTTTTCCAGATGAAGTGATGGCGGAAGCGGATCAGGCTCCTGATGCGATTACGGAAGAAGAAATTATACGTCAAGGACGGCGTGATTTGCGCGATAAGGTCATTGTTACCATCGACGGTGAGGATGCCAAAGACCTCGATGATGCGGTTAATGTAGAGCGCTTGCCGAATGGAAACTACCGTCTGGGCGTTCATATTGCTGACGTAGGGTATTATGTGCGTGAGAACTCCAAACTGGATCAGGAGGCATATAACCGCGGTTGTAGTGTGTATTTGGTTGACCGCGTCATTCCGATGCTTCCACATCGACTTTCAAACGGAATATGTTCATTGAATCCTCAGGTGGATCGACTGACTTTATCCTGTGAGATGGAATTCAATGAGCATATGAAGGTCGTAAAGCATGATATTTTCACCAGCGTGATTAAAACAAAGGAACGGATGACCTACACGAACGTTCGCAAAATCCTCGAAGAGGAAGATGCAGAACTGATGGAACGCTACAAGGACCTGGTTGATGTATTCCGTACGATGAAGGATTTGGCGTTGAAGCTGCGTGCAAATCGGATGCGCCGGGGTGCGGTTGATTTTGATTTTGATGAGGCCAAAGTGATTGTAGATGACGAAGGCAAAGCTGTCGATATTGTGAAAAGGGATCGTACGATAGCCGAACAAATTATCGAAGAGTTTATGCTGGCGGCCAATGAAACGGTAGCCGAACATTTTCACTGGCTTAAGGTACCGTTCTTGTACCGAATTCATGAGGACCCCGATCCAGAGAAGCTGCAAAATTTTATGGCTTTCGCAGCTAATTTTGGTCATCAGATCAAAGGTAGAGGGAATTCTATTCATCCGCGTGCACTGCAAACATTGTTGGAAGACATTCAGGGCACGAAGGAGCAAACGGTGCTTAGCACGATGATGCTGCGTTCGATGAAGCAGGCCAAGTATGATGCGGAGTCAACAGGACATTTTGGACTGGCCGCGGAGTATTACTCTCATTTTACATCACCGATTCGTCGTTACCCTGACTTGGTAATTCACCGTGTTATTCGTGAGGTGTTGGAGAATGGCGGGGCTTTGACAGATGAGCGTCAGGAATACTTGACTGCACGCATGCCAGACATTGCTCAGCAATCCTCCGAGCGTGAACGTGTGGCTGTGGATGCAGAGCGCGACACAGAGCAAATGAAAAAGGCTGAATACATGCTGGACAAGGTTGGCGAGGAGTTTGAGGGGATCATCAGCAGTGTAACCAGCTTTGGGATGTTCATTGAGCTAGACAACACTGTCGAGGGTCTGACGCGTCTGAGTGCACTTACGGACGACTATTATCATTTTGACGAGCAGCATATGGCGTTAATCGGAGAACGCACCTCTAAGGTGTTCCGCATTGGGGATGAGGTTAAGGTTCGCGTCGCACGTGTGAATATGGAAGATTACACAATTGACTTTGAACTCGTCGATATGAAGCAACGGCAACGCCGTGAACGGACGGGTGGATCGGGCCAGGGCGGAGATTTTGCACGTGGCGAGGGCCGTGGTAAAGGCAGGGGCCGAGAAGGACGTGACCGCAAGGGCGGCAAGGACAAAGCTGGTAGAGAGCGTAAAGGCGGTCGTGAGGCGGCTGGAAAGCCTAAAGAGGGCGGCAACGGAGGCATCAGCACCGCAGGGCGTTCAGGGCGTGTTGGTGGAAACGGTGTCGGAACAGGCTCGACAGGCAGCTTCGGTTTTGGCAGTGGCAAGGGCGGATACAATTCGCCAGCATCCGGGGCAAGCAAGCGGCGGAAGAAGACGTCTACCAGCGGGATATTCATTGGTGATGCAGCTACCCCAGGTAGTGATGCAAGATCAGGCGGTGAAGGTGCAGCACGTCGCAAGCGGAAAAAAAAGGGCGGTAACGGCGGGAATAGCACCGCTGGGTTTGTACGGAAAAAGAAAAAGTAGGTTGAACCAACTTACTTTTTAGGAGACTAGAGCTTCTCAAGAGCAGTAGATCATGCTAAATGAGGCCTAGGTATAAGAGCGGTTTCTGTCTGTAGCAATGGATAGAAGCCGCTTGATTTTAGTGTGCTATTGGGGTAATTAGAAATGTAGCAGCCTTGACTTTCTTGCTTTTACCATCTGAAATTTGTTACAATATATTTCTAGGGTAGCTCTTTGTAGCTGGATTTCTAGATTGAATTAAGTTATGTATAAGGAGTGGTATTCATGGGTAAGAAGGCAGACGGGAAAGTGCTCGCCCAGAACAAAAAAGCTTCCCATGACTATTTTATTGAGGACACCTACGAGGCGGGCATGGTGTTAACGGGAACGGAAATTAAGTCTCTGCGGAATGGTCGCTCTAATATAAGCGATGCTTTTGCTACGATCCGTAATGGTGAAATTCATATTCACAATATGCATATCAGCCCTTTTGAACAAGGTAATCGTAACAATCCGACCGATCCGACGCGTACGCGTAAGCTGCTGCTGCATAAAGAGCAGATTCGTAAGCTTATTGGTCTCTCGAAACAGGAAGGCTACACCATCGTGCCGCTCAAAATTTATGTTCGTAACGGTTATGCCAAACTGCTGCTTGGACTGGGTAGAGGTAAAAAGCAGTATGACAAGCGAGAAACGGCTGCCAAACGTGATGCGCAGCGTGATATCCAACGTGCTCTACGAGAGAAGCAAAAAATTGCAAGATAAGTTACTGCTGATTAGAATGGTACAAATTACGTGGATAAGTTACTTGTTCCTGTAATGGTGCTATTTTATCAAGCTATAATGGCTTCAATCCGTTTCGTTATGACATGTAATATGTTATACTAACGAAGTAGTAATTTTTCAATGCATCTTGATTTAACATGGTTCGAGTGTTGAATCTTAGGATTCAGCTTTTGATATTATGCACTTATGCTCCGGTATTTCCGGATTTATCCGTGGAGCCCTTTTATAATAAGGGGGCGTTTATGGATTCGACGGGGATAGTTCGAGCATGGGTAGCGGGTAGTGGGGACGCGTCCACTTCATCAACGCTAAAGCCTATTAAACGGCAAACAACAAAACAACTACGCTTTCGCAGCTTAATAACCTGTGAGCGTGCTCCTCTCCTGCATCGCCCATGTGCCGGATGTAGGGGCTAACCTATAGTGGGATACGCTGCCACATCTCCGCCTGGGGTGTGCTGAAGAAGACAATCAGGCTGACCCAACGTATAGCCGGTTACGGGGCGATACTCGGGTGACATCAAAACTGTGACTACACCCGTAGAAGCTTATGTGTCGTTATCTTCGGACAGGGGTTCGACTCCCCTCGCCTCCATCGATCAAATCCACAATTTGTAGCTTAAAGATGACTTCTACGTGTTCTTTGTAGACAATCACCTTTTCTACATAGCTGCCGATAAACTTCTTGATCTCAGGAAGGTTCCGGCTGGTGATGTGGTTCTGAAAGCCAGAAAGCAGTTGTCGCAGAGCATCCTCTGTGATGGCTGCTTTTTCTTTTACCTGCTGAGCCTCAAGCAGTTTCGTTTCTAGCTCAATCTTTTGCTGTTCCAGTGAGGACGACTTTTCAAGAATGGTAGGATTGTTCAGACCGCCAGCCACCGCATTTACAATGTTATCAATCTGGCGCTTCACACCTTCCAGACTCTTGGTCAGGCGATGTTGGTCGGCTTTGACGCTCGTTTGCTTGGAATTCTGGTACTCATTAAGCTGTTTAGCCAGAACAGGGATAGCCTGATCGTTAAAAATCTTCTCCTGAAGCTGAGCCAGCACGTAGGCTTCAATGTATTCGCGGCGCAGCTCAGGGTTTTTACATGCCTTTGTCCGATCACGGTTACCGCAACGGTAGGTGACATATTTCAGTTTGCTTCTACCGCTGTATTTGGTATTGCCCATCATGGCATACTGAATACCTACGTTTTTCAAACATTCCCCGCAAACAATGAGTCCGCTAAGCAGGTACATTTCTTTTGCCTTGTAAGCGCCAGGTTGGCGCTTATTTTGATTCATCTTTTCCTGTGCCTTTTGAAAATTTTCCTTGGTTACAAGCTGTGGCACACCACCTTCGACACGAATCACATCTTCACTATTTTTATGCCGATTGCCGTTTCGTTTACCAGCCGCATCCTTGCTGTCGGTGAGGTTGAAAATGTAGGTGCCTGTGTATTTTCCATTGCGAAGAATGGTACCTAAGGTTCCCTTGCTGATCGGTTTCCCATAACGTGATGTGAGCCTTGCTCTGTTAGTTCCCTAATGATCTGGTTGTACCCATGACCAGCGAGGAACATCGAAAAAACAGTTTCGACGATGCCACATTCCTCTTCATTAATGATGTATTTCCGTGTTACAGGGTCTACTGCGTAACCAATAGGAGGCAGACCGCCTGTATGCTTGCATTGGTATGCGGTTTCTTTCATTCCTTTCATGACCTCACGGGCCAAGTTTTTAGAATAGTATTCAGCCATACCCTCCAGCAACGATTCCAGAATGACACTTTCGGGGGAGCCGTCTAGGTTTTCGGTGACGCTGTACAGTTGAGTGCCATTTAGTTTCAATTTGCGTTTGTATTTAGCACTGTCGTATTTGTCCCGGCTGAAACGATCCAACTTATGAACAATGAGCACATCAAATAATCCTTTTTCACTATCGACAATCATTTGCTGGAACTGTGGAACTTCATCGAAATTGCTTCGCATCATGAGAAATCACTTTATGATGAAAATGATCCAGAACTGGGTTGGATGTATTCATTTCCAGAACTAGAATTGAACTTTTAGAGATCGAGAATTTTTAAAGAAGAAGATAAGCTTGAAGATTGGTTTATTGAACTTTCCCAAGAAAATCAGGAAGAAAAGTGCAGATTTCAATATTTCGAAACTGTAAGTATTTTTTCTAATTAAAATTTTCTAAGTAGTATTAAATCAAGATTAAACGGTATCGACGACCTCGCGCTGAATGATGCTTTCGTTGGTACCGTTGTTTTTTAGATTGAAAGGGATATTGAGTATAGTCAAACAAGCCTTCCACTTCCTGAATATCATGCGTGCTAATGAGTATAGATTGCCGCCGACCCTCCAAATAATCAATAATCCCGGCCACTCTGGAGAGGACATCAATACCTGCGAACGCTTCATCCAGGATCATGAGTGGAGAACCTCACGTGCCAGACATAAAATCAGTAGCACACGCGCTCCTGTCCGCGACTCAACCCGGCCATTTTCGACCCAACTCCACGTCCATATGATCAGCAAGCTTATATGCATCGTTCATATTCGTGTAGCGACAAGAACTTGCTTGAATATTGGACAAGAACTTACTTGAATAACTTCTGCGTCAAGAACATACTTGAATTTTTTTATTCTTCATTTACTAATCGTCGTATGATCTGAAACTTTATCCGTTAGCCCAGCCCCAGGAACCAGCGATAGGCTAGGTTCGTTTGAATTTCACGCTCGAGTTGCCGTTCTGAGCGAATGCCATAGAAATAACCGAGAAAGATCATTTTAAACAACACGGTAGGATTAATGGCAGGAGGCCCGTTGTCCGCACAATACAGCGGGCCTACCTTCTCATGAATAACGGAGAAGTCTATTATATTTCTCCACTTTACGAAGCAGATGATCTTGCGGTACCAGTTCTTCCAGAGAAACCAATTCAAAAGATTGTTGTTTGTCTCGATGAGGTCGCAGCATATCAACACCGTCCGTTCTACATAGTTACCTATATTAAATAACATTAACGCGGTGTCGTCTTAAATAAAATTAACATAAAAAAAGCTGTCGAGACTTTCTCGACAGCCTGGAAAGAGGACTTCTCTTTCTTCTCTTTAAAGAAATTATATTTATGATAGTTAAGGAGTCAAATCAACTTCTAATATTTGGAATATCCCATTTTTTCCACCAAAGAAAATTTTATTATCAGAAATTTTAACTG
The DNA here is from genome assembly GCF_015710975.1 of Paenibacillus polymyxa. Lineage (NCBI taxonomy): Bacteria > Bacillati > Bacillota > Bacilli > Caryophanales > Paenibacillaceae > Paenibacillus > Paenibacillus polymyxa. The sequence continues at coordinate 1,642,382 of NZ_CP049783.1, read as the reverse complement.
TAGTTTTATTATCTATTTCATCCGGAACAACAATTGTTTTTCCAGTATAAACATTCATAGCAGTATTATTTTCAATTTTTAATATGTGGACTTTGCTGCCATCTCTGACTACTACATGATTACCTGGAAAAGATGTTACGGATCGAAGAGAGCTGACGACATTTTTTCCTGACACCAATCCATCTCCAATGATTGTCCCTTCTTGGTTGAACAAAATATATGAACCAGGAGTAGTTACGGCTATTAAATTACCGTCAGACAATCGGGCAACACTTGTTATGGCTGAAGTTTTATACCTTCCTGACTTCAAACCTTTACCTTCATTGTTGATTACAGACCAATTCCCGTGTGTCCCAACTAACAATATATTGCCATTATCCATTTCTTCGGCATCATAAATAACTGCGTTTGCACTCCACATCCCACTTCGAAAAGGAGTCATGTCAGGTTCAAAAATTTGGTAAGCTCCTCGTGAGCCTGCAAAAAGTATTTTCCCATTTTTTAGCTGCTTAATTTTATATACAGGTCCCCCCATATCCCATTTCCCAGTCTGAACTGTACTTCCTGACTCATCTTTGATTTCCCATTCACCATATTCTGATGAAGAAAGTGTACTTCCATCTGATAAGACAATTGTAGTGCCTGGTTCAACCAAAACTTCAGACTGAGAAGACCAAAACACTCGGCCATTTTCATCGTAAGAATTGTACCAAGCACGAATATTCGACGTTCGACCCGTTGCAACTATACCTCCATCCTTTTTTAAGGCAGCAGAAGTGAGAGTAAACTTATACGTTGGCTTTTCTTCTACGGAAAACTTGCCGGCAATAATTCCATTTAATCCATATGCATTTGATGTTCCTGAAATAAAAGACATACCAACGACCATCGAAACTAAAACAAATCCGATTTTCTTTTTCATGCTTGAAGCTCCTTATTATTAAATTGAGTTGGTGCTGACCAAACTTATCTGCCGTTGCTTGATGGGCACTAGTTGTTAATACAGTAATTTTATTCCTGTTATGTGAATTTGTAAAGGTATATATTACCATTTAAATTTCTGTTTATCCATAACTTTTCAACGTCTTTTTTTTCCTAAGCCGGCTCTTCAATAAAGTGTTCCTTACAGTCTCCGAAAATGATTCGCACCTGTTTTAATGACCGAACAGACGTCCTCATAGCTAGGACAAACCCTTTAATGATATGTGTTTTTTCCTCCCAGTTGATCCACCACGATCGGCATCTCTGTTCATATCAGCCGGCGACTCTTCAATGAATCCAACCGTTTTTCTAGCGATTGGAGACACATCCCAGTTAATCAAGAACGTGTCGATGATTCGCTTTGTTTCGTCAGTAATTTTAGGATATGCCCAATCAATTTTGTGGTTCTAAATCAGGAAAAACTAAAGAGACACAGGACGGAAAAGAGTACATGAATAGTTCAATTGTGCTTATGAGCAAGATAAACACATTATTTTCATTTTACAATAATGCTCAAGCTTTATGCTCGGGTGCACTTAATTTGTTGAATTCAATTTCGTAAATAATTATGCCACCTCACCAAACAATCTCAACATTACTCGACGCCAAATTGTGGATTTGCCATGCCATGATTCGCCTCCATTTGAAAAACCCGCTCATTGAGTGGGTTTTTGCTTTTTAATGAGTTCGATTGTGGACCATGTGTAACTTCAACTCTACAAACCCCCATTATCCAAACCGCTTGATAAAATCACTTGCATTAAGGGAGCGGCCTTTCCAAGACATAATACCTGCTTTCATTCTGAGCAAGGAAGGATTCAATCCGATCCTTAGTGCATTCCTATCATCCCCTTCTCCATATTAATTTCAGAAATATACATTGAAAATAACGCATTCTATGGTTCTTTCTGTAAACAAACTCTCTATTCTGGCCGATACATACATAAGATGGGTTATTGTTAAATATGTCCTTTTGCTTTTATATTTTGAATTAAATACTTATCTTTTTTACGAAGAAGGGACTAACCCTATGAGCTATATGGACGAGCATATTTTAAGTCTCAAAAATAGGCTTAATTATGATGTTGCATCTAATAACGTAAATACGAGTCTTTCTCAAACTGTTATATCCGAACGGGATCAATCCGTTTTCGGGAAAAATCAGGCGTTGCGGTTAGGTGATGAGTTCATTACGTTGGAATGGAGGATGATTTTGGACGGACAAATGGAGGTTAGCGTCCCAAAATCTTTTAGCTTGATGCCACTGGAGCAGGCCCAATTTAAGTATCCTTCGGAATATCGTCCAGAGGTTATTTATACCTCGGAGGATGGAACGGTGAATATCACCTTTAATCGGACAGAGTCCACTTTGGCAGAAGAGGAACTTTCTGAGTTTGTGGAGCAAATGGCGGACACTTTGCGAGCTGTACAACCGATCCGTAACTGGTTGGGCACTCAAGTGATCGTAAATCATTCCGGTCTGTCCATTGGGGTGATCCGTTTTGTTGCTGCAGGCGTGGATACAAATTTGTACAACGAAATCCTGCTGTTCACCCATGCAGGACAGGTGATGATGGGGACGTTTAACTGTACGGAATCGGACATGGAGGTATGGATACCTGTAGCGGAAAATACAGTTCAGTCGCTTCATGCAGTTTCATTGCCCTTACAAACTACGCTTGAGAAAGGAGCGGATTCGCTATGAGTCTGGGCTACGATAATATCCAAATCCAGCCTTACGAGCTGGTTGAGCTGGAGCAGCTTACCCTCACGAAGAAAATCAACGAGCATACTCGGCTCTATTTTACAGGGATCATCCCGGAAGAGATGCAAGACAGCTATGTGGAAACGACGGAAAAGAACACGGTGATTGAGGTAAGCCAGCAGAATGAATTGGGTGAAAGTAAGCCGCTATTCAGCGGGATTGCGCTATCGGTCGAAGTGAAGGTTGTGCGGGATGTGTACTATCTGGAGGTAGAGGCGATTTCCCATACTTATCGGATGGATATTCAGCAACGCACCCGTTCTTTTCAATATACCAAAATGACGATTCCTCAGATGCTGGAGCAGATTGGTAAGGATTATGAAGGGTTGGATGTGATTGATGGAGCGACAGGTGGAGAGCCTATCGGACGGATTGCGATTCAGTATCAGGAAACGGATTGGGCTTTTTTAAGACGCATGGCTTCCCGCTATCATACGAGTCTGATGCCTGTGGCGCGTTTTGACAGTCCTAAATTTTATTTTGGCATTGAAGACAGCCCTGCACAGGCAGTACTGGATCATACCCGTTATACGGTACGCAAGCAGATGCTGCCTTTCCGCTACTTTCAGGAAAATGAGCAGGCAAAGGTAAACGAAAATGACTTTATTTTTTATGAGGTGGAGACAGACGAGGTGCTGGATCTGGGCGCTCAGTTGACCTTTCAGGGACACAGTTTGTATGTCATTGAGGCTTATACGGAGATGAGGCAAGGGCTGTTGCGGCATCAATATGTGCTTGCCTCGTACAAAGGCTTACGGCAGAAAGGCTATTATCAGGAAAAGCTGGCGGGTGCTTCATTAGGCGGGGTGGTCGTAGACGTACGTCAGGATCAGGTACGTATCCATCTGGATTGCGACGAGAAGCAGGCGGTCGATCAGGCGCATTGGTTCAACTATTCGACGGTGTATAGCGGCGGGGGACATACAGGCTGGTACGTAATGCCGGAGAAAGGGGACCCGGTTTCACTCTATTTTCCGGGCAGCCGTGAAGAGGATGGGGTAGCGGGTAGTGCAGTCCGACGTGCAGACAGAGGAAGCGGGCATAACAAGCTTTCCAATCCGCAGATGAAAATATGGCGCACACCTCATGGAAAAGAAATTCGTTTGGGACCGGATGAACTGGTCGTGACGGGTAAAGATGGTGCTATTTTTATCAAGCTGGACGATAAGGAAGGCATTCATATTATGAGCAATAAACAGGTAAGTATCTCGGCGGGTGGTAATCTGAGCTTGTCGGCTGGGAAAACGATGAATTTGTCGGCAGGCAGCGAGCTGCGTATGGATTGCAATGGCAGTCATATTCAATTGAGTGGATCAGCGGATATGAAGGGCAGTGAAGTGAAGTCGAATTAGGCTGTAGGGCAGCGGATGAATGGCATCAGCCTGAAGATATGAATTTATGAGAGCTTTAGGTGGTGGTTGAGTACAAATGGAGAAGCCTATGGATGAGTTCGAATCGCAATGGCAGGACATTTTGAATCAGGCATGGTTTCTCATCCGCAGAGACTGGGCACTGAAGTTCAAGATGACGCAGGAGCAACGGATTCAGGCCTGTGTCGAAGAGTTTCGGAGATATTGCCAGCATATTCGGCAAGAGCAGCTTCAAGGAAGAAAAGGAAGGATCGGTTATATCACGTACTCTATGCTACGTACCATGTGGCTGGAAGAACGGCCTGGTTATCTCGTAGAGATTTCCGATGCTTTATGGATGCTTGATCCGCAGCCGATCCGTTTTGAATGGAATACAAGCTGGGCATATTCTTACTGGACTGATTTGCAGCGACAATTGCGAGGGGAGGTAGAGAAGCAGCAAGTTTCTCTATCGGAGCTTGAATGGGAGCAGATAATGTTGGAGGCAGCAGTACACATTCATGCGCTCGTTGTGAATGTGGTGCGCTCGGCAATGAAACAGGCTGTGTGCTTGCCGGAGTTTCAAGAGCTGGAGCGAGATGAGACGTTCGAGATTCGTGTGGGGGAATATATGGATCATAGTGTGTCGGTATATCGAGAAGATCGCAGAGCCATGGAGGCAAATGAAATCAAGTCGTGGTTGGAGGAAAAAGAAGAACATGCGTACAGCTATCAGGCGTTGACCCAAGTTGAACTATCGGATGGGGATTACAACCTGTTGGATTTCCGTTATACAGCCTTTCGCCAAATCAGAATGGAGCATAGCCGACTGCATGGTTGTATCCTGGTAGGAACGGTGTGGCAGGAAAGTCAGCTAAATGGAATCGATTTGACATACAGCTTGCTTCATGGGGCCAATTTTAGCGGATGCTCGATGAAAGGGGCCATATTGGATGTCGTTATGGGTAACGCCGGATATGGATCAGATGCTTCATTGGATTGGGAGCCATTGGGTTTTGCCAGCGTAGATTTCACAGGGGCGAGCTTGCAGGGGGCCCGTTTTCATGATGCGCAGTTGCGAGGAGCTATATTTCAAGAGGCGTTACTACAAAAAACGTCCTTGGACGGGGCAGACCTCACGGATGCCTGCTTTGTTGGAGCAGATGTGACAGGTGCATCCTTTAAAGAGGCATGCTTGATCGGGGCTGATTTTACGGGTGCAAACGTACAAGGAGTTATTTTTACCGATGAACAGCGTAGAGGAGCCATTGGTTTGGAGTGGTCTACACAGGTCAGGGATGCTGCTAGCAAAAGGGGGTGGCTGCACTGAGATATTTTCGGCTAATGGTAGACGAGCGGGTAAAGCATCGGGTGGAGCCTGCTGCGCTGTCTCCTTTGCAAGTAGAAGATATCCTGACGGAGGCCGAGGGACAGCAACAGCAGGATGAACCTCTTTTTTTGGCTGTACATACCGATCCACGAACAGTGTACCCGGATTTTTTGGAATTTCCCCTACCACTGGTGTCCGATCGGATGAAAGTATTATTGGAGAAATATATGCCGGAACTGAAGTGGAAAGCAGCCATCCTTACCGATTTCCAGCAGGCCAGACAGGAGGTATACTGGGTGCTTCGTCCGCCGATGGTGGACTGTTTGTCCGCACAAACGGAATGGTACCCCAATGGTACGTTGAAGCGTTTGTTACTGAGACAGGGGGAGATAGAGCCTCCTGTTTTTCGGATTGAGGGACTGATCGAACCTTATATCTATATCCATTTGGCTGTGGCAGAAAGCCTGCTGCGCCGATCTTTTACAGGTATTCGAGTGCAAAGAGTTGAGATAGAAGCACTAAGGAGGATGGGGTAAGTGGGAGAAGCCCAGGTGAGACCGGGAACGGGTGCAAAAAAAAGCTATGTCGTGGCAGGAGCGATCTTAAGTTGTAGTTATGGCACACAACCTACCCGTTTGAAGAGACCTTTTAGCCATGGCGTCTACGTAAAAAACAAAGCACAAATGAACATTGGAGATTACGTTCCAGGGGTGAACATTCAGTCTTTTGGAAATTGCTCCAGTCCCTTAAATCCAGCTGTGCAAGCAAGTGAGATGGTGGACATCTATGGCGTGAAGAAGGCTCCGTGTGTTCCAGTCCTGACCATGCCGTGGCTGAATGGCAAAAGTGATGTGAAGATCGAAGGACAGCCTGCTTTGACACAAAACTGTACCCATCAATGTCTGTATTGTGGTCATATTCAAATTGAAAATGATGGACAGGAGCTGGACTAAGGGTCTGTTTCAAAGCTGTTAGGTTTCGAATTGTATTCGGGACGTGTATACAGTTGAACTGAAGGCTGCTTCGTATTCGTATCCGATGGATATCCAGATAAAGAAGCGATCTTATCAGGATATCCATCGTACCTACGATGGTCTGGTCACTGCAATAGTACGTTTAAAATACAAGTAATATCAGTATGGAGATGGCCTTGATATTATGGGGGTGAAAAGCAACTCAAGGGTCTATCTTCTTCCCTTTTTAATAAAGTGTTGACAAGAATAAAAAAATATTATATCTTTATATCAAGATAAATAAATTAAAGATAAAACAAACAGAAAATTTTGAACAGGGAGGTATACACATGATTGCGATTTTAGAAAGAATTAATCAGTTGGCAAACAAAGCAAAAGAAGTTGGGTTAACTGAAATTGAAAAAACGGAGCAAATGGATCTTCGCAAGGAATACCTTCAAATCTTTCGGGGATCTGTACAAAGTATTCTCTTGAACGCTACGATTTACGATCCAAATGGTGATGATGTAACTCCTGAAAAACTTAGAAGAGAGCAGGCTAAAATCGTTAAACCATGAATTTAGCTTTGCCAAATATCTCTAATTTAAAAATCTTTAAATAATAAATATAATATGGAGCGTGATTTTATGTTGGCGAGTGGATTGTTGTTGATACGTTTGGTAGTAGGATTGCTATTTGTGGGGCACGGGGCTCAGAAGCTTTTTGGCTGGTTTGGTGGTTATGGTCCAAAAGGTACCAGTGGTTGGATGGAATCAATCGGGATCAAGCCCGGAGTACTGATGGCCGTGGCCGCTGGATTGATGGAATTGCTGGGAGGAGCTCTATTTGCTGTAGGACTGCTTACTCCACTGGCAGCATTGTTGATTACGATGACGATGCTTGGAGCGATTGTCAAAGTACATGGTCAAAACGGGATCTGGGCCACCGCTAATGGCTATGAATATCCGCTGGTTCTTATTGCTGTCGTAGTCGGTATTGCGTTGATAGGCGCAGGTCCATATTCCATTGATGCAATACTTCATTAATACATGAACCTAAGTCATTAAAAATTACCAATGATAAAAATAAGGATTTCTACAATTAAAAGGAGGATTTTATATGTCACTTCAAACTGCAGGTATTCATCATATTACAGCTTTTGCTGGTAATCCGCAGGCAAATGTCGATTTCTATGCAGGTATTCTTGGACTTCGGTTAGTGAAGAAAACGATCAACTTCGATGCTCCTGAGGTTTACCACTTGTATTTTGGTAACGAGGCAGGAAGTCCTGGAACGATCATTACTTTTTTCCCGGCACCAGGAACTCCCAAAGGGCGAGTCGGAGGCGGTCAGGTGGGCATAACCTCGTATGTGGTACCGCCAGGTTCACTTGATTTTTGGCAGCACCGTTTGCAAAGCTTTGGTATTGAAGTTACGAAAACAAGCCGTTTTAATGAACAATATCTTCAATTCGAGGATAATGAGGGCCTACGTCTTGAGCTTGTTGAACGTGCGGAAGGAGCGAACAGTACTTGGTCTTACGATGGCATTTCGGCTGACAACGCCATTAAAGGGTTCGGAGGCGCCGTACTATTTAGCGTCAATCCACAGAAAACGATGGATGCATTGGAGAGTATACTCGGATTTACGAAAATCGACGAAGATGCCGAATATGCTCGTTATCAATCTGCAGGAGAAATCGGTAATATCGTGGATGTTCCGCTTGCCAAGATGGGTTTAGGCTTTGGTGGAGCAGGCACAGTGCATCACATTGCATGGCGCGCAAAAGATTTCGAGCAACATGAAGACTGGAGAAGCACAGTTCAGCATTATGGGTATCAGCCGACTCCCATCATCGACCGCCAATATTTTAATGCGATATATTTCAGAGAAGCGGGCGGCATACTATTTGAAATTGCTACAGATCCACCGGGCTTTGCTAACGATGAACCTGCGGAATCTTTGGGGCAGAAATTAATGCTACCAGAGTGGTATGAACCGCAGCGGGCTCAGATCGAGGCAAACCTGCATCCTATTGAAGTGAGAACATTAACAGATAAACAAAAGTAAACGAAATCAAACGAAATAGCTGCTGTTTTGCATCCAGATAAAGTCACATAAATCCACAATCTCATTCGATTGTGGATTTTTCATTTGATAGATTACTCCCTGAAAATAAAATCCTCCGCAATTAACCTATATTTATGATTTGACTAATCTAATATACGACATTATCTATCCAAGACAGAACCTGCTTCCAGGTATATATCTCATGACCTTCCGCCCTCTTGTTATTACACCAGCTTTTCAGACTTTACTAACATTTCTCGTAACACATGAGCGACTCGGCTTTTCCGGTTCTCAGCTTTCCTTTGTATCGCTCGTAATGATTGTTGGTATGCTGGGGTGTTGTTATGATAATAAAACTGCTTGGCAGCAATGCGTAGTGTCCTTCTCAACAACATAGCTGATGAACGTGTTAACCTGGAACGGAGTCCCCTGCGCAATACTCGCAGCGTATTTTTGTAGGTCTCAAAATCCTCGGATGGAGGAATCAGAGCAAATAAATTTAACGAGGAGTCATTGAACCCGTAAGTTTCATACATGATTCTTAGATTTTCCGTATTTAAAACGTTACCTCTAAGATGGGTTGGATGCTCCTGATGATACCCGACCACCTCTTTGATGCAATAAAAAGGGATTTTTAAGCGATGCAGTCTATAGCCAAGATCCCAGTCTTCGAGTCCGTACAGCACAAACCGTTCATTGAAACCTCCAATACGAATTAAGTGGTTGCGTCTGATGGCCACACAACGAGTTACTAGCATCATCCAGGGAGCTACGTCCGTTGAGGCAAATTGTTTCTGCGTATTGGGAGGAACCCTTGTGGGACTAACGACTTTAGACAGTGCGCCCGTTTGATGAAGGATATCTTCTGGCGTTATGACCGGGGTAATTTCATTCGCTGTTTCAAAGTCAGGATTCCATAAGCCGGATTGTGTAAGTATGCTCCGACAATGTTCTTTTTCTTCCACAGAAAAATCAGGGTGATAGTGGGTAAATGCATCGTCCCACGAGTGCGGAATGCCTGAAAGCACAGATTTGGGATACTTGCGGTGATAACGGCTCACGGTTTTAATGAAATGAGGCAGCACCAAAAAGTCAGCGTCACAGAAAATGATGTATAGCCCTTTTGCTCGGCGCAGTCCCAAATTTCGAACGGCAGATCGACCGCGTTGTTCAGGGTGTGACACATAGATAAGAGGATAGGATGCTTTGAAGCCTTCGACCATTTCTTTCGTTCCGTCTGTAGAACCATCATCAGCTACAATGACTTCGAATAGTTGCTTCGGGTAGGTTTGTGATTCAAATGAAGCGAGTGTGAGCAACAGCTGCTGGGCGCGATTATAGGTTGGAATGATGACGCTGTAGCGGATAGCCAATGTGATCTCCCCCCCACCATTCTAATTAGAGAACCTTTGAACGAGATAAATAATAACAATGTATTCAAGGATTTTAGCCTGGTCTAGTCAAACAACCCACAAAGTTCGAAACAGGCTTGGTCCTATGCGGATGTTAATGTGGAAGTGCTGTATTTTTTGCTGATTTGCAGATATGTTTCAGTGGTGTGATGTATATGTCATGGTAGCATTATGCATAAGGATGTAAAGTAGAAGGGACACAAACAAACATGAGATGAAATGGGCATGTTTATGGTAAACTATATGGAGTTATAGAAGACCTGAAAGAGGAGTACTATATGACACAATTTGTCTATAAGCAAATTATTGACGATCTTAAAATGAAAATTTTCGCTGGAAAGTTTGCAGATATGAGATTGCCAGATGAACGTAGTCTTAGTGAGACTTACCAGGTTAGTCGTAGTTCCATTAAACGTGCTCTGACTAAAATGGAGAGTGTCGGAATTATTTTCAAAAAACAAGGTTCCGGGACATTTATTAATCCCTTATACATAAGAAATGAATCTATCTTTAACTACGAGGGCTCTAATCTAGGAGTTACTGATAATTTTCAAATGCATGGCAAAAAGCCAAAAATCAAAGTATTGAGTTTTGAGGTCATTCCACCGACAGAAGAACTACAGCGCGATTTGTTCTTGGACACTCATGATTTTGTTTATAAAATCGTTCGCTTGCGTCTGTTTGATGATGATCCATTTATGATCGAAACGGGCTATATTCCCATTAAAATTGTCCAGGATTTAAATCAGACCATTATTGAGGGTTCCATTTTTAATTATTTGGAGGACTCGCGGAACCTGGCCGTCACCAAATCCTTTTTATCTATTTTTGCAGAACCGTCTGAAGAGAATGATCAAAAGCTACTGCAATTGAAAGAAAATGAACCCGTAGGCATTATGGAGGGTGTTTTCTTTTTGGATAACGGTACCCCATTTGAATTTTCGCATATGCGATTTCACTACAAATATTTGAAATTTAATACCTTTGTATCGGTACACTAATGAAAAGACTGGAGAATTCTCCGGTCTTTTTTTTATAGTTTTGAAAAAGAATTAGAGTCTGCAAACTCTTCATTTATCACAAATTTTATTGGTTTATCCTTCTATATATTTTAATGTAAGAGCTTTTTTACTGTCTTTTTAATTTATATTTCATAGTATGTTCAAAATTTCACAAAATTGGACCGTATCACTTGTGAAAAAGGTTGAATTAATTCAGCGTAGCGTTATGATGTACATGTAGATGAAATTTCCGGAAATAAATTACAAACAAAATTACTAGGGAGTGGACACCATGGCTTTATCACCCGTGTTAGAAGATTACTCGTCTAAAACATATTTGGAAAAACTTGATGCATACTGGCGTGCAACGAACTACATTTCAGTAGGTCAGCTTTATTTAAAAGACAATCCTTTGTTGAGAGAACCTTTGAAAGATTCGGATGTAAAGGTTAAGCCTATTGGACACTGGGGCACGATTCCAGGCCAAAACTTTATTTATGCTCATCTTAATCGTGTTATTAATAAATATGATTTGAACATGCTTTACATTGAAGGCCCTGGTCACGGCGGCCAAGTGATGGTTTCAAATTCATATCTTGATGGAAGCTACACCGAAATTTATCCGCAAATCACGCAGGATATCCCAGGTATGAAGAAACTGTTCAAACAATTTTCATTCCCTGGCGGTATTGCTTCACACGCTGCGCCTGAAACCCCTGGATCTATCCATGAAGGTGGGGAGCTGGGCTATTCCCTTTCTCATGGTGTAGGTGCTATTCTAGATAATCCGAATCTGATCTCGGCTGTTGTTATTGGGGATGGTGAAGCTGAAACGGGTCCATTGGCCGCTTCGTGGTTCTCTAACCGATTTATCAATCCAATCACGGATGGCGCAGTGCTGCCGATCTTACATTTAAATGGCTTCAAAATTAGTAACCCAACGATTATGTCTCGCCAATCAAAAGAAGAGTTAACCTCGTTCTTTAAAGGTTTGGGTTGGGAACCATTCTTTGTTGAAGGTGAAGATCCTGATCACATGCACCCAGAAATGGCGAAAGTATTGGATACTGCCATCGAAAAGATTGAAGCTATTCAAAAGAATGCGCGTGAAAATAATGACCTTACTCGTCCGGCGTGGCCAGTGCTTATCTTCCGTTCACCTAAAGGTTGGACAGGTCCAAAGGAATGGGATGGCGTGCCGAATACAAATTCGTTCCGTGCCCACCAGGTTCCAATTCCGGTCGATCAAAAAAATATGCAGCACGCACCTGCTTTATTAGAATGGCTGAATAGCTATAGACCAGAGGAATTGTTCGATGAAAACGGTCGGTTAAAAGCTGAGATTGCTGAAATTTTACCTACTGGCGATAAACGAATGGGAATGAATCCTGTTGCGAATGCAGGTAAACTTATTAAAGATTTGAAATTGCCTGATTTCCGTAACTATGCGCTGGATAACTCCACGCCTGGTAAAGTGATTGCGCAAGATATGTCTGTGTTAGGTAAATACGTTAAAGATGTGGTCGTTTTAAATGAAGAGAATCGTAATTTCAGAATCTTCGGACCTGATGAAACGATGTCTAACCGCTTGGCTCCTGTTTTTGAAGTAACCAAACGCCAATGGATGGATCAAATTATTGAGCCTAATGATGAATTCTTGTCATCGTATGGTCGTGTCATTGATTCCCAATTATCCGAGCACCAAGCTGAAGGATTGCTGGAAGGTTATGTGTTAACAGGTCGTCATGGTTTCTTTGCAAGTTACGAAGCCTTCCTGCGTGTGGTTGACTCGATGATCACTCAACACTTCAAATGGCTGCGTAAAGCAACGGATCAAGGATGGCGTGCAGATATCCCATCATTGAATGTTGTAGCAACTTCAACGGTCTTCCAACAGGATCATAACGGGTATACACACCAAGATCCAGGCTTGTTGGGACATTTGGCTGATAAGAAACCAGAATTTATTCGTGAGTATTTGCCAGCTGACGCCAACTCTCTTTTAGCTGTTTTTGACACTATTTTAAATGACCGTCAAAAGATCAATTTGGTTGTTTCGTCCAAACACCCACGTCCTCAATGGTTCTCTGCTGATGAAGCAAAAGAATTGGTAGACAAAGGGTTGAAGATTATTGACTGGGCAAGTACAGATCAAGGCGGAGAGCCTGATATTGTCATCGCTTCTGCTGGTACAGAGCCAACGATTGAAAGCTTAGCTGCGATCTCGATTTTGCATAAAAAACTGCCTGACTTGAAGATTCGCTACATCAACGTAGTAGACTTACTGAAGCTGAGAAGCCAAAAGTTAGATCCTCGTGGATTATCTGACGCTGAGTTTGATCAATTTTTCACAAAGGACAAGCCAGTCGTATTCGCTTTCCATGGTTACGAAGGTCTGATCAAAGATCTGTTCTTTGACCGTCATAACCATAATCTGCATGTACATGGTTACCGTGAAAATGGCGATATTACGACACCATTTGATATGCGTGTATTGAATCAAATGGACCGTTTTGACTTGGTGAAGGAAGCTGTTCTAAGCTTACCTAACGCTGGAAAGTACGCAAATATTGCGGATGAAATGGATGCAATAGTTAAGAAACATCATCAGTTCATTCGTGAAGAAGGTATTGACTTGCCAGAGGTAGAGAACTGGGTATGGGAAGGCCTGAAATAAAAAAGTATAGTACATTTCAGCTTTGTGTTGGACAACCAAGCAGTCAAGCATGAACTGGAATATATGATTTGGTAGTAGTATAGATGTGCCTGGCCCCTTGAATTCAAGTATGATTTCAACGGGGATCAGGCACTTTTTGATGTAGCACACTAAGAATTTAATAGGGAAGTCACGAGCAAGTGGGTAATAAGTATATGGGAACCGAATGGTGCACTGTATTTTGTCTGAATATTGAAGAGGTGTTATGGTATAAGAGAATAGGAGAGGAGGCTGTTAATATGAACCATCAAATTCCAGAGAAGGTATTGAATGATGGCACTAAGGTGCCTGCCATTGGATTTGGAACTGCTGGGTTGAAGGGTGCAGATGGAGTAAAAGTGATAACCAGCGCGATTGATGCGGGTTACCGTCTGATTGACACAGCTTTTAACTATGAAAATGAGGGCGCTGTTGGGAAATCTGTCCAGCAGAGTTCAGTACCGAGAGAAGAATTGTTGATTTGCTCCAAACTTCCAGGTCGTCGACATGCGTATCAGGAAGCTATTGTCACGATCGAAGAGTCACTATATAGAGGCGGTTTGGACTATTATGATCTGTACTTGATCCATTGGCCGAATCCCAAAATCGATCGGTATGTTGAAGCCTGGCAGGCATTGATTGAGGCGAAGAAGCGGGGCTATATTCGTTCGATCGGAGTCTGCAATTTCCTGCCTGAGCATACTGAACGATTGATTCGGGAAACAGGTATCGCGCCGAGCATCAATCAGGTTGAACTGCATCCATTATTTAATCAGGAGCATCAGCGTACCAAAGATGCTGAACAGGGCATTGTGACGGAATCGTGGAGCCCTTTGGGTCGCGGTCACAGCATGATGGAGAACGAGGAGATTGGGAAAATTGCCGCTGCTCATGGCAAAACCGCGACACAAGCGATTTTACGTTGGCATATTCAACTGGGAGCGATCCCAATTCCTAAGGCTTCTTCTATAAAACATCAGACGGAAAATCTGGACATTTTTGATTTTGAGTTGTCACCAGAGGAAATGAACGTGATTTCAGCGCTTAGCAGGGAAGATGGACGGCTATGGGACCAGGACCCCAATTCCTATGAAGAACTGTAATCTACAACAATGAATTCGAAGGGTTCAAAAATCTGTAGAGGGTTTTTGAACCCTTTGCTTTTTAGTAATAGTGGAAAGGATGCGATAAGTCTGGATATAGCTATGATGAATGATGAACATTTTTAACCGGATATGATGTATGATATGGGGGGAATGCAGTCTTTTTGAAGGAGGGCATCATGGGGATTTTATCAAGGTTTAGGGATATTATGAAGGTGAATATCAGCGCCTTATTGGATAAGGCGAGCGATCCGGAGAAGACCATTGATGATTATATGCGGAACTTGAACAGTGATCTGGGCAAGGTGAAAGCGGAAACGGCCTCGGTACTAGCTGATGAGAAAAGAGCGAAAAGAGCACTGGATGAATGTAGAGCTGAGATCAAAAAGCTCCAGCATTATGCAAGTAAGTCTGTGGAAGCTGGCAATGAAGATGAGGCTCGAAAGTTTCTGGAACGTAAAATCTTGCAGGCAGAGAAACTGGAATCGTTACAGACCTCTTATGAATTAGCTTCGGCAAACGCCGTACATATGAAACAAATGCAGGAGAAATTGGTGTCCGATATAGGGCGTCTGGAAGTGCGGCGTGCCGAACTTAAAGGGAAGCTGGCGATCGCCAAAGCACAGCAAACCTTGAATGCTATGGGCGACCATGATTCTGGCTTTGAGGCCTTGGAAGAGAAGGCAAACAAGGCATATGATGAAGCGATGGCGATAGCTGAACTCCGGGGAGAGACGAAGGACGACCTGGATGCGTTATTCATGCAATATGAGAAGAGTACCAATGCAGAAGATGAGCTGGCTGCAATCAAGCAGAAAATCAATTCCAAAGAATCATAATAGTTTCTACATGAAGAGGTGAGCAGATGCCGGTTATCGAATACAAATGCCCCAACTGCGGCAGCGGCATGGTCTTTGACAGTGAGACAGGAATGTTATCTTGCCATAGCTGCGGAAGAGAGGACAACATCGATACGATTCCTGATCCTCTGACCAATCGTGTTTTTTCAGAAGATGAGGCCCATGAGTATCATTGTAATAACTGTGGAGCAGTAATTATGACCGAAGTGGAGACGAGTGCAACGGTGTGCAGCTTTTGTGGTTCTGCCGTGGTACTGGGTGATCGACTGACCGGGAAGCTGGCTCCGGCGCAGGTTATTCCTTTTTCGATCAGCAAGGAAGAAGCCATAGCTGCGTTCAAAAAATGGTGCAAGAATGGCCGACTGACACCGAACCGATTTATGATAGCCGATCGAATCAAGGGAATAACCGGTATGTATGTCCCCTTCTGGTTATATGAATTACATAATCAAATTGAGGTTCAAGGTGAAGGTAACCAAGTGAGAACCTATACGAGCGGAGATTACGAATATACAGAAACGAAGCATTTTGATGTATATCGGAAAATCCGTTTGAATTACGTGAAGGTTCCGATTGATGCTGCGGAGAAAATGAATGACGAGCTGATGGATAAATTGGAGCCTTTTCCTTATGATCAGCTCAAACCTTTTAAAACGCCATATTTAGCGGGCTATATTGCGGAAAAGTATAGTTATAACGAAGAGGAGCTTTTCCCGCGCGTGAAAGACAAAGTGAAGGAATATATTGATGCTTATATTCAGTCCACGGTGTCAGAGTATACGTCTGTGAGTTACACGGAAAAGCAAATTGATACTACATTAAAACAAGCGGATTATGTCCTGCTCCCAGTATGGGTCATCCACTATGACTACAATCAATTGGAGCATACGTTTGCGATGAACGGTCAGACGGGCAAAGTAGTTGGTAAGCCTCCGATTAGCAAGTTCAAAGTGACAGCTTGGTTTGCAGGCATTTTCGGCATAACTCTCTTTTCATTAAGGTTCATAACTTGGCTAATAATGGGGGGAGAATTCTATTGAAAAAATATAGAGTGATTGTGGCTGTGTTGTTGTTCTTTGCTGTTTTTCTAGCGGTTCCTATGGAAATGAAGGGCGAAGCAGCAACGACAGAGATGAAGCCATTGATTTTTGACGAGGCAGGTCTACTTAATCAGGAAGAGTATGATGTGTTGAACTCTATGGCTAATCAATACGGAGCTGAAAGAGAGACAGACATTATTATTTATACGACCAACAATCCCGACAATATGGATGTTATGAAAATGACACAGGATTTTTATGATGATCATGGTCCGGGTTATGACAGGGCTCATGGAAATGCAGTCATTTTAACGATGGATATGAGGAATAGAGAGGTGTACTTGGCCGGATTTTATAAGGCAGAACGGTATCTGGATGACGACAGGCTTACTAAAATCCGCCATGAAATTACCCCGGATCTGACGAATGGCAACTATGGACTTGCCTTTCAAAAGTATATTCTCGGCGCGCACAAATATTTGGCTATCCGCCCAGGGGTGAATCCGGACAGTATATTTTTCAAAGGCTGGCTTCACTTGGCGATTGCGCTGGGATTGGCGTCTATTATTGTAGGTAAGATGATTTCGAGTTCCGGCGGTCGGGTTACGGTAAATCGGCAGACCTACGAGGATGCAAGCACGTCAGGGGTTCTTGCACATCAAGATCTGTACACTCACACCACGACAACGAAGCGGAAGATTGAAAAGAGCAGTAGCAGCAGCTCATCAGGCGGAGGGGGTGGAACCACCAGCGGCGGTCACTCGCATAGCGGCAGCAGAGGATCATTTTAACGGAAGGGATGGATACAGCACATGGGATTCTTCAGAAATCAATTTGCAAATGTAGTAGAATGGGAAGAATTTAGGGATGATATGATTTTTTGGAAATGGAGCAATCGTGAAATTAAAAAAGGCAGTAAATTAATCATCCGCTCCGGTCAGGACGCGATTTTTGTTAATAACGGCAAGATCGAGGGTATCTTTGAGAATGAAGGGTCATATAACATGGACTCGGATATTATTCCATTTCTATCGACATTAAAAGGGTTCAAGTTCGGTTTTAACAGCGGCATGCGGGTGGAGGTCTTGTTCGTTAATACGAAGGAGTTTACGGTCAAATGGGGAACACAAAATCCGGTTTTGATTCCGACCCCCCAATTGCCAGGCGGGATGCCGATTCGGGCCAACGGTACGTTTAATTTTAAAGTAAACGATTATGTTACGCTTATTGATAAGATTGCCGGGGTAAAGGACAGTTATCTTGTAGAGGACGTTAAAATACGCATTACTTCGGTGTTGGATCAGTTATTGATGAAGTGGATCAGCAGAGAAGGCAAGGACATGTTTAATCTACAGGCAAATGCTTCTGATATTTCGAAGGGCATTCAAGAAGACCTGGATATGCAAGTGATGGACAACGGTATGACGATTACAGGCTTTCATGTGATGAGCTTCAATTATCCTCAAGAAATTCAGGATATGATTACGAAGACGGCTTCTCATGAAATGATCGGTAATCTGCAAAAGTACCAACAAGTGACGATGACTGACGGTATGGCATCGGGGAATGTAAAAGGCGGCGGTGCTGCGTCGGATATGGCGAGTATGATGATGGGCATGAATATAGCCAATGAAATGATGAAAAATTTGAACCCAAGTCAACAGCCTCAGGCTGAGACTCAGCCTGCACCCGATGCCCCCACTCCTTCTGGCGACGGTAAAAGGCCAAATTTTTGTCCGAATTGTGGTACAAAAAACGAGGGAGCTAACTTTTGTCCGAATTGTGGACATAAATTGAACGGATAGTTTTGTAAACCAAACAGCAGTTGTTGCAGAGTATTCTCTGTGATAACTGCTTTTTTATTGTAGTTTGTTCAAGCATTTTCTTTATAAATCTGATTTATTGGATTGAAAAAAGTACACAGGATAAGGTACTATAGCTATATAATACGCATTTATATTAACTAATTAGGTATTACATTAATAAACTATAGGTATAGGAGCCACAAAGATGACCAAATTCCAAGATCAAATCATTGCGCGGTACAAGTTTGATGATGCAGAGAACGTCGGCAAGGATAGCTCCGGACAAGGTAATGACGGGATTGCTTCAGGCACAGCAGCACCTACGATCTCCCATGCTACCGGAAGAGCGGCTTTGGCACTTGAGGGAGGACCCAACGGAACATCTTATATTCAGCTCCCTTCTGATCTGTTCAAAGATGTAAGCGATAACACCGGTGTTACAGTGACGGCTTGGGTAAACTTCGGCAGATTCACGGATATGTGGGAACGTGTTTTTGACTTTGGTAAAGCGCATACTGGGCCTTATATGTTTATGACACGGAATCTGCGCGGAACTCTTTTCACTGAGGTGGATTTGTCCGTAGACCCAGGAAGAGGCTTTGTCAGGGATGAGTGGATGCACATCGCCCTGTCTGTCATCGGCACAAAAGGCGGTACATTAAGCAGTGCGGGTCCAGTGGTATATGTCAATGGTGAAGTGGCAGCGGACGGCTCCATCAGCCAAACCTCCAGTGGTAACTATGCCAAGCTGCGCAAATGGTTCGAAACATTTGCAGATACGACCAACTATAGTAACAATTTTATCGGTCGTTCCCAACATGCAGCCGATGTAGACTTTGCTGGCTCGGTTTCGGACTTCCGAATTTATAAAGCAGGTTTGACGGCGGATGAAATTATTGAGGTCATGTGCGATTCATTGACAGATGAAGAGATCGTGAAGCTTGCCCGCGATAAGTATTTGTCATTCCCGACGACAATTATAACCAAAGACATATCCCTGCCAACGGTTCTGATGGGTGGAAGAGTAGAAGTGACCTGGAAATCCAGCCAGCCTAGCATACTCTCTGACCATGGGCAGGTTCAGGCGATTACCTCCGCACAGGGGGTCACCGTTACGGCTCTCTTGACCAGAGGTTCAAGCAGGATTGAAGAAAGCTTTGAAGTATCCGTTCTTCCAGAACAGTTGCCTCCATACACGCTGACCATTCATGGGAATAAAGAAGTTGTGGATGTCAGCGAAGTGATGTACGGCTTGTTCTACGAAGATATCAATAACGCGGCAGATGGTGGGATATATGCAGAACTTGTACAAAATCGCTCCTTCGAATCCTTTGAGTTTGATACGTATTCCCATGCTTCTGGTGAATGCGGCTGCTCTACAGGACGGAACCGCAATCCATTGTTCGCCTGGTCTGGTGATACGGACAAGATGGCTCCACAACATAGCGGTGGATTAAATGAGTTTTTGGGCGCAAAAGACAAGGATGTGAACTCTTATTACGTAACAGTAGCGGATGGGGCAACGATTCGAAACAAAGGCTTTTCCGATTCTAACCAGAATTGTGCCATGTCCATCCAGGAGGGTGCCAAGTATGAGTTTACCATCTGGGCAAAGGCCGAATCTGCGGGTACAATCACACTGCAACTGCAAGACTCGAAGGAAAAGGCCATCAGTGATTCGGTAACCGTACAGGTGGAAGGTGGCAACACGTGGAAAAAGTACGGCGTCGATTCCAAGCTGGTGCTGACAGGTACAGCTACGGTTCTGGGACAGCTGGCGCTTACATTTGAAGGCGACATTTCCATTGATATGGTTTCCTTATTCCCACAAGATGTATGGGGGGCGGGAGAGGAAGAGCAATCCTCATCGGCACACGCCAACTATCAGGGTAATCCGAACTACCGATTGAGAAAAGATCTGGTGAACGCACTGGTCGGCATGCATCCGAAGTTTTTGCGTTTTCCAGGGGGATGTATTTCCGAAGGATCATTTATATGGGAAAACGTATATGACTGGAAGGAATCCATTGGGGATATCGAGCTGCGCAAGGAAAACTTTAATGTATGGGGCTATATGATGACCATGGGTCTTGGTTATATGGAATACTTCCAGTTGGCAGAAGACCTCAATGCAGCTCCGCTTCCAGTTATGGCCTGTGGTGTGCTCTGCCAAGCCCGCTCGGATTATGCTCATCCGGCTGGCGGCGCATTAAGAGAATACTATATCAAGAATTTTACGGATCTGATCGACTTTGCGATCAGCGTTGATTTTGAACACAATGAATGGGCCGCCATGCGTAAAAAAATGGGCCATGAAGCACCGTTCGATCTGCGTTATCTGGGCGTGGGGAACGAAAACTGGGGCACAGAGTTCTTCGCCAACTTTGAAGTGTTCAAGACATCGATTGATGAGTACATGGAGAAAAACTACCCAGGATATGAGCTGCACATCATCTCCACGGTTGGCGCTCAAGCAGACGACGATGCCTATCAACAGGGCTGGAAGTTCCTGAGCGGTAATATGAAGGGCTCTGCCAAGGTTGCTTTTGCGGACGGTAACCAGGTGACGGAAGAAACTGTAACCTGGTATGAGAAGCAAAAAGACTATATGGACACCATTGCCGATGAGCACTATTACCGTTCTAATGAGTATCTGTTGAATAATGTGGACCGCTATAATTATTACTATAGAGCTTATAACGCTGATGGCAGTGTCAACTGGAAAGAAACGTCGAAGGTGTTTGTTGGGGAGTATGCCTCAACAGATAAAAATACATTGGCAGGCGCAGTCGCAGAAGCAGCAGTGATGACGGGCTTCGAAAATAATGCTGATGTCGTCCGGTTGGCTGCCTATGCGCCGCTGTTTAACAAAGTCCTGACGGACGGAACGTACAGATGGACACCGGATTGTATCTGGTTCGATGACGAAACTGTATGGTTTACACCAAACTATTATGTGCAGCAAATGTATGCCCAATATTTGGGTAATAAAGTATTGGCCACTTCGTTCTCTACTTACAAAAACGGCCAGCCAATTGACCTCATTCCTCAGGGTGGAATTGAGATCGCGACAGGTAACGCCGAGGTTGTGGTTAAGCGTGTGACTGTTACTTCGAATAAGGACGGCAGTGTGCTGCTGGATCAAGATTTTACCAAGGCATTGAATTCAGCCTGGAAGGTTATTCCTGGTTCCGTGGGATATACGGTGGAGGAAGGCAAGGGGCTTGTCCTCAAAGCCCAAGATAGCGGTCTGAACGGCCTGTACATCTTGAACGACAGCTGGAACAACTATAAGGTAGAGGTCGTTGCTTCCCGCATTTCCGGCACGGACGGTTTTTATGTGGGTGCAGGTCTCACGGATATTACCGCTGAGAAAAAGAACGTCATCGAATACGCGGTTGGCTATGGCGGCAATGCTACCGGCGTGAAGGTTTACAAGCAAGGCATAGAAGGCTATACCATGGGTGACTACTCTTCCAGTACAGCTGCGGGCAACTTGAGAGCAGCCAGCTATGAAGAACTGGCCGATAATACCGACTACACCATCACGGTGAACTATGGGGGAGAAACGGGCAGCAACCTGATTTGCTCCTACACGGACGGCAAGACAACCAGCAAAGTGCTGGATTACAAGCTGGAGGCTTATAACAGAGACGTGTTTCATTCGGTGACCCGAGATGCTGAACATGTATATGTGAAGCTTGTGAATGCCGACAACGTAGATAAGGCAACGCAGCTGAATCTACAAGATTTGAATGTTGAGTCCAGCGCCAAGCTGATTACACTAACCGGCGATTCCTCGCTTGTTCATGTACCTAACGTGAATAAGAAAAATGATGAAAAGGTAGTGCTTACCGAACAGCAGGTCACACTTCATACAGATTCTGTCCTCTTACAATTACCGGCTAATTCGGTAAATGTACTGGTACTGGATCTTAAAGCGTAGGGTACGAGATAGTTAGGGTAAGGATGTTGGAACCTTTTCTCGCTTAAAAACAAAAAGGGGTGTCCCAAGAGCCGTTTTATGGCTTTTAGGACACCCCTTTTTTCTATGGATCAAGTCAGAACGTTGTTGTCTCGATTTCCCTGACGGGCATTACTTCGTGCTTCTGTTTACCAATTCACGCGGATTGGTGCCATCGTCTATCGTTAGCGGGGTAGGAGCACCTGTAGCAATTCGTTCCCAAGGTACCATTTTAAAGTTCTGATTTAACTTCTTGCCGTTTTGGAGATTTTCGTCATCTTGTGCAACGAAGATACCATGAGGGAAATTCTTGCCTAATCCATAGCCAAGAACATCAATACCGTCTGTTACAGACGTACCATCTACGGTAGGGCTGTCGCCGATCGTGAAGTTGCTAATATAGGCATTGTCACCTTGTCGTTCATAGATCGCATAGCTGCTGTTGCCTTGACTGGAGGCCATCAGGTACCCCTTGCCGTCCTTGCCATAATACAATGTGAGTCCCTCTATGTCATCGTGAAGTCTGCGTCCATCTGCAATATCAACACGTTGCAGCGGCTTGGATGAACCGTCTGGCTCGGCGCTATATTTCCAAATGGCGTAATCCTCTTCAGCAATGTACAGCGTACCATATTCATCATCGGCGACCATGCCCTCGGATTGCGTAGCCAGCTTAAACTGGCGGACAAGCTTGCCGGCAATTTTGCCGTTTCCGTTGTCAGTCAACTCATATTGCTCGAATTCGCCCTCTTTGCCCAAAACGAGTGCGTAAAACTTATCTGTCTTGAGGCTATGGTACAAACTGAATCCATATACTTCTTTCATGGTTGCTTTAATAGGTTTATCAACCACGTTGGTTAATGTTCCTGATTCACCGTCAATGGCAAAGATATCGATCGTGTTATTGGTACGATTGGTTGCGCCTGCGATATCAATTTTTTTACCGCCCAATGTGAAACCGTAACGAAGATCCACGTTGTTCATTTTTCCGACTTTCATGTTTTGCAGTTGCTTGCCATCCAGGTCATAGACTAAAATTCCGCCGCCTTTATTGGTAGCTAAAATTCTGCTCTTCTCCGGATCAACCGGATTGAGCCAGATGGCAGGGTCGTCAGCTGCATCTTCTCCATCCTCCACGGCTTCTGTTTCGACAGAGGGGGTCACTTTATAGGTGGGAACTGCGTCTTTAGGATCTGCATATTTGCTATTTTCTGCTTCAAGCGCAGTAATCACTTTTGTAGGAAGATATACATTTCCATTGATTATTTTAATTTCACGGTCTGCTTTTCCGGTTTGGCCGGCTAGACGATATTGCTTCTCACCGACTGTAAAAGTTCCCACAATGCCATTTTTCAGCTTGACCAACACTGAATGGTCATCACTATCCCATGTAATAGTTGCCCCCAATTTATCTGCTTGTGTTCGTAGTGGTGCATACCCAGACGGTTGAGTGTCTGCCGCATGGATCAGGTCTGGTGATACCAGAATTCCTGTTAACATGGTTAATAATGCTAGTTTAGTTGACTTCATATGTATGCCCCTTTTCTGATGTAAAAATGATATAACCGACTCAGTATAAAGCGACAATATCAAAAGAATACAATCGAAATGTAAAAGAAATGTAAAAGAGACGTAAACATTCAATTGGTGGCTGGTTTCCAGTATTGCTGTCTGTAATTTTTCGGCGACATTCCGAATCTTTCCTTGAAGCACTTTGAAAAATAGCTGGCTTGGGAGAATCCTGTTTCCTCCGTAATTTGTTGGATGGACCAGTCGGTTTGCAGCAAAAGACTGCGTCCCTGATCCAGACGGTAGTCCATTAAATACTCAAGTGGTGTGCGCTGAAAGGTGGCCTTCATGCATCTAGCAAGATAATTTTGATGTACGTGAAAATGCGCCTCCAGGTCTTTATTAGTAATCGCATTTCTGTAGTTTTGTTTTAAGAAAATTTCGATCTGTTCAGCTAACTTGGAGGAACTGCTTTTATAATTCTCATCATATTCCAAACTCTGAAAAATATTCACAAATGTTTGTTGAGTCTCCCATAGAGCCAGCTTTCGGGTTTTTAGAGTAGAGGCTAGTAAGTAGTCCAATTTGGAGAACAGCTCATGGGGATTAATTAATTTCTGATATTTGGGTAGATGGATGGTGGTATGTTCTGAGTGAAAATGCAGTTCAGGAATGGGGGTGCTAGGGATAATAAAATTCGGCGAGGATTGGGCACACCACATACTGTTGGTTTGAAAATGAAACCAGTAAAAGGAGGTTTGTTCTGTACATGCCTCTATGGGGAAATGGTGCTTGTCCGGCTCAAGAATGAGAGCATGATTTTCAGTTATCTTCCACGATTCATCTTCCTCACCGATGTGCAGTAGTCCTTCTTTAATGATAATTACGTCAAAATAACCCAAGTTATAGCGATTCGGATGCCAGTCTCCTTTTTGATATGTAGTAAAATTCCCCTCTATGAAATAGGGCAATGGAGGGACAAGGAAAGATAGAAAGTCTGTTTTGCTCATAGAAGTCAGCTCCTTTGTGTGTGAAATCGTATAAGTTTTAGTTAAAGATCGCGATTTTTTTTATAAATTCAGGTTGATAAAATAAGGACTGTAGCAAGGGGCGCTCAGGTTAGCCTGTTCGATATTATCATTACTTTATCCTTATTTTTTCAAAAATGAAAGCGTTCTATTTCCAGGAAGGGATGTTTATTCAATGAAAACGGCAAAGCCAGTGAAGCATGTCATCGTCGATGATTCATTTTGGAAAAAGTATAAGCAGGTTGTGGCGGAAGAGGTCATTCCTTATCAGTGGAAAGCACTAAATGATGAATTACCAGATACAGAACCCAGTCATGCGATTGAGAACTTTAGAATTGCGGCCGGTGAATCCAGTGGGGAGTATTATGGAACCGTTTTCCAAGACAGTGATCTTGCCAAATGGCTGGAGACGGTCGCTTTTAGCTTAAGGGATCATCCAAATTCTGCGCTTGAAAAGCGGGCCGATGAAGTTATTGAACTGTTGGGAAGGGCTCAAGCTGAGGATGGGTATCTGAATACGTATTATCTGCTCAAGGAACCCGATAATCGCTGGACGAACCTAAGAGATAATCATGAGCTGTATTGTGCCGGGCACTTTATAGAAGCGGCTGTTGCTTATTATGAAACGACAGGTAAGACGAAATTTCTTCACATTATGGAGAAATACGTAGACCTGATTCAGCAGACTTTTGGTACAGAAGAAGGGAAACGGAAAGGCTATCCGGGCCATGAAGAAATTGAGCTGGCCTTGATCAAATTATACGACGTAACGGCTAAGGATCAATATCTTAAATTAGCGCAATATTTTATCGAACAGCGGGGACAGCATCCAATTTATTTTGTGGAGGAGCAAGAAAAGAGAAAGCATATTCAAACAGAGCCCACCTGGAATGATGATAACAACATTAATTTTGGCCTTGGCTTTGAATATCAGCAGGCACACCAACCTGTGCGGGAGCAAAAAGAGGCCGTCGGCCATGCGGTAAGAGCAGTGTATTTGTATATTGCGATGGCGGATCTGGCCGCAAAAACGGGAGATGCTTCCCTTTTACAAGCCTGTGAAACGCTGTGGGATGATGTCACGAACCACAAAATGTACATTACCGCCGGAATCGGATCTACGGTGAATGCGGAAGCATTCACCTGCCATCATGATCTTCCCAATGACAGCATGTACTGCGAAACCTGTGCCTCTGTAGGGCTGGCTTTCTGGGCTAACCGTATGCTGCGCTTAGCGCCGGACCGGAAATATGGTGATGTCCTGGAGCGTGCGTTATACAACGGAACGATCAGCGGAATGGATCTGGATGGGAAACGGTTTTTCTACGTAAATCCGCTGGAAGTCAATCCTTTTCAAAAATCGAGAAAAGATCAGGAACATGTAAAAACAGAGCGGCAAAAATGGTTCTTCTGTGCCTGCTGTCCACCCAATTTGGCGCGAATGATTGCATCGGTGGAGGACAATATGTACACCCAGACCGAGGACACATTGTATACGCATCTGTATATTGCCAGCAAGGTGAACATGAATTTATCTGGCCAAGACGTTGAAATTAGACAAACTCATCATTATCCGTGGGATGCGGATCTCGCTCTTTCGATCCATGTAGCAGAGCCAACTACATTTAAATGGGCACTGCGAATCCCAGGGTGGTGCAAGCAGGCAGAGGTCAAGGTGAATGGGGAAGTTATAGCGCTAGACCAGCTTGAAAAGGGCTATGTCGAGATTCAGTGCACTTGGAAGGACGGCGATGTGGTCACTTTGCATTTGGCTATGCCGGTCGAGCGCATTCGGAGCAACCCGCTTGTCTCCATGAACCAGCAGCAAATTGCTCTCCAACGCGGTCCAGTCGTGTACTGTCTGGAAGAAGCGGATAATGGGGCGAACCTGGCAGGGCTAAGATTACCAAAGGATAGTCCTATTACAGAAGAGTTTAGCGAAAATCTGCTAGGTGGCATTGTAAAGCTGACCATAGAGGGACATCGGGTAAAAAGTTCGAATGCATTATACAGCTCCGAGCCCCTTGAACTTGTTCCTCAACAAATTACCGCTATTCCTTACTACGCCTGGTGTAATCGGGCCAAAGGGGAAATGCGTGTATGGGTTTATGAATCATAATTCATTCGCATGAGGAGAGGAAAGATCATGAGTACGAGAATTGTGAGTACGGAACCACCTGAAAAAGCAACCAGTACCGTTCCTTTTCATCGTAAAATCAGCTATTCATTAACGGATACGGCTGGCAATCTACTATACTGTGTCATCTCCAGCTATCTGTTATATTTTTATACAGATGTATTCGGTCTTTCTATCGGGATTGCCGGAACATTACTATTTATCACCCGTTTTATTGATGCCATTGATGCCCCGATCTGGGGCATCCTGATTGACCGGACCAGGTCCAAATATGGTCAGAGCAGACCTTATTTTCTATGGCTAGCTGTTCCGTTTGCCGTGTTCATGGTCCTTACGTTTACGACACCCAATTGGAGTGAATCGGGGAAAATTGCATACGCGGCTATCACTTATATCATAGCGGGTATCCTGTATACGGGAATCAGTACGCCGATTACGTCTATTCTGCCTAACCTGAGCACCAATTCCAATGAACGTGTGGTCTTGAACTCTTTCCGTATGGTCGGGGGAAACGTGGGCTTCTTCATCGCCACGACGTTCACATTACCCCTCGTAGCCTTCTTTGGACAGGGAAATGATCAAAAAGGCTTTTCCTTAACGCTCGTTTTATTTGGAATCATGGCGATTATTATGTTTTTCATAGCGTTTGGCGATTTGCGTGAAAATGCGGCAGTGAAAACGAAATCTGTCCCGATTGCTAAAAGCTTTACAGCTATCAAGCGAAACTGGCCCTGGATGCTCGTTGTAGCTGCTAACCTGTGTTACTGGATCGGCTTGAATATTCGTTCTGCCACGCTCATTTTTTATCTGCAATACAATCTGGATAGTAAGGACTTGGTGCCTTTAATCAATGGATTGACCTCTTTGCAATTGATCTCGATGGTTCTGATTCCGTTTTTCGCCAGAAAATTAAGTAAAAATACGATCATGATTATCGGATTGATATTAGCTGCACTAGGTCAAGTCGTGATTTTAATGGGAAGTACAAACTTAACCCTTATTATTGCTGGTTGGATCATAGGTGCCTTAGGATCAGGCTTTGCGTGCTCGATGCCATTTGCAATGTTGTCCGATACAGTAGATTACGGGGAATGGAAAAATGGAATTCGGGCAAGTGGATTCCTGACTTCTATTGGAAGCGCATTCTGTATTAAAGCGGGGAGCGGAATTGGCGGATTATTGCCAGCATGGGTTATGGGTAGCACAGGCTATATTGCTGGAAAGGTTCAGACCCCGACTGCTTTGTCTGGCATTCAGTTCAGCTTTATCTGGCTACCGTTTATCGTCTTCTTAATCGGAATCATTCCTATGTTTTTCTATAAGAAATTCGAGAAGAATGAAGCTTCTATTCAACAAGATTTAATTGCGGGAAGATCATAATCATTCTTATAACAAGAGGTTAATAACGTTTCATAGCATGGTCATACTGCTTAAAAACCTGTTCATTAAGCTGAGCAGGTTTTTTCGGTTTTTTCTATTCAAATGTGAGCAAAACCATTGACAGGATTTTCTTTTAGAGTGATACTTCTATGTAGAGAAAAGTGTACAGAATCAAGAGCCAGAGACATCTAGCCTTGCAACTTTATACATTTTTTCGCCATGAAAGACTCTTCTGCTGAAGGGTTTTTTTCAATTTGATAAAAAAGAATGTGATAATATGAGTCAACTGAGTGTAAGGATGAGAACGCATGGCTTTCTAAATAGACATTTTTCAGGAGAGTCCATTGATTATCGGCAGATTATCGCCCTGTTTATCCCGCTTCTGATTGATCAGGCTTTTATCGTAGGTCTTAATTTGGTGAACACGGCTATGATTAGCTCGTCAGGAATGGCGGCGGTCAGTGCCGTAAATATGATTGATTCATTAAATATTTTTCTAATTAATGTGTTTGTGGCTGTGTCTACCGGGGGAACGGTTGTCGTGGCGCAGTATAAGGGGAGCGGTAATGACCTTATGGTCTCTAAAGCAACCTCCGGTACCATATCCTCCGTTTCCTTGCTGGCCTTATGCATCAGTCTGTTTATGATCGTGTTGTACAATCCAATTTTAAGTGTGCTGTTTGGCTCCGCCTCGCCTGATGTATTGGCTAACGGCAAGGTGTACCTGCTGGGAAGCTGTATGTCCTTTGTAGGGATTGCGATTGTTGAAGCGGTATGTGGAGCGCTGAGAGGGATCGGCAAGACGAGGGCATCGCTGGCTCTTTCGCTTATCATGAACTTTTCGTACGTACTGCTGAATGTCGTATTTATTAACTTGTTGGATATGGGTGTACTGGGCATGACGATTGCAGTCAATGTGTCCAGATATGCAGGGGCTGCCTGCGCGTTGATTTATTTGGTCAGGGTAGATGATGACTTGCGTGTCCAGCTTAGGGATATGCTTTATTTTAATCTGGCTATGCTTAAAAAGATTCTGTTTATTGGTCTTCCTTTTGCGGCGGAACAGATGTTTTTTAATGGGGGTAAAATTTTAACCCAAATTTTCATTGTGAACCTGGGGACCAATGCATTGGCGACGAATGCCATTTGCTCATCCCTAGCTAATGTGTTCCAAATTCCTGCAAATGCTCTGGCTCTTACAATTGTGACCGTGGTCGGTCAATGCATGGGACGGCGAAATGTACACGATGCCCGCAAGTTTACCAAATCGTTTATTTGGCTGTCGTCCGCTTCGTTTATTGTAATGGGGCTGATCCTAATGCCTTTGTTTAAGCCGATGGTAGGGCTGTTTCATCCGCCTGCTGAAATTGTAGATGACATTTTTATGGTCATGCTGATTAATACGTTGGCCCAGATTCCGCTCTGGTCCATCGCCTTTATCACACCTTCTGCGCTTAGGGCGGCAGGTGACTCCAAATTTACGTCCCTCACCTCAATGCTGTCCATGTGGCTATGTCGGGTAGTGCTCGGATATGTTTTGGGTATTGTGTTCAATTGGGGAATTGTGGGTGTTTGGCTGGCCATGGATATTGAATGGGGGGTGCGGGGGATCGTTTTCCTCTGGCGCTTCCGCGGCAACAAATGGGTTCAGCATCGTTTGATCGACTGAATAGGTCCACTACTATAAAATTGACCTCGGATGAGGCCCTTTATAGTAGTGGATTTTTTTCTAGACGCATATGGTTAGGTGCGTATTACTCCATGCTGATCCCTATATTGCCTACCTGCGCTCCCTGCTGCATACGGTAAAAGGCTTGCGCCGTATCTTGTAGAGGGAAGACGCCGTCTATAATGGGATGAAGGGAATGACGCTCCATGAATTGGAGCATATCTGCGAATTCCTCGCTGCTCCCCATAGAGGTACCGATGATGCTAATCTGTGGGAAAAATATGGAGCGAAGCGGAATCTCTATGTGATCTCCTGAGCTTGCGCCAAATGTAACGATTCGACCATCCGGTTTGATGACATCCAAATAATTGTCGAATGTAGCGGGTCCGATGCTGTCAAGGATCAGATCCACGGTGTCTCCGTTCATACTTTCTTTCCAATCGCTATCACTGTCGAATGCATGATGAGCACCATGGGTGAGGGCAGCTTGTTTTTTGGCTTCGCTACGTGATGTGACGCTGAGCCGTGCGCCTGCTGCTAAAGCCATGAGCATGGCATACGTGGCTACCCCGCCGCCAATACCGGGGATGAGCACATGATCCCCTTGCTGAAATTGGCCTCTAGTGGAGAGAGCGCGGTAAGCGGTCAAGGCAGACAGAGGCAGTACCCCAGCTTCTTCCCAAGACAGGTAAGCTGGCTTGCGGACTGCATTTTGAACGGGAATGATAACCGATTCGGCCAATGTTCCATCTGAAGGACCACCCAGAATGGCAGGAACCAAGGGAACGAGGTGCGCCTTTTCCCATCCGATACAAGGATTGATGATTACTTCAGTGCCAACCAGCGAGTTTGGAACGCCAGCGCCTACAGCTTCGATCACGCCTGCTCCATCCGATCCGAGAATGAGTGGAGCATCGTTGTTGGTTCGATCCGCCATGAGGAACAGATCCCGATGGTTCAAGCCCGCGGCTTTGAGTCTGACCTTCACTTCGCCGTGCCCCGGATGTCTGTCCGTAACGTCCTTATACATCAGGCCCTCAAGGCCGCTTTTGCCGGTATGTATTACAGCTTTCATTTTAAAGCCTCCTGTAGTCGATTTTAGATGCATTTGCATGTACTTTGAATTGTACAGAGCGGCAAGCATCCGGTAAAATGAACAAAATCGAACGTCAGTATCATAAATGATCATACCAACCAGGTGATGTATATATGGAAAGCAGTGATTTGAAAATTTTTCGGGCGGTTGCTCGCGAGGGCAGTATCACAAGGGCTGCACAAGTGTTGAACTATGTACAGTCCAATGTGACCTCGCGGATTCAGCAGCTTGAGGCACAATTGAACGTACCGCTATTTCGCAGATCTAACCGCGGAATGACGCTAACGTCGGCAGGAGAGAATCTGCTGGAGTATGCAGAATCCATACTGACCTTGCTCGACGAGGCAGAGAAGTCTACTCAATATTCGGCTCAGCCTGCGGGACCGTTGCGACTGGGCTCGATTGAGACGACTGCGGTTACGCATCTAACCTCATTATTGACGGGATATCACGCTCAATACCCTGATGTGCATCTGTCGCTTATGACCGGGGGGACGCATGCTCTTGTACAAAAGGTATTGAATTACGAGTTAGATGGGGCATTCGTCTATGGCCCTGTCGATGATCCCAATATAGAGCATATGGCGGCTTTCGAAGAGGAGTTGGTGCTTATTTCGGAACCGGGAGAAAGTGATATGAGCAAGTTGCTCGCCAAGCCTATGCTGTTCTTCGATATAGGCTGCACACATCGGGCAAGAGCGGAAAGCTTTCTGAGCGAAGCAGGTGTAGATGCGTATCAGACTATGGAATTTGGGACATTGGAAGTCATTGTGGGTGGTGTAGCCTCTGGCCTGGGGGTGTCCATGCTTCCACACTCGTCAATTGTAAAGGCGAAGGAGGCAGGAAGGATTGCTTCGCATCGTTTACCCGAAACATATAGCAAATTAGAGGTGTGGTTTGTTCATCGGCGGGATTCGGCTTACTCCAGTGCGCTGTCAGGCTTGCTCCACTGGATGAAAAAGGATGCTATACTTAACTAGGATTAAATTGACATCAGGGGTGTATCATTTGGAAGAACATCATTTATCGAAAAATCCATCTACAGTAGCACCGGGAGAATTTGTGAGGAATGGCGGCTATCAACGACGAGAACCAGATAGGATGGCGGTATTATCAGAGACATACGGAGCCTCTATCTTTTTCAGAAGATGGGCCGCCTGGATGATTGACTTCATTCTTATCGTCTTTGGGTATGGAGGGCTGGTTTATTTCGCAGCGAAGAAACTATCTGAAACGGAAACTCCAAATCTGGGCATGGTAGTGATTCTCTTCTTGATTGGCTCTTTCTGCTATTATCTGTTACTGGAAGGACTTACAGGCTATACGCTGGGCAAGTTTGTACTTCGTATTCAGGTTGTGAATGGAGAAGGAAGGCCACCAGGCATGATTAAATCGTTGATCCGTACGCTCATATATCTGGTGGATACGAATCCGCTGCTTTTCTGGGGGCTGCCCGCCGGCATCTGTGTGCTGGTGACACCTCGGAAACAACGAATTGGAGATATGGTCGCCAATACATATGTAGTTAAGGTACGGGATTTGGGGAAGGTAGGCAGAAAGAAAAACGGAATTATTGCAGGAGCAATCATCCTGATGACGATCGCTTCGATTGTCTTTGCTGTATCCTTAATTTCTACGCTCATTACTCAAATCGTGAAGCCAGAGGTATTTATCAGTAAGGATAACCAGTTTGCGATTACGGCTCCGTGGAATTGGTCACGAGATAATATGATTAATGAGGAAGCGGATATTTCCATTAAAAATGAATTTACCGATAGATATTTGATTGTATTGTCTGAACCGAAAAGCGACTTTGACAGCAGTATGACCCTTCAAGAATATAAAGGGATTATTGAAGACCATTTGGTGTCAGAAATTACGGACCCCGAATTGGGGCTGGCCTCCGACAGGGTGGTGAATGGATACCCAGCCATTGAATTCACCCTAAAAGGAGAAGTAGACGGGATTCCGATCATGTATAATGTGACCACGATTGAAACGCCTTCGCATTATCATCAAGTGCTTGCTTGGACCTACGCTTCCCGGTACGGTCGAGCCCAGCAAGAGCTGCGCAAGATTAGAGACAGTTTCCGTGAAATGAACATGATGTAACGTGAACATGAAGCAGCCACTATATTCGAAGTTATTAGGGTAAACAAAAAAAGCAGATAGCTCATAGGAGCATCTGTTTTTTTTGTATTTAAGCTGAATTTAAAAGATGAACATCAAAAAACGGAGCAGGCAGAATAGTGCTGGACAAGCAAAGCGGTGGAGTTGGGAAACACTATCCGCCTGCGTAGTGGCGTTATCGTAGATTTATATAGATCATTTGGTCATACAATAGAATGTCTGATCACTCGTAATCCAGCCACTTTCGCCACCTTGCCTTGTGGATGGGCTTTGAATTGAATTGTCACTTCATTTTTGTGGCTCGTCACAGACAGAGGCAACTCATAGGCAAACGTCTCGAATTTATTCATTTCCTCGGATTCCAGCTTGCCTTCTCCCAAATTCTGACCATCTGCGATGATGTCAAAGTCACGATGAGAGCGGTCGGAGTCCTTCAGATAGGTCACTGCTAATTGGACAGGCTCATCAGGGAGCACCTTCATGACAAAAGAGAACCAGCCCCCAGGCCATGTATCGCGATATTTGCGGTTATAGATGGACCCCAAGCCTACATGTTCGCCAGTAAAGGCATGATCCCGTTCAGGCTGCATTTCGGCAGGCTGCACAACATCCACTGTACGTCGTTCCAGTTCCAGCTGGTACGCTAACGCGGTACGGTATTCTGCCTCTGTTGATGTCCACTCCTCCTTGGAAAAGAGATCCCAATAAACGGTATAAGAACGATCATATATCTGATAAAACGGACGAAGCTTCAACTCTCCGATATAACCCAGGTCGCTTAGATGGAATGTATTCGGCTCGATCCTGTCAGCAGTCAGCTTGGTTGCCAAGGAATCAGCCGATCCGATCAGAACAGATGCCAGCAGACGTTCCTCGTTGGACTCCTGTTCAACAGGACCCAGATCTCCAGCCAGCACAAGTGGACCGTACATGAAGGCAATTCGTCGCGGATTATCTGGCATTTCCTCAACTCTTACTGTCATAGGAATATCGTACTCGACCGTATCTCCATCGTTCCATTCCCGTTCAATTACAATATAGCTGGTAGGACATGCCTCTGCGGCATACTCTTCCCCGTTGATCTTAATCATCATGCCCTGCTCCGCCCAGTGTGGGCATCTTAGCTTGATCGTGAAGAACTTGGGCTCCTTGCTTATGACACGCAGCGTTCCTCGCCCATTTTGCGGAAAGAGAGTTTCTTGTTGGAGCTGTACATCCATTTCCCCCCACGTCACAGTAGAAGGGACATATTGGTTAACATAGATTGTATTTGCTGTGTGAAAATAAATCGCGGTGCCGTACATAGAGTGACTCTCCATACCGGACCCGACACAGCATGTAAAATCCTCATATTGAGAATTGAAGGACTTGTGTCCACCCATTTCCAGCGATACAAAATAGCAAACACGTCCATCTACAGGCTGCTGTGAAGCCAGAATATGATTAAACATTGCCCGTTCATAGTAGTCGGCATAAGCTGCGTATGCGTCCCATTCGAACATATGTCTTGTTAATTTCAGCATATTGTAGGTGTTGCAGGTTTCACAGGTGCCCTCACCCAAACGATCATTCAGCTTGCCAGGTTCACCAAAATGTTCATTATAGCTATTGCCGCCGATTACGTAGGAATGCTTGTGAACCACCCGATCCCAGAAAAAGCGGGAGAGGTCCGCATATAGAGGTTTGCCTGTCACTTCGAACTGCCGTGCTGCACCAATGATTTTAGGAATTTGCGTATTAGCATGTCGTCCTGCCAGCGTATCGCGGCTGTCTGCCAGATCATTCAGCACTTCTCCATGATAAAAGCGTTCCGCCAGATTCAGAAAGCGTGTCTCTCCAGAATGTTCCGCCAGATCGGTCAGCACCTCGTTCATGCCGCCAAACTCGCAATGGAGCACCTGTTGCACCTGTTCATCGCTCAGTCCTTGGAATACATCCTCCAGCCAGTCGCCGAGTTTGATTTCCATCGCTAATGCTTTGGGATGATGAGCGAGTAGGTGGGCATCACGCAAGCCTGCGAAGAGCTTGTGCATCGTATATAGCGGTACCCAACCTCCGTTAAGATCAAAGCCCTGGGAACGAATATCTCCGGATTTGACCTCTTCAAAAATCTCTTTCCCGCGCGGGATACCGGAAATGTATCCGTTTCCATGACTGTTTTGGCATATCTCCAACTCGTCGATCACATAGTTTACTCGTTCCAGCAATCTTTTATCGCCTGTAGAGGCAAACATTAGTGCACAGCCAGACAGGTAGTGCCCAAGTGTATGTCCACTGATGCCGCGTGCTTCCCAGCCTTCATAATGAGCCGCTTTGGGTTCCAAGCCCGCATATTCACGAAAACGTGACAATAAACGGTCGGGTTCCAAACCCAGCAGATAGGTCGTATTCAGTTCCATAGCGTGGTAAAGTGGGCCGGAATCAATACTTACTTTATGCAAGTCAAAAGCTTGTGCTTTCAAAATCATCGCTCCTTAGCTAAGATGGAAGTGTATATTTCTCCACTACATTAGCATTGCAACCGCGGTATGTCAGTAGCTTAACCATACAATGGGTGGACAAATCCGAACATGAATCTAAAGAGGCGATAACATGACCTATCTGAAAGTGAATGTAGATACTCCGATCCAACTAATCTCGGCAGGCGAGTTTGTTTCCGAGGTGCCATGGAAGCATATGAGCCGTTCCATTGAGAACTTTGAGTTGATCCTGGGTGTCCAAGAAACGGTATATATACGGGAGGAACAGGAGGATTTTGAAATAGGGGAAGGAGATATTCTATTGCTGTACCCTGGTCGTACGCACCGAGGATACCGGGAATCATTGCCGGGGGTTAAATTTTATTGGTTTCACTTCGATGTGCCTGCGACCCCGAATGTATTATCTAGTGAGGAAATGAAGCAGGAAACAAGTGCTATGGACGGGCTTTTGCAGCGTCATGGCGTAATGCGCGATATCTATTTACCGCAAAGTGTACAGGCAGATAATGGAGATCGGATTCATATTATTGTCAATCAAATTTTGCATGTCGCCAACTCACATTATCTTACATATCACAGTGCTAACTATTTGTTCACCTCACTGCTGATTGAGATATCTGAACTGGCCCTCAGTCGCTTGATCTCCAATCCTGTCCATTCACAGGGGAACGTGAGTATGAACAAGATTATCGAGTGGACTCGAATTCATGCTGAGGAACCGCTGACCGTGACCGATCTGGCTCGGAAGTTCAATTACAACAAGGATTATATATCTCGTTTATTCAAGCAAAATACGGGCATGCGCCCCTTGGAGTTCATTCACAGTATTCGAATCAACAAAGCGAAGGAACTAATTTCCCGTACAGATATGAGCATTAAGCAGGTTGCGGAGGAAGCGGGATACACGGATGAGAAGTATTTTATGCGATTGTTCAAAAAGCGAGTCCATATGACTCCCTCGCAATACCGGAATGCCTATCACAAAACATTTATGAACAATGTCTAGTCCATTTCCGCTTTACAGCAGGCATGGCTTATCAGACTATAATTTGATAATCTGATTTAAGAGAGATTGAATGAGAGTGCAATACATAATACTTTGTTAAAAGGGGCGAGTGAGATGCTACAACCACCATTAAAGGAAGAACTGACTCGAATACTCGAAGAGCATTCACTTGGTGAAGAATTAAAAAAAGAGATCAATCAAGAAGCTCAAGCTGCTATACAATTTCATCTAGATCATAAAGAAAATTACGAGCGTGTTGGCAATAGTCGAATTGCTGGCTACCCGGATTTGCCCCCCTCAATCGAGTGGCCGTGTGATTCAGACGGAGAATATTATACGTTTATTGCTCAGATCAATCTAAGCGAGTTGCCTTTTTCACCATTCGAGGGATTGCCTCATCAGGGCATATTATACTTTTTTCTTGGGCTGGATGAGCCAGCTTATGATATTGACCATAAAGTCTTTTACTATAACGGTGACAGCAGCGCTTTGAAGAAAACTTTGCCGCCGAATGGGAAGGTTGAAGTATGTGCCGAGAACAGGGATTTCACCTCGTATGCAATTTCTTTTCAGCCGATCTTGACGCTGCCATCGGAGGGTGAGCTGGGAGATATCCTTTTAGATCAGTACGAAGAGCTTTATGAGCTTCTATATGAACATAGCGACACGGTGTGGGGACAGCATCAGTCTTTTGCCGGGAATACTCGTCGGGATGCTTATCTACGCCGAAACGGGCTGGAGGGTCTTCTATTTAACTGGCATAAGAGTGAGAGTCAGATCCACCAGGAAGCCGAGCAAGCTATGCATAGGGGAAGTACGGAGTATGCGGAGCAGTTACGATCTGAAGTGCTGCCTCAGCTGCAAGAATACCAGGCGAATCGGGAAAAGCACGATCAAGCTTCGGAAAATTGGCATGTTTTGCTCTCTGTATCATCCTTGAATGAGGTCGGTATGTGCTGGTGGGACGCAGGGTATTTGGAGTTTTTTATAGATCAAAGGGATTTGAAAAACCTTGATTTCACGCGAACGTATGTCAATCTGGCTACGAGCTAGCCGGGGCGCCGATGCTGTCATTGAGAAACGTGATACGTCTAAAAATTGGGTCACACTTCATAAACCTAAAGAAGAGAAACAGTTCGCTGGCCTTAAAGCGGACGGTTATCAAATTGATTTTGCATACTATACAGAGGGAAAAGATTTGATTGTCGAATCGAAATCCGGTTCCCCTGGCTTCAAAGGTGTCAGCCAAACAACGATGCGAATTAACGGCAAAGAAGTAGTACCTGAGATCATTGCGAAGGGTATGGTATCCACAGGCGTTAATGTTGATCGTTATAAAGATATTAAATTAGACGGAAGATTGGAACTAAATCCTGGCATCTACAAGTACAGTGATCCTGGACGTGATATTGAAGTTGTTTTGAAATAGATAGGGCGTCCGCCGCCTATTCTACAATTACGTAAATACAAAAGCCCTTCCGGCTTTCCATGAGGGAAGCAGCGGAAGGGCTTTTGTTATATATACTTGCCTATGCGGGGAGTGTATTTATACCCGCTGCACGGTAAACTCGAATTCCAGCTTTTGATCGGCTGGGATTTGATATTCTTCATGTACTGGAGCACCCCAGCTGTCGTCGCCGCCTACGCCCATTTGCTTGCCAGCTACGGTGACAACGGTGTAATACACGTTTGGTAACTCATACACATGGTATGCACTTTCCAGCTCGAACGCTGTATACGGCGATATATTGCATTCCACCGGCGCGGTGGCAGGTGCGGTAATGCGGATGCCCCGCTGGGAATCGTCAGTAATATCGACACGGCGCACGCCTGTACGATTGCCGGATTCCTGTGGCACGACATACCCGGACACGTTATCCGCAGCTTCGTTGCGGAATACGCCAAGTCTAGCACCGAAGGCCCGGTCGATGTAATTCTCCTCTGGTCCCATCGCATACCAGTCCAGATGGCGGTAGTCCGCTGGAACCTTGAACGAAAGGGCAAAGATCGGCAGGTTAGGCAGTCCCGATACACCTTCATAGGTGGATTTTACGTTCAGACTGCCATCCGCCAAGACGGTATAGGCTACCGTTACCTGTACGTCGGCATGAATGCTCAGCGTGTAGCGGAACGTAATGGTCACACGGTCTGCCTGCTCTTCCGTGACCTCGATGTCCACACATTTACGCGTCAGACTTGCAGCGAACCAGCCACCAGCTTCAAAACCGAGTGCGGTACCCCGATCATTGTCTGTGGTCGCCCGCCAGAACAACGGGGCAGGAGGCGTAGCGATCATCTCACGTCCCGCGTAGCGAAGTGAAGTCAGGCTGCCTGCTCCTTTGGAGAACATGATGCTGAAATCTGTACCGTGAACGCCAATATTTACATCGCCATGCACCACTCGTAGGGCTCCACCTGTAGGAGCTTTCAGCGGATTTGGATTTTCCACAATGAAAATATGCTGTCCGAAGGCTACTTCATGCCCAGCCTCAGCCCAGAGCGTCGCTTCCTTCAATACAAGCGCCGTGTGAATGACATATTCCCCAGGCTTCCCGTCTGTGCTTGGGAACGTCAATGGAATATAGGCTTCGGTCTGAGCCGCCACATCCACATGACTCACATTTCGCGTGATCTCTTGACCTTCATGCAACAGGCTGTATACCAGTTCATAGTCCCCTGTTCCCTCGAACAGGTTTTCATTGCGAATGGTCACACCTTTGGTATCCGGGATGAGCTTCAAATTTTGGTACAGGAATTTGACCTCCTGCATCTTCGGTGAAACCTTCCGGTCCGCATAGACAATTCCGTCCGTACAGAAGCCATAGTCTGTTGGACGGTCGTCAAAGTCGCCGCCGATCGCGAGGTACTCGCGTCCGTAACGATCTTTTTTCATGACCGCTTGGTCGATGTAATCCCAAATAAAACCGCCCTGATACAGCTCGTATTTGTTCTCCAACTCGGTATACTTGTGCATGCCGCCCACAGAATTGCCCATAGCATGCATGTATTCGCAACTGATATACGGCTTTTGTGGATTGTCATTCAAGTATTGCTCGATATCAGCGGGCTTGGCGTACATCCGGCTCTCCATATCGCTGGTATCATCATACGTACGATTGTGAAACACGCCTTCGTAGTGTACCAGACGGCTCGGATCGGTGGACCGGAAATAATTAGCGACATTGCGTAGCACTTCGCCTGCATACGACTCATTTCCGCAGGACCAGATCAGAATGGATGCATGGTTTTTGTCCCGTTCCAGCATGGAAATAGCGCGATCCATAACGATATCCTGCCATTCAGGCAGATTGGCCGGAATATTCCACGAAGGCTCGACCGCGCCGAGTTTTTGCCAGGAACCGTGTGTTTCCAGGTTCATTTCGTCAATCACGTATATCCCGTACTCATCGCACAGCTCATACCACAGTGTCTGATTCGGATAATGAGAGGTACGTACAGCGTTCATATTGTTCTGCTTGAGTGTCCGAATATCCCACAGCATATCTTCACGGGAAATTGCACGCCCGGTACGAGCGTTAAATTCATGACGGTTCACGCCCTTGAACACAATGCGCTTGCCATTCAGATGCATGACCTTGTTCACCATCTCGAATTTGCGGAAACCAACCTTTTGTGGGATCACCTCGACGAGTGTTCCATCGGCATCATAAATTTGAATGAACAACGTGTACAAATAAGGCCTTTCCGCGCTCCAGCGCTCTACTTGCTCCAAAGTTGCTGACAGCGAGGCGATGCCATCTGTAAAGTCAGCTTTCAAAGAAGCTACTATATGTCCGGTGGCATCCTTCACATCGACAGTTGTATGGGCTGTTGCTGGTTGCTCCAAAGTCAGTTTCAATTCCAGCAGGCCCTGCGTGTAGGTAGCATCCAGGTCCGCCTTGGCATGCAGGTCGCGTACGTGAACAGTAGGGATCGTGTACAAATATACGTCTCTGAAAATGCCGGAAAAACGCCAAAAATCCTGATCCTCCAGCCAAGCTCCCGTACTTCTTTGATATACCTCTACCGCCAGCTTGTTTTCGCCAGCTTGCAGGTAGGGTGTCAGTTCAAAATCAGACGGTGTAAAGCTGTCCTCGCTGTAACCGACAAATTGTCCGTTCAGCCATACATAGAAAGCCGACTCAACACCTTGAAAAGAAATGAACACAGGCTGCGCGTCAGAAGCCATATTTTCAGGCAAAACAAAGCTTTTGATATAGCTACCGACCGGATTGTGGTCTTGTGGAATATGAGGTGGACGAACGTCCGAATGTCCGTCCCACGGGTACATCGTATTGGCGTACTGCATTTGGCCGAAGCCTTGCGTCTGAATATGACCTGGTACCTGAATATCGCTCCAGCCGCCATATTCAAAGTCAGGGGCATAGAATTCTGCTGGGCGAGTGGCTGGATTCGTCGCATAGTTGAACTTCCAACTCCCATTCAGGCTGTGACGCCAGACCATATCGGCCTGGTGTTCTGCTTCCTGAAGCGTGGTGTAATATTTATGATCGGAATAGGCAGGCAAGCGATTTACGGCGAATTTGGTTACATCGGTGAGCCAGTCCAGACTAGGGGTATGAATGGTCAAGGCGAACACTCCTTATTTTTAAATTGAATGAAGACCGTATACAGAAATCTATTATTTTACCGAGCCGACCATACCTGCGACAAAGTGCTTCTGCATCAGGAAGAATACCAGTGCAGTCGGCAATGTGGACAGGACAATGGCAATCATAATAACGCCGTAGTCCGGTGCATAGCTGGAGCCGAGGTTCGAGATCAACAGCGGGATGGTTTGATTTTCTGGCGTTTGCAGTACAATCAGAGGCCAGAGGTAGTTGTTCCAGCTGGACATGAACGTGATAATTGCGGCAGCGGCATAGGTTGTTTTCATCGTAGGCATATACACCCGGAAGAACAGACCCAGCTCGGATAATCCATCCATCCGGCCAGCTTCCAGCAGATCCTTGGGAAACATCTTGGTGCTTTGACGGAAAAAGAAGATCAGGAACGCCGTAGTTACGGTTGGAATAACGACAGAAGAGAGCGTATCAATGCCGATCCACGGTATCACATTAGAAATGCTGCCGAACATCCGGTAAAGCGGGATCATAATCGCCGCAAACGGAATCATCATCGACATCAGCAGGATATTGAAGACAACGTCTTTCGCTTTACTTCTGTAAATTTCAAAGCCATAACCAGCCAGTGATGCAATGAGCATAGCCAGCAACGTCGTTGAGATGGAAACCTTTGCAGAGTTACTGAGCGCAGTAACGATGTCTACTTGTTCGAGCAGATTGTGCATGTTATCCATCAGGTGGGAGCCAGGCAGAAGCTTGCCTTTGGTCACATCGACTGACAGGTTCGTGGAGCTGGATAGCATCCACAGGAACGGGAAAATCGAAATGAATGACACAAGAATCAGAAAGGCGTACGTAAATGCTCTTTTTGTTTTCATCATTTTTTCTCACCTGCCACTTTAAACTGGATAATCGACAAGATAATGATCATAATGACGATGGAATAAGATACGGTCGCCGCATAACCAAAGTCGGATGAATACTTGAAGGACAGATTATAAATATATTGCGAAATAGAAGATGTCGCGTTACCTGGTCCACCTTTGGTAATATTCATGATTTCATCGAAGAGCTGAAGTGTACCAATCGTCGATGTAATCGAGGTGAACAGGATAATCGGCTTAAGCAGTGGAACGGTAATGCTGAAAAACTGCCGGATCGGGGAAGCTCCGTCAATACGGGCCGCTTCGTAGATGGAACTGTCAATGTTTTGAAGACCCGACAGGTAAAAGATCATGTTGTACCCTGTCCAGCGCCATGTGATCGCGATAATAATCGTTACTTTGGCCCAGAAAGGATCTGTAATCCATTGGATTGGCGTGCCAATCACGTGCAGGTTCAGCAACAAGGAGTTTACCAAACCGTCAGCCGAGAACAGATACTTGAAAACAACCGAATAGGCTACAAGGGATGTGATACACGGCAAGAAGATGGCGGTGCGGAAAAAGCCTTTGAATTTCAGGTTTTTATCATTCAACAATACGGAAATAAACAGAGCCAGAATGACCATTAAAGGTACCTGGAAAATTAAGTAGATAAACGTATTCTTCACAGCGGTAATGAACATTTTGTCAGTGAACAGACGCTTATAGTTATCAATGCCGTTAAAGCTCAGATTAGACCCAGTACCCGTCTTAAAGGATAAGATTAGCGCCTGAATCATCGGATAGAAATAAAAGGCGGCAATCATGATCACTGCGATGGATATGAACAACCATCCTGTCATACCTGCTTTAAGACGTGTTGTAGTCATTTTGGGCGCGGCTGTCTTCATACCATGTCAACTCCCTATGCAGC
Source organism: Paenibacillus polymyxa (assembly GCF_015710975.1). Taxonomy (NCBI): domain Bacteria; kingdom Bacillati; phylum Bacillota; class Bacilli; order Caryophanales; family Paenibacillaceae; genus Paenibacillus; species Paenibacillus polymyxa. Next base: position 1,599,236 of record NZ_CP049783.1, on the reverse strand, counting down.
AATAAAACCTTGAACTCGCAAGCCCAAGGTTTTAAGTGCTTATCGTTTTATTGTTTAGCCTTGGCTAGATGGACTGACTTATTTAAGCTGTGCTTCCGCTTGTCCTTGAGCGTCCTTCAGAACTGCATCTACATCTTTTCCGTTCAGGTAGTTTTGAATTTCAACAGTCATGATGTCCTCAATTGCATAAGTGTGCAGGCCATAATTGACTTTTGGAACTTGTTTAGTCCAATCAGCAAATTTCTTGTATACTTTGTCGCCACCGAAGTAAGCATCTTCCACGTCATAAGCTTTACCGCTGGAAGCTGCGTTCAATGAACCAACAATTCCGATTTTGCTCAGCATATCTTGATACAGCTCTGTATCTGAACCAAATGTTTCTTTCAGGAAATCAGCAGCGGTATCTTGACCGTCCGAGTTGAGGACATACCAGGAGCTGCCGCCGAGGCTGGAAGCATTCACGGATTCAGGTATATTTTTCAGTTTAGGGAAAGGTACAACAGCCCATTTACCGGATTGCGAAGCTTCTGCCTTAATTGAAGGTGTAATCCAGTTACCTGTAGGTACAGAAGCAACTGCACCGCTGTTGAATGCGGCCAAGAATTGACTCCAGTCGGCATTCATTTTAACAATGTTGGCGTCGAACAAGGCTTTGTACGTCAAGAGCGCTTCTTTCAGAGCTGGATTACCAGCCAGGTTTGGTGTTTTACCGTCTTCTTTCAGGTACCAGGAACCCGCTGTTTGGATCATGCCACGGATCAGACCGAGGTCATTCGGATCTTGAGTCAGCATATCTTTGCCTGTTTTTTGTTTTACAGCTTTACCGATTTCAATGAATTTGTCCCAATCAATATTGGTCAAGTCTGCCACCTTGTAGCCAGCTTGTTCCAGATAATCCGTTCTTACATACAATCCCATAACGCCAGAGTCGAAAGGAACTCCGTATTGCTTGCCGTTGTAGCTGGTCGGCCCGATTTTATAATCAGCGAAGTCGGATGCTTTGATCGAATTAGTCATATCATGGAAAGAATCGGGATAGGCTTGCAGGAAGTTCTGTGCCCGGTAATCCTCAATTAGAACCACGTTTGGCAATCCTTTAGTAGAACCGGAGTTGAGGCCGGCATTCATTTTTTGAACGATATCGTTTTGAGCATATTCGACAATGTTTACGGTTACATCTGGATGTTTGGCAACATAGCGATCTTTTGCCAGCTTCAGGGCTGCGATGTTGAAGTTCGGGTCCCAAGCCCAGACTGTAATTTCTTTCTTGCCTGAATCTGTGGTCGTAGCTGCTTTCTCAGAATTGCTGGAGCATGCGGATAACAAGATCAAGCTTGCAATCAGCAGAAGGAAAGACATTTTTTTCATTTTGTTCAACCCCTACTCTTTTTTTATATGTTGCTAACCATGTAGAACTTTTTTTGAAAGCGGTTACCTTGTTTATGAATTTAGTTTATCATCCTTGCTTTACTGGCAGTTAGGAATATCTTTATACAGATTGGTCTTATTATTATGATTTATCCAAAAAGGTACCGCTTACATTTGTGTTTTCTTTAGGTTTAGGTACTTTTTATAGGAGGGACTAAAGATATTCACGAAGCGCCACTGCGCAGCCGATGGTGCTTCCCATCGCTGTTGCTTGTAAGCACCATTCGGCCCACTCTGTTCTCGCTCCATATTTATGGGGTAGGAGGAGCGGGTTTTACAATTAGAGGCAGTGTCATTCTTACTTTGGTGCCCTCGCCCTTCTTGCTGGAGATGGTCACACCATATTCTTCTCCATACAAAAGGGTAATGCGATTGTGTACATTCTGAATGCCGATGCCTGTAAATAGTTGGCGTTTGCTCTTGGGATTCGGCAGTCCGTCCTGCGCTGTATTTCCGTCCAAATCCATACCGTCTCCATCGTCGACTACTTCACAGATCAATGTATCCTCTGTTTTCGACACCAATATATAGATGTGCCCTGTATTTTTCTCATTAAACGCATGGAAAAAAGAGTTTTCGATAAAAGGCTGAATGATAAGCTTGGGCACATGATACTCCAGACAATCGGGTGATACAAAATAATTTACCTGTACCCGCTGCCCATAACGCACATGATTAATAAATACATAATTTTGCATGTTGGCCATTTCCTGCTCGATGGTGATCGTTTCGCTCACATTGCTGATTGTATTTTGCAGCAAGGAAATGAGCGCATTAATCGTCTCGGCGGCGGTTTCCTTGTTTCCTTTGAGTACCAGCATTTTGATTGAAGCCAATGTATTGTACAGAAAATGTGGATTGATCTGCCGTTGTAGTGCAGCAAGCTCTGCATTTCGTTGGCCTTTTTGGGTTTCTAAAAGCTTACGAATATAATCATTTAGTTCATCGAGCATGTAGTTGTAAGCATGACTTAGCTGTCTGACCTCGTAGCTGCCCGTAACCGGGATATAATTATCAAAATTTTTCTCACGTATCGTCGACATTTGCTTGACCAACCGAGTCAAAGAACGAATCAGGCGACGAGAAATCAGAAAAACAATCACCAAAGCAATCAGTACGATGGCGATGCAGATCCATACAACAGATTTAACGTCAATAATTTGCCCAACCGCGGTTTGTCTATCGATCATGTTCACCAGATAAAAATCAAATGAAGGGATATAGTTGGAAAGAACGATGCTCTCCTTATTCATTACATCCGCATTAATATAGTTTAGTCCCTGTTCATTGATTTTGGTGGCATAGCCCAGCAGCTCACTGGAGCGTTGTCCGATTAGGTCCTGACGGTTGCTCGATACGATCAGTCCTGATTTGTCCAAAATAAGCACATCATTACCGTTACTCGTGAAATTGTTATAAAAACGCCGAAATTCTGGCTCCCGAATGGCAATGTAGATCATTCCGTACAAGGTGCCACTGGTTCGCTCCATAAATGGTTTAGAGGCGATAATATAGGGTGAGGGTTTTTGGACGGTGCTAGTCATTTGTTGATGAAATAACTCCGTATCCATTTGATACATAAGCTGTGCCGGGCGTGCTACACTTCGGGCCGTAATAGCACTGCTCTTAAGCTGCTCCGCAGTTACAGGCCAATAGGAGGAATCGGAGTAAAAGCTCCGTCCGTTCAGACCTGTTACAGCGACACCGACATCATAAGCATCGACGTTCGATTTAATTTGCTTCATTTGCTGTGCCATACCGAAGTAAATCCTTGCCGAGTTAATCGAGTCAGATTGGCCGCTAGTCAAATAGTTTTTGACGGTTCCATTTTCCGAAGCGTGGGTTACAGCATTCACGATAGAGTCATTGAAGGATTCAAAGCTGGATTGAATCTGGCTAAGCACCTTGGCATTGGTAATACTGAATGTCTCAGCGAATAGTCGTTCAGACATTCGAATCGTCACCAAAGAGGTCAGCAACGATACCGCAGTGATGCTGACCACCATAACAATAAAGATTTTGAAGAACAGACCTTGATATTTGATCTTATGGATATATCTTTTCATATGTTATCTCTTTTCTGCTGGCAGATATGCGCTTGTTCTCTAATGGAGATGTTCCCGGCGGTACTGACTGGGAGAGTATCCCTTCACTTTTTTGAACACTTTAGTAAAATAGCTGGGGTCCGAATAGCCTACTGTACTGCTAATATCTGAAATGGGCAGCGTCCCCGATCGCAGTAGTTCAGCAGCTTTTTCAACCCGAATTTTGTTCAGGTACTCGCTAAATCCCTCTGTATGGTGTGCCGTAAAATAACTGGACAAATAAGAGGGGTTAAAATGGAAATATTGCCCAAGGGTCGTCAAATTGAGTGTTTCAGCATGATGTTCCTCAATATACTCCAGCAATTTTTTCATGCTTGCACTACTTCCTTGCTGCGTCTTAGCCAGGATCTGTCGGTTCGCTTCCTCCAAAAAAGTCTCCAGCAACCGTACGGCTTCATGTACATGAGGGGCATCATTAATTGTTTTGAAATACGAATATTTCGCCGCATCCAGCTCCTTCATATCATACCCCTGATTCCCGAGCAAAATTGTAATGTTGAACACGATATTTCCGAGCAGCGATTTGAATTCAAAAGCGGTCGAGGTATAGTTGCCGGACATGGCGGCTACATAAGACCTCAAATCCTGAAAAGCTGTATCAAAATGCTCACGCTTCATCTCTTCCGTAAACTGTTTTAAGTTAAACGAACGATTCACCTGAACAGGCTGAGGGAGTTCATCTTCTATGAGCAGTGCTGTCTCCGGGAAATAAAAGCGATAGCTTAGCAGCTTCGGCAGTTCATCCTGATAGACATCGCTAATCTGATTAAAATCATCAAATAGATGACTGACCGCCCAGCCCGTCTGCGGATCGAGCTGCTTCATCTCTTGAGCAACTTCCCTAACCGCAGCCATCCAGGCATCTAATTCCCGTGGCCCCAGATTGGCTAAAAAAACGGCCGCATACCCATCCGATGGCAGCTGGCGCAGAACCACGTGTTCACAGGCAGAGGCTACTCGATCTGTAAGCTTGGAAAATAGGTCTGAAGCAGAGAGAGTGGTAGAGCGTCCCTTATCTTGCTGTGCCGACTGTTCTATACCTATGAGCGCAAAACGGGCATAAGGGAATGCTTGCTTCAGCAGCTCAGCTTCATAGTCTATGCTATAGCCGGAGATCAATTTCTCGATCACATGTTCCATCGTAATTTGGTTATTCCCGGCATCCTCTTGATACTGAATGGATGGAATTTTGCGGGCTGTTCGCTGGAGCACCTGAAGCAGCTCATCTGTGTCCAGCTTGGGCTTTAAAATATAGTCAGCCACACCTTGCTGAAAGGTGGAGCGCACATAATTAAACTCGCCGTAGCTGCTGAGCACAATCACTTCGATATCTGGATAGTTCTGTCTGACGATGCGTGTCAGCTCCTCGCCATCCATGATCGGCATTACGATATCCGTAATGACAATATGAGGACGCAAGGCTTCAATCAGCTCCAGCGCCTCTTTCCCATTGGAGGCCTCGCCTACAATTCGAAATCCGTATTGTTCCCACGACAAATGATGTTTGATCCCTTGCCGTACCAATATTTCATCATCTACAATTAAAATGTTGCATAGCTCATTCATGACAGCACTCTCCATAATTATATCTATTCAAAAAAGACGCCATTAAGGCGAGGGCCTAATCATCTGACGGACATAGTTGATAACGCTTCCAACTTTAACTAAAATCTAAAGCTTTTAATCTTTACATGCTAACATAAACGGCAGGGTGATTCCAAAAATAATTTAGTTCAAATGGCATACAAAAGACAAAAAAGGCTGCCGAGAAAATCTCGACAGCCTGAACAACCGGGATTACTTTATACAGTACCCCATGTCCGATCTCCTGCCAAATATTTTTCAGTCAAAATAGACAGCAGTTGAATACCAACCTCGTTATGTCCTCCCTCAGGCAGGATCAGGTCGGCGTATTTCTTGGAAGGCTCAATAAATGCCTCGTGCATCGGTTTAACCGTCGTTAAATAGTGATCATGGATCGAATGGATGGTGCGACCGCGTTCCTCAATATCGCGAAGAACCCGACGGAGAATGCGAACATCTGGATCCGTATCCACAAATACCTTAATATCAAGCAGGCTGCGGAGTTTTTCGTCTGACAGTACGTGCAGACCTTCCAACATAACGATATGATTCGGCAGAAGCTCTACCGTCTCGTCCGTGGAACGAGCATGAACCGTAAAGTCATACACGGGCGCTTGAGTTGCTTGTCCTTTTTTCAGACATTGAAGATGCTCAATCAGCAAGTCGTTGTCAAAGGCAAACGGATGATCATAGTTGACCAAAGCACGTTCGTCATAACTCAGATGTGAATGGTCTTTATAGTAGTTATCCTGAGATATGAAAGTCACTTTATTAGATCCCAGACGCTCAACGACGGCGCGTGCGACCGTCGATTTACCGGAACCTGTACCGCCGGCAATACCAATAATTAGCATGGCGTTTCACTTACCCTTCCCTAAATGTATCCCGATACAACTCAAGTATTGTAGCACAATGCACGCTTTTTTTCATCAATGTTGCACGTTGTATTTCTTCCATTTCCGGATCTTGGCCCTGAATGTTTTGAACGGTGCTACGGAATTGATATGAATCCATCTCGCCATAGGCCAGTTCGGATTGGTGCCTGTCCACTTGTGAACGCCCTGGGTGAAGAGTTCTTCATGACTGAGTGTGTCCACCCAATCCAGCCACGTTTGCTCAGCCAACTTGAACATATCGCGTAATTCATATAGAGAGTGGTGGGAATAGGTCTTGTAGAATGATTGGTATAGTTCGCCTAGTCTATTCCACTTATAATTCGGGGCAGGCATGATGACGGTTTTCCCTTCTCGTTCGTCTCTGTCCCAACTCATGACAAGATGAAGCCATCCAAGCTGATAGGCTATCATTTCTGCAGGTGTTTTATCTACTTCGTCGATTCGAGTATCCTTGTGGCTTTCGTCGATGTCCTGGAATTCACCGTCAAACCGTAAGTAGGCGGTATGAATGGCTTCTTTTAACTCTGATTTGGAAGCGTAGTCGTAGCTAGACATCTAATCGCTCCTTTACATGATATTGGTGATACTCACCCTTTATATGTACCATTCTCAATATGACAACCGTATGTCTTATTCAAAAATAAAAAAATCTCGTTTTTTGTGATTTTATGAAACATCATTTGGTGTGTTCGCGAAAAAGAACGAAAAATTAATAGAAAAATTAAGACAAAAGATAAGTAATTAGACATATTTTAATATTTATTTAAGTGCCTATAATTATTGGAGTATAGCGATTAGGGGCCCTCATTGGTGTATGGATATGATTTCCTCCATCAATACGTTATATACCGTTTGCTTTAGTATTCATAAATCCAATTGAGAAGGGAATTGTTATATGAAATCGAGTTTGTTAAAAAAATGTGCAAGTGTAATGTTAAGCAGTACGTTGGCACTGTCTTTATCATTACCGCTATTAGGCCATGCACAGGCTGATGAGAATGTACAGGTAAGTGATGATTTTGAACAAGGAGAAGCTCGAGGCTGGTCCGCAGATTCGGGGAACTGGTCTGTGGTCAAGGACGGGAATGGTTCTACATACCAACAATCTAGTCGAAGCGAAAGCCATTCCGTTAAAGGAAATACCTCATGGACGAATTATAGTGTGCAAGCAGATGTATATGTAAATGATTTTAATGGCTCTAATCGAGTATATGTGGCAGGTAGATACACAGATTCTAACAACTTCTATGCAGCATCGTTGTACAATAAGAAAGGCGGAGCCCTTGAGATTCGTAAAAAAGTTAATGGATCTATGAAGACATTGGCTACCAATAAAAAATACAAACTAGACACCAATACATGGTACAGAGTGAAGCTGGAGCTATCCGGTTCGGAAATCAAAATGTATGTTAATGATCAGCTGGAGTTATCCGCCACAGACACTAGTCTCACTGCTGGAGCTATGGGTCTGGTAACGTCTAAAGCAGTTGCCCAGTTCGACAATGTGATTGTATCGGGTGCTTCTTCAGAAGGGAATGCAAGTACACCACCTGTGAAGCCGACACCGGGTCCGGGTACAGAACAACCAACTCCAGGGATGGACCCCGGTGTAACCTCCAAAAATAATTATAATTTGACTGGCTTTTCGTATGGTAATACAGGTGGTGGGAACATTACCGATACCGATGCTAATTACAAAAAGGTGTACAATGCTGTAGATCTCAACGAAGCACTGAAAAAAGGCAGCAAGGTTAAAGTGATTGAAATTATGAACGATCTGGACCTTGGCTGGAATGAAATCCCTAGCGCTGCGAAGGCAATGCCATTTAGCGCCAACAATCCTGTACAAACACATCCTGTTCTGAAAAAGACAGGGGTGAGCAAAGTCTATATCGAGAATATGAATGGAGTTACGATTTTCTCGGCCAATGGTGCGAAAATCAAGCATGCCGGTTTTGTTATCAAACGAAGCTCTAATCTGATTTTCCGTAACCTTGAATTTGATGAACTGTGGGAATGGGATGAAGCAACCAAAGGAAACTATGACAAGAATGACTGGGATTATATTACCATCGAAGGTGCAAGCTCTAAGGTATGGATCGACCATTGTACATTTAACAAAGCCTATGATGGCCTGGTAGATGTGAAAAAGGGCAGTAACGGAGTTACAATTTCCTGGTCATTGTTCAAAGGAGATGACCGCAGCTCCAACAGCTGGGTAACCCAACAAGTCAATGCCATGGAAGCAGATAAGTCCTCCTACCCTATGTACGCTTATTTGAGAAGCAGTGCAGTGGGCATGAGTAAAGAAGATATCATTGATATTGCAGCAGGACAAAAGAAAGCGCATCTGGTGGGTGCCACGGAAATGGCAGGCGACAATGCGGATTTGGAAGTGACGCTGCATCATAATTATTATCTGGATATTCAGGACCGTATGCCACGTTTGCGTGGTGGTAATGCGCATGCATATAACATCGTTATGGATGATGCTGGATTGGCCAGAGCCAAAAAAAGAATTACGTCCAACATGGCCAAAGCGATCGCTGCCAAAGGATATCATTTTGACGTCGTGGGTAATGGTGCGATTTCAACAGAAAACGGCGCAGTGCTGCTAGAAAAATCGTATTTAATTGATGTGTTTTCTCCGGTGCGTAATAATCAAAAAGACCCTAACAAAGCGGATTATACAGGTGAAATCAAAGCCGAGGATGTTATCTTGTCGGACAACGGTGCCGTGTTCAGAGGCGGCAGTGACGCTGCGAATAGCCCGTTAGCTCCTTATCCAGCAAAGGCTAAGAGCTTCTCTTGGAATGGGTTCACAACGTTGCCATACAGCTATACAGCCGAAGACCCTGCCAACTTGGTTGCTCAATTGCAGGCCAAGGACGGAGCGGGCGCAGGCAAGCTGAACTGGTCGAGTGAGAACTGGCTCAAAACGGTGTACAATACAGCCGCTACGAAAGATGCACAAGTGGAAGAAGATTCCGAGTAGGTAGTTTTGAAAAAAAGCAGTCAGGACAGATGCGCTCTGTTCTGACTGCTTTTTTTGTTAAACATGTTTAGGCTGCGTTCGGTACGAACTTAACCAATAACGACAAATGAGGATACGCCAGCAGGTACGGATCTAACGCGGAATAATACTCCATCATCTCTAAAAGTACGCAGAATATAAGGCTGGTTCGTAGGTGTGCGGACTCTGTTGAATCGGGCAGTACCAAAGCGGTCGAAGCCTGCAGCTTGGACAAAGGTTCCATCTAAACGCCGGAGTGTTGCAAAAAATCCAGACGTGTTAAAAGGTACACCATCATTGTTAGCCCAGATAACTGTGAATCTACGAAGGGTTTGTGTTGGACTCACATTGCGATATCTCGTAACAGGAACCTTTCTGCCCGTAGATTTCAGCGTTTGTGGAGGACGAATGGCCACTAAAAATCAACTCCTTTGTTGTGATGAGATATTAAATGCACACAAAGGAGTGTTGGACCGTGCTATAAACTACTCTTCCTTAAAATAGGCATATAACGAACTTAGCACCTCATTATGCCCAATCGCGCCGTAGCGTGAAGAGGTCTTTTAACGCGTCTGTAGACAGCTCAGTAATCCAGCCCTCGGTGCTGGTGATAATTTGGTCACTGAGCTGCTGCTTGCTCTCCAGCATTTCATCAATACGTTCCTCCAGCGTACCCAACGAGATAAATTTGTGAACCTGTACATCTTTGGTTTGTCCCATCCGGTAGGCTCGGTCTGTGGCCTGATTTTCAACAGCCGGATTCCACCAGCGATCAAAGTGAAAGACATGGTTGGCAGCCGTCAGATTGAGACCCACCCCCCCGGCCTTGAGCGATAAAATAAACACAGACGGCTGCTCGTCAGGGGGAAGCGTATGCGATTGGAATTGCTCAATCATTCGGTCACGCGCAGTTTTGGATGTACTACCGTTCAGATAGAGCACGGGTTCTTGAAGTTCCTGAGCGAGTACCTGCTGAAGCATCTGTCCCATACCAATATACTGTGTAAAAATAAGACAGCGCTCGCCCTCTTCCCGCAGCTCCTTGACCATAGCCAGAATGCGCTCCAGCTTGGATGAACGGCTAATAACCGCTTCAAGATCGGGCTGACTATAACCAGAAGCTGCTGCATCCAGGAGCGCCTCCTTAGTTAAGAGAGCAGGGTGGTTACAAAGCTGCTTCAACTGGGTCAGGGCTGATAAAATGGCTCCTTTGCGCTCGATCCCCTCCAGCTTCTGCATCCGTTCCATCAGTTCTTTAACAATCTGATCATAGAGCGCACCCTGCTCGGAGGTGAGGTGAATGTACGTTTTCATCTCATTCTTGTCAGGCAAATCAAGCTGTATCGCAGGGTCCTTCTTTTTGCGACGTAGCATGAAGGGCTGAACCAGCTTTTGCAAATCCAACGTGCGCTGCTCATTATGTTCTTTTTCAATAGCATTCATGAAGCGATTGCTAAAGGCGCGTGAGCTGCCCAGATAACCTGGATTGATGAAATCATAAATGGACCATAGCTCGGACAGCCGATTTTCAATAGGTGTTCCTGTCAACGCGATACGATGACGTGCAGGGAAGCTGCGCACAGCTGTGGATTGCTTGGTTTGCGCATTTTTAATGTTTTGCGCTTCATCCAGGCAGATCGAATCCCAAGTCATGCTCTGCAGCAGCTCTTGGTCCAGAGTTGCCGTAGCGAAGGAGGTCAGGATGACATCAGCTTGCTCGACTTTTTCGCGGAACAAGTCTCCTTGCTCCCGTTTGCTTCCATAGTGCAGCATGACCTTCAAGGAGGGAGCGAAGCGGCTGAGCTCCTTCTGCCAGTTGCCCAGCACTGAAGTCGGGCAAATCAGCAGCGAACTGGAGCGCACACCTGTCTCGGCGGCAATGTCCTGTAGGTGCAGTAAATAAGTGATAAACTGCACCGTTTTGCCGAGTCCCATATCATCGGCTAGGCACGCGCCCAATCCGAAGCGTCGCAAAAAGGCAAGCCATGCATACCCGTCCTGCTGATACGTCCGCAGCTCGGCTTGCAGCCCATCGGGTACGTCCAAAGCGGGCCATTCCGATTGCCGTCCGAGCTGGCTGATCAGCTTCAGTAGATGAGCGTTCAGCTCTACTTCCAGTCGGAAGCGTGCCGGGTCCTCCGGCTGCTCGCCCGAGGCGTCGCCTTCAGGCTCGTCGGTGTTGCCGAGCAGATGCAGCTGCAGGATGTCCTGAAAGGACAATCCCTGAGTGCTGTCGATCCCGGCCATGGCGCGGCGGATTTGCGCCAGCAGCGCAGGGTCGAGCGCGATCCATTGGCCGCGGAAGCGCACCAAGCGCTCGTTGCGAGCCACAAGCTCGGCGAACTCCGACTCGCTCAGATCGGCATCGCCGATGGCCACACGCCAATCGAACTGGACAATGGAGTCCAGTCCGAACAGCGAGCTGCCCTTCGTGCGCTCTCCCGCCCCTTCGCCTGGGCGAACCTTGGCCCGCAGCTTTGGCTTCTTGCGGGTGGCTGCCTCCCACCAGGCTGGCAGCAGCACCTGCCAACCGCTTTCCAGCAGACGCTGGCTGTCGGTCGTCAGGAATTGCCATGCGGCTTCGTCAGAGAGCGGGCGGCTCAGTATGTCATCACGGCTTCCGGCACGCTGCCCTGCGGGCAAAATAGCGGTCAAGCGTTCCAGCCACCCGCCTGAGCGCTCACGCACATGCGCCGTCCACGCTTCGGGCCATGAGCCGGAGGCATAACCGTCAGCGGCGAGCTGTACAGGCACCAGCAAGGCCGGGTCCTGCTTGTCCTGCAACACAAGCTTGAGCTGCCAGGACGGCTCGTCGTCCTCCAGCTCTGGCTCCAGCAGTTGCAGAAGCGGGCGAAATGGCGCGGTATCAGCCTTCCAGCCAATGGCGATCAGCCATGCCTGGGCATCCAGGCCTGCTGCGACCTGGCGTTGGGGAGCGAAGAGAATCGGATATTCTCTTCGCAAGTCAGCGGCTTCCGCTTCGGTGCCGTACCAGCGCTGAAAAACAGCGGCCGAGAACGCCGCTACCAGGCCATCGCGCTCGTTCTCATCCAGGCTGTCCAGCAAGGCAAGCTCTGCCGGTTGGACATTTTCCAATGCTTCTGCATCCCACTTCCATAGCAGCTTCCCCGCCTGGAACGACGTGAAGCTGGGCACATAGGCTTTCGTTTCAATGCAGTGAGCCAACAGAGAGATCAGCCGAAGCCACGGGGCATTGGCTTCGTCCCAGATCCATTCGATGTGCTTCAGCAACTCCTGCTCTGCCAGAAAAGGAATCACTTGCTCCGAGGGTAGCACGATAATATCTGTGTCTTGAACATGCTGAATCTCTAGCTCGGTGCCATAAAATGAAGCCTCATGCCAAGCAAACAAACGTTGCTTCAACATTTGACCGGAAATGCTATAGTTCATGGAGGAATCGCCATAAATTAGCGCGTCTCCATAGGTTGTTAATTGGATGTACACCGTAATCGTTTCGGTATATTGGCTCATGATAACAATTTCCCTTTCCGCAATTCCTCCTGTAGCGCCCGCAGGCGGCTGTGACGGCTGGTAAAGGTCATGAAGAACAGCTCCCAGCGTGTTTCTTGCTTCATTTTTTTGTACAGCTTGAACAATCGCTTTAACAGTTTAACTGCCGCTTTATAGCTAGATCTGTTTTTTTCCAGCACATAACGTTCTACCGCTTGATGGTAAAAGGGCAGCAGTAACTCAGGCGCGTTCTTTTCGATGGGTTGCAGCACGCTCACCCGAAAACTCAAAGGTTCACTGCGTATGCTTAGCTGATAGTCGATCCATTGCCGCCATTTCTCATGAGCAAGTAGGGCCTCTTCATACAGCCCACCCGCAAATGGAAGCATATCCACCAGCGTGTTCCACATGTCCTGCTCTGCTTCTGGGAGATGCTGCAAAACCAGCTCCCAATGATGCATATAATCCTGTAAATGATAATCCCGATGACTATGAAGCAGGGGACCGATATGTCGCAGGCCGTCTTTGAGACGTATCCAATCTTCGCCCTGTCGCAACGCATGTAAGAACAATAGCAATTGGCTAGAGGAGATTTTTAGTGGAAAAGCTTGTTCTGCCTCATGTAGCAGCTCCCAGGCTTTAGGATTCTGCGCTTGGTAAACATACATCCAGCTCCGAGCCAGCATCCACGGAAGCCGTGCCAACGTAGCACTATGCTCCTCTTCAGCTGCATGTAAATGCTGCAATTCCTCCGCATATATGCTGGATTTCTGCCTTGCAGGATGCACCCAGTACAGCCAAAACTGATAGTACGCGTCTGAAAAATAAGTACCGTTCCGCGACTCTATCAGCATTTTCTCGCGCAAATAAGCTAAAGTTTCTGCCATACGAGCTTCGTGCAACGGTTCATCAGTTAGCTCCAGAGGACGCTCAAAATCACGTTCAATCGCCTCTTTCAGCTCATCTGCGGCGATTTGGGTGTAGTAGCCCATAAAGGTATGAGTGGGGTAACCCGTCATGGGGGCCTGAGGTACCAGCTTCTCCAGTACACGCAGATGGGCATGCAGTCCATATAGCTGCTGCATACCGGGTGAGAGCGGCGGCTTCACAGCATAGATCGAAGCTAAAGCACTTTGCACATATTGGGAATTTTGAGTGTGCACATGATTAAGGGCGATACACTGATCGAACAGATCATGCCATTCGGAAACGGGCATGTCCGGTAGGTTGCTTGCTTTTTTACGGAGAGCATCTCTTGTTGCTTCCTTGTGATCCGGCGAAGGGTTCGACCGGAAAGCAGGTGTGGTACGGGTGTCTGCTTGTGTAGTCAGCCGTGTGAATCCTGCCGAATGAGCGTTCACTAATGCATGCACGGAACGTTCCTGTTCATTCGCGTAATTCAGCAATACGGCGATCATATGCTTGCAGTTGGTGCGAACAGGGCATGTACATCTGCTAGCAGCAAAAGCACTCAAGTGGAGATCCACTTCGTAGAGTTCATTCCCATCCACGACAGCCGCGATATGGTCAGCATCAGGCATTGCGAATTCTTTGACCTTTCCCTGCTTAAAGTACTGAAAACCTCGTTTGATCGTCACATCATTAAAATGGTCAGCCACGTTTTGAATGAGCTGCTGCCACTGTATATCATCCATAAGATAGGTTGGTTTCATATGCAATAGTCTCCTAAGAGAGAATAGTTGATCTGGTATTGATCTAATAGTAGCTTAACTCTTCCATTATATCAGTTCACGAATATAAATTGAGTGGAGGGAGCAGTTGGAAAATCTCGAAGGATAGCCGCTGGGTAAAAAGTGAAAATCCCCTTACGCTATAGCATAAGGGGGGCATTCATTGGTAAGAACGAGGAGGAAGTATCCCCTACTTCTTCCCATTTGGCTTCTCTGTTCGATGGAAGACCATAGAGATGACGAGAAGCACCAAGGGTACTGCCGCGCATACCACTATTCCAAAGTAACCTATTATTTTATCGAAGTTGCCTATTTCAATAAAATTTTGGGGATACATGCTCAGGCAAAATAATATAATTAACGGGAGATAACAGATATACCTGTTCCACTTTTGGGTGAGCTGGCTGATTCCAGTAACAATATAGAAATAATAATTTGAGGCGGTCATGAAGATTTTGATCGTCCACAAAATAATAAATAATATTTCAAATCGTTCCAGGAACGCACCGGGGAATTCAATTTGCTGTGCAAAAGAAACGACGGGCCACTGCAATCGGGAAACTTCTTCTACTGACATACAGCCAATGACCATCGTTACCATTAAAATATACAAACCCATTGCAATCGAGTAGCCAATCCACCCGGCCTTCCATGCTTTTTGTGGGTGGGTCATCACATTAGTTAAGATAAGGATCGATTCAAAACCCATTGTAGAGAAAGGTATAACTTTAAGTGATTCAAAGATCGGACGCCAACCTTTATGGAAAACAGGGCGCAAATTATCAAGATTAAAATGGTTGACATTAAGAACGATCAACAATAAAAAAACAATAAAGGTTAAAGGGAAAAAAAGCTCAATCAATCGAACCATTGCATGGAGACCGCCCCAGGTCAGATACCCGATAAGCAGAAGAAATGGCAAGAGAATCATGCTTATCGGGGTTCTCTCCAGTGCAAGACCCTTGAGGAATTCCGCCATCATTCTACATACAAAAGAGCAGATCATCATGCAAAATACAATAAATGCGATATTGATCAGAAGGCCGATGAATTTACCTGCAATCACAGGATTGAACTCATAGAACGTCTTCCCCGGAAATCTATGGCACAATTTAACCTGGATAAAAATGACGACGATTCCAAGCAGAGTTGCCAGCAAAAGTCCCTGCCACACGTCGGGCGTTTGCGTCTTCTCTGCAATGGTTCTTGGTAAACTGACAATACCCACAGCATACACGGTCGAAGTGACGGTAAATAAGGCTTGTATTGTGGATATTTTTTCATGTTTCATGGAAGGTATATTAGACATTATTCACCCTCTCCTTTTGTATAAGCACCAGTTCGCTCGATCTGTACTTCAGCCTTAACATTGATCGGTATTTGACTGAATGTATCTTGCCAATTTTCCTTTACCCGATCCCAGTAAGCGGGATAGTTCACTTTTACTTTTGTGCCAAAACCGACCACATCTGCTCTCATTTCTTTCTGGAGTGTGTTTAGCGATTGGGATACGTTATGTTTGATTTCATCCTGTGCCTCTTGTTTAGCGGTTTGAATGAATGATTCCTTCAGGAAGTCTTCAGAATTAACCGTGCTTTCGTTTAGTTTAATATCTGATTTAATTCGAACTGTGAATGAGAGGTCCTGCCCGTTGAGGTGAGGAATAAGTTTTGTGTGGACATCCTCAACTTCAAACACCACGGATTGATTTGACTTTGAGCTCTCAATTCTAATAATTGAGCCCTTCGTTTTTCCCAGCATCCAGTTGATTCCGATGACATCCTCTTCGTCCAGCCAATAAGCAAATTTCTTCGTTTTGCCGCTGATCAGAGCTGCGCCAGAGAAGTGGTTGCCTCCATTGGTTTCTATGCCTTGAACGATGAAGTTAGCTCCTTGTGAGATATGCGTAGAAATTTCCCCTAATGTTATTCTATAAGGTATTTTTGAGTTTAAATTGCTGTTTTTAGCCATTGCTTCAAGGTCAATAGAAGGGATCTCTTGATGTTTACCGATCTTATTGAGCGCTTCTTTTGCATTGCCTTTTATGATCATAACAAGTGATTTTCGACTTGGTTTATAGGAGCGAGTAAACGTATCTAACAACTGATCGATTCTTCTTTTTTGTATAGCTTGGTCACTAATCAAAATCAGGCGAATAAAACTATATAAAGGAGCACGGGATATCTGCTTGGCCTGTTCCCTGGAAGCAGACTGGATGGAATCTTTGTTAAAGGTTGTTACGTTGCTGTACATATTTTTTCTGGATTTCTGCGCGATTAAGTGCTGGTAGGTAAGTTCCAGCATATCCTGCTGATCCATATCAATGGCGACACCTTGAATAATACTCAAGTTATCGATCTCTCTGCTATCCCAACAACCGGTGAGGAGAGCACACACGATCCATGCGGCAAAGCATTTTTGCACCCAGAGGGTGCGACGAAACAGAAAGGCGTAAGAAATCATAGGTTTACTTCCTTTTCCGGTTAGAATGTGTTTCGTCCTGTGTTTTTAGCATCATAGGACGCTTTCTGAGGTATTTAAAAGGAACCCGTACCAAGGTGTCTTGTTGATCTCTTAGCCGAACAGGGGCTAGGGGTGACATGTAAGGAACTCCAAAGCTTTTGATCTGGACCATGTGTACGCCTAAACAAATAAAGGCTAAAATTACTCCATACAGCCCATAAACCCCCGCGATCATCATAATGGGAAAACGAAGAAGCCGGATTCCGATACTGCCGCTGTACTGCGGGCTTGCAAAGGACGCAATGGCAGTAAGACCAACAACAATAATTAGAAAAGCACTTACAACCGCCGCCTCGACAGCTGCTTGTCCAATAACCAGGCCGCCTACAATCCCAATAACCTGTCCTATCCCTTTGGGTAGCCGCAGACTTGCCTCACGTAATATTTCCAATGCCCCTTCCATAATTAAAGCCTCCACAAAAACAGGAAAGGGAATCCCTTCCCTTGAGGCAACGATAGATATGACCAGCTCAGGCGGGATTAATCCAGGATGGAAAGAAATGAGTGCAACGTACAACGAAGGCAGGAATGTTGCAATGAACAAAGCCATTAAACGAAGCATACGGAAAAATGTCCCTAAGGGGAAACGCTCATAATAATCTTCTGGCGATTGAGCCAGCATCCAGAAGGTCATGGGAGCAATTAGGACAAAAGGGGTGCCATCTAGCATAATGACAACCCTCCCTGACATTAAGGCCGTTATCGCTTTATCCGAGCGTTCAGAGGCTTGAATCTGGGGAAACGGAGACCATGGATGTTCCTCGATCCATTGCTCAATAACCCCGGTATCAGAAGCATCATCCACATCAATCGTCTCGACTCTTCGCTTCACTTCCTGAACTAGCTCCGGATTTGCGATATCCGATATGTACAAGATTGCTAATTTACGGGAGGATCTCCTTCCTATGGTTATTTTGTCTATTCTGAAACTAATATCTTTGATGTGCCTTCTAACCATTGCCAGGTTACTTTCCAAATCCTCAATAAAACCTTCCCTTGGTCCTCTAACCAAAGTTTCGGTGCTGGGTTCATCAACACTTCGCGAAGGAAATTTGCCTGTAGAAGCAAAAAAGACTTCATTGCTTCCTTCGATCAGCAGACAGGTATTTCCCGATAACACTTCGTGTACACACGTCTCAAGGTCTGTCTCTTCTTCCATATCGATCGTAAATGCTGTCTGTTGTATCAGTTCCTCCTTTATTTTCTCGGGATTAACTTGGGATTGGCTTTCACGGACTCCAGTTAAAATGAGTGGCTTGACGATTTGTTCGTTAATGATGCTCGTATCCGCAATACCGGAGAGATAGATCATAATGACATGGATTCCCGTTTGGCCCACATTCATTTTTTTGAAGACGACATCAGGAAGATGACCCAGGGTTTTTTCAAGATAATCTAATTTCGCCTCGAGTGATCTTGCCAATGACGCTTCCCCCTTCAAAAAACTTAAAGCATGATATGCATGTAATATGTGTAAAATAGTGATAAATATTCATGAATCCTTTTGTACAGTACAAGAAAAAAACGAACACCTAATGGTGTTCGTCTCTAGTCATACATAACGTCATATGAACTTAATCAGAATGAGATCATTTTTTGAACTCGTAAAAATGTTCCTCCAGCATACTCAAAGAAAGCTCGGCTGTAGTGGCTACCACGATATCCGCACCTTGCATTTGCGAAGGCGTTCCTACACCAACTGCGAACATCCCGGCGCCCTTGATCGCCTGAATGCCGGCCTGTGCGTCTTCTATGCCGATACAATCGGCAGGCTGAACGCCCAAATTCGCAGCTCCGGCGAGGAAAATTTCTGGGTCAGGCTTGCCATTCCGAATGGACGTAACATCCACCACACTGTCAAAATAGTGTGCTAGCTCCAGCCGATCCAGTATAAATGCTGCATTTTTGCTCGCAGAGGCGAGCGCGATGCCGATTCGGGCTTCACGAAGCTCCTTCAGAAGCGCTTTAATACCGGGAAGAACGTCTGCGGGAGTTAAAGCTGAGATAAGCCGCTGATACTCGGTGTTTTTTTGCATGGCCAGTTCTTGCTTGCCTTCTTCTGATAACGTATCGGACAGGTTACCACGCACTAGTATTTTTTCGAGTGATTCCGTACGGCTGATTCCTTTTAACTGTTCATTAAATTCCCGATCAAAAGGGATGCTGAGCGCTGCCGCCAAGCTGCCCCATGCCTGAAAATGATATTCAGCCGTATCTGTAATGACTCCGTCCAGATCAAAAATAACTGCTTTCATTTGCTTTCCCCCTGTCTGGTCCATTTATGAAGCACTGTTCGCCATTAACGATTGCCCACTGGTAATGTGTGTTGGCTGTCCATACAGCTCCAGCGTCAGCGGTTCTCCGTCCAGCAGGGTAATGACTACTTCACCCTCCTGTACGAGAATACTTAGCAAGCGGCCGCGATAGTTGATTTTAAACGTATATTTATTCCAGTCCTTCGGCAGAAAAGGGGAAAAGCTGAGTGTTTCATTATAGGTTCTCATCCCGGCAAATCCCTGTACAATCGCCAGCCAGCTTCCTGTCATGGAGGTGATATGAAGTCCGTCTTCGGTGTCATTATTATAGTTATCCAGATCCAGACGGGCTGTCCGTTTATACATTTCGACTGCCTTATCTTCCATTTTGAGTTCAGCGGCCAGCACGGCATGAATCGAAGGAGACAGACTGGATTCATGAACGGTCATTGGCTCGTAAAATGCAAAATTGCGCGCTTTTTCCTCCAGCGTGAACTGGTCTCCAAAGAAATAGAGCCCTTGCAGCACATCTGCTTGCTTAATGAAGCAGGAACGCAGGATTTTATCCCATGACCATTTCTGATTAAGTGGCAGATTGCTCGGATGCAAAGTGGATACAGGCTGCAAATCTTTATCCATAAAAGTATCGTGCTGTACGAAGACGCCTCGCTCTTCATCATACGGATAATACATGTTGTTGATGATATCTTGCCAATGTGCAAGCTCATCAGCTGTAACTGCCAGGCGCTGCGCTTTCTCAGTCGAAATTTGAGGCAAGACCGATAATGTATATTTCAGAACCCACGCAGCCAATGTATTGGTATACCAGTTGTTATTGACGTTATTCTCGTATTCGTTCGGCCCAGTAACCCCGTGGATCATATACTGCTGACGACTGTTAGAAAAATGAACCCGATCGGCCCAGAAGCGGCTAATTTCGACCAGTACATCGATTCCGTATTCATGCAGATAAGTCAAGTCACCCGTATAATTGGTGTAATTGTAAATGGCATAGGCAATCGCACCGTTACGATGAATTTCCTCGAAGGTAATTTCCCATTCGTTATGGCATTCCACGCCTGTAAAAGTGACCATAGGGTACAATGCCCCTCGAAGCCCTTGCTGGGCTGCGTTATGCTTGGCACCTTCCAGTTGTTGGTGACGGTACAGCAACAGATTTCGCGTTACGTCCGGGTCTGCAAGCGCCAGGTACATAGGTACGGCATATGCTTCTGTATCCCAATAGGTGGCACCGCCATATTTTTCACCCGTAAAGCCCTTCGGTCCGATATTCAGACGGGCATCTTCACCGTAGTACGTAGAGAATAGCTGGAAAATGTTAAAGCGTATTCCCTGTTGGGCCTCCGTATCCCCCTCGATTTCGACATCTGCCTTATCCCAGCGTCTGGCCCAAGCGTCGATATGCTCCTGCTTAAGAGAGGTGTAGCCTTTGTTGACAGCTTCTACAGCGATGCGTTCACCTTGCGGAATCAATGCATCCTTTTCCATATCGCGTGAAGTGGTGACGGCTACAATTTTTTGCAGTTGGATACGGTCCCCTGATGAGACGTTGTACTGATAGTGGCGTGCAGCATACAAAAAGCTTTCTTCCGTCGTCTGCTCATCTTGCCCCTCGGTTACAATACCCATGGTAGCGTTTACGGTAAAGCGCGGAATACCGAAGGGATTATCTATCGTCGTTGTGGACAGGCTGATGAATTGCTCTTGAACCTCACGGGCCTCTTCCAGCCAAAATACCTCGTCATAGTTGGTGTCCTCATTTTTCGTATTGCCGTCCAAATAAGGAACAAGCTCAATGCTTAAAGGCTGATCGCTTATATTTTCGACCTGATAATCAATCAGGCATAATTCACGTGTGGTAATGCTCAGAAAACGCTCTGTAGTGATACGAACCTGGTCGTTCACAGTACAAGCGCGCCGCAGGATTCCCTGCTTCATGTCCAGCTCCTGCACAAAATCGCTGATCTGTGCCGTAAATAAGTCCACTTCCTCTTGGTTTACAATCAGACGGATGCCGATGAAATTCATAGCATTGATGACCTTGCCAAAATATTCAGGATAGCCGTTCTTCCACCAGCCTACCTTTGTTTTGTCAGGGAACCATATACCGGAGATATACGTCCCTTGATGACGATCCCCTGAATAAGTTTCTTCAAAATTGCCGCGCATGCCCATATAACCGTTGCCTATGGACGTTAAGCTTTCCTGTAATCGCATGTGTGTGCTATGTAGAGTGTGTGTTGTCAGCTTCCAACTATCTACGTCAAATAATCGGTTGTAAACCATGATTGCGTACCCCTCTCGGAAAATGAGATCGTTGTTTTAACGGAACCAATATATGAGCGAGTTCAGTATATAGTGCAACCGTTTGCCCTGTCAACGCAAAAAAACTGATTTTATGAATATCCACAAAATCAGTTCTTGTTCATTTCTTAGAGATTCATAGTGTCTGGCTTGATTTGCGCTCTACAATTCGGTGGGGAACAATGATGTGCTTGGTCAATTCTTTCGGGTCTTTAATTTTTTCGATCAGACTTTTGGCAGCCTGATAACCAAGGCTGAAGATATCAATATCCACGGAAGTAAGAGGGGGATTCATCAGCTCAGCCAGCATCAAGTTATTAAAGCTCACCATGGAAAGCTGCTCTGGCATGGATACGCCTAACTGAGCAAGCATTTTCTGTACGGCCATGGCTACAAGGTCATCGCTAACGATCATCGCTGTAGGTGGCGGGGAAGCCTGTAATAACGTGCGCATGTCCTCCAGATTAAAGGGCTCCCTAACCACGTATTCTTTTGGTAGAGGCAAGCCGGCTTCTCGTAGTGCGTCTTGGTAGCCTCGAAGTCTTTCAAGATTTACGATGTGTTCCTGATCACCGCCAACATAAGCAATGCGCTCATGGTTCAGCCCCGTCAAATAAGTGACCACATCCTTGGCAGCCTGGTAGTTATCGTTGTCTACATGGGTAGTTTCACTGATAAACTGCTGAGGCTTGCCGATGACGGTATAGGGAATTTTCTCTTTATGAAGATACTCCACGATGCTATCCTTTTGCTTGGAGTACAGGACAATGTAGCCGTCAACGCGTCCGGTCCGGGTCATTAGCTTTACGCGGGATAGCAATTCATCACTCGTCTTGCCTGTGACAATCGACAGTGTATAGTTGTGCTCGTTTACCCATTCGCTGATCCCGCGTAGGCTTTCCGGAAAGAAAGGATTCTGAAAGATCGCCACGTCCGATTCAGGCATAATAATGCCTATTGACTGTGTGACACGGTTAGCCAGGCTTTGAGCGGAATAGTTGGGTTCATAGCCAAGCGCCTTCATTTCTTTGCGAACGCGTGCCTTGGTGGCTTCGCTGATTTTGGGGCTGTCTTGAATGACACGGGATACGGTGGAAGTAGCAACTTTAGCACGTTTTGCGACATCTTTGATGGTTACTGCCATCGTCTTCGTCTCCTTTTGCTATCTCAAGCAGAAAATATTATGTTCTATCATACGATATTGCTCCAATTTCAACAAATTAGCGGCTTTTTCGAGTATTTCTATCATCATTAACCAAGATATTTATAACTAGGGTATTGCCAATAGAAAGCGATATCATTATAATAATCGTGCAACCGATTGCATAATATTTTTTATTGAGCACTACCCATGCTATACATACTATAAGGGATGGAGACTGAACGAGCATGAAAAAACTTCTATCATTTGATTTTTGGCAAAAGCTTGGGAAGGCACTTCTTGTGGTTGTTGCTGTCATGCCAGCAGCCGGGATTATGATTTCACTTGGTAAAGTAGTGGCGATGTTGGCTGGCGATATTCATTTCTGGGTGACTGTCGGCGGGGTCATGGAGAATCTGGGCTGGGGCATTATCAACAATTTACACATCCTGTTTGCCGTGGCGATTGGTGGTTCCTGGGCTAAGGAACGAGCGGGCGGGGCTTTTGCGGCTTTAATTGCCTTTGTTCTCATCAATATTTCAACAGGAACGATTTTGGGCGTATCCTCGAAGATGCTAACACAAGAGGGAGCAACTACCCATACCCTCTTCGGTGCAACAATTCCAGTTAGTGGTTATTTCACCTCTATTTTGGGGGCGCCTGCACTCAATATGGGCGTGTTTGTCGGTATCATCTCCGGCTTCGTTGGGGCCGTGGTATTTAATAAATATTATAATTACCGCAAGCTCCCCGATGCTCTAGCCTTTTTTAACGGTAAGCGTTTTGTCCCGTTTGTCGTGATTTTATGGTCTGTAATCGTTAGTTTGATCATGTCTGCTGTCTGGCCATTTGTCCAAGGAGGGATTAACCAATTTGGCGTCTGGTTGGCGACTTCGGGAGAGTCGGCTCCTTTTGTAGCGCCGTTTGTCTATGGTACACTAGAAAGACTGCTGATTCCTTTTGGTCTTCATCATATGCTGACCGTTCCTATTAACTATACTCAACTTGGTGGCGTTTACACGGTGCTCACGGGTTCTGGAGCAGGAAGCGTTGTTGCTGGGCAAGACCCGCTGTGGCTGGCTTGGGCTAGTGATCTCAGTGCGCTTCGTGGTACGGATCCGGCAGCCTACAACAGCTTGCTGGGAGACGTAACGCCTGCCCGCTTCAAAGTAGGACAGATGATCGGCGGAGCGGGTATCCTTATGGGGCTGGCCGTGGCTATGTATCGTCGTGTAGATAAAGATAAACGCAGCAAGTACAAGTCAATGATTTTCTCTGCAGCAGCAGCCGTCTTTTTAACAGGGGTGACGGAGCCGCTGGAGTTCATGTTTATGTTCGTAGCGCCCGTGTTGTATGTAGTTTATGCTATTCTTACCGGAATCGCGTTCGGAATGGCTGATATCATACATCTGCGTTTACATTCATTTGGTATGATTGAACTGCTGACTCGATTGCCATTGTCTATAAATGCGGGGTTGGTACAGGATATAATCAACTTCGTACTGACTTGTGTTGTGTTTGCGGTAGCAACCTACTTTATCGCGTATTTTATGATCGGTAAATTCAAAATGGCTACGCCAGGAAGACTGGGGAACTATACGGATGAGGAGCCTCAAGCGACTTCCGAGGCAGAGAGTACATTAACGGATGGTGTGGCAGCGGTTTCAACTCAAAATCAATTGGCTGCGGATATCATCAAGACACTTGGGGGTGAGCAAAACATTGTCGAGGTGGATGCTTGCATGACCCGTCTGCGTGTGACGGTGAAGGATACAGAAGCTGTCGGGGATGAAAAGACGTGGAAAGCGCTAGGCGCCTTGGGCTTAATTAAAGTAGATAATGGGGTACAAGCGGTTTACGGGCCAAAGGCCGATGTGCTTAAATCAGATATACAAGACATACTCAATAGGTGATTAGCTTGAAATTGTTAACCTTAAATGCACATGCTTGGATGGAAGAAAACCAGCACGATAAGCTGAAGCAATTGGCTGCTTTTATTGATGAACAGCAGTTTGATGTCATTGCTTTGCAGGAAGTGAATCAGTCCATGAAAGAGACTCCTTTGTCAGCGGACGATTTGGGCGCGTACTATAGTGCAGATCCTGAAGTTGTCATTAAACGTGATAACTATGCTTATGTACTGAATGGGCTATTGTCCGATGCCTATCACTGGACGTGGGCTCCTGCGCATGTGGGTTTTGCCAAATATGACGAGGGTTTGGCGATTCTGTCCAAAGCACCGATTACAGCTACGGTGAATGAATATGTTTCCTCGGTACAGGACTATGACAACTACCGCTCGCGTAAAATTGTGGGCATTCAGACTGTGGTGGACGGAGTGCAGGCCTGGTTTGTCAGTGGGCATTATAACTGGTGGAATGATGAGGAATCCTTCCGCGGACTATGGGATCGTACAATCGAAGTGCTCGCTCCTTTAGCTCCGGCTCCTATGTTTGTGATGGGGGATTTCAACAACGCGGCTGAAGTGCGCGGAGAAGGATATGACTATGTATTGCAATCCGGTTGGTCAGACACCTATCCGAATGCAGCTGTACGTGATGCAGGACACACGGTCATCAAGGCTATTGCTGGCTGGGAAAGTAATGCGGAGCCGCTCCGTATTGACTATATCTTTTCCAATAAGACAGTACAGGTTCAATCCTCAACGGTCGTACTGAACGGGAAAACAGGACCCGTTGTATCCGATCATTTCGGCGTTGCAGTCGAGTTGGAACTGTGATGAACACAAAGGAGGCCATTTGCTTATGCAAGTGGCCTTTTTCTTATGGATTTTGATTTTAAACGAATAATATATTGAATAACAATCGCAATCAATACTAATATCATATTGTAATAAAAGGGGGTATTGAGGCTAAAACGGTCCATGAGCGCGCCTGCAATGATTGGAGACACAATGGCCCCCACTTCGGACAAAGATACGACGTTGCCGATAAATGAGCTTCTATTGTCTTCAGGAATAACATCTCCTAGCTGCGAGTAAAAGGAATCCAAATAGCTGGCTCCTCCTATACCTCCGATGAACATCCCTAAGTATACAATCCACGGTTCTGTGAACCATAAAAATAAGATAATTTCTATCATGATTAAAAATAGACCGATGATACATAGCAGCAAGCGATCCTTGAGCATATCAGATATTTTGCCAATAAAGGGTGCTGATACAAAGGTCGATATGCCGATGATTGTAAAGGCTACGCTGATTTCTGCTGGACTCCAATGGAGCTTGTAGGTCGCATATACCGAGAAGTATGTTAAAAATATAGCAAATGCACTCATTTCAAGAAAATGAACGGTGGAATAAAGCAACAACTGTTTCGTTAATTTGATTCTTCTCTGCGATTTTTGAAAGGGGGGATGATATGGCTGTGGCTTTAAGAAAGAATTAGCGAAAGTCATTCTTGAAACGGCAACGAAGGATATACAGGCAAAAAAGGCAACGAAATAGAATGGAAAGGATAAAGAAAAATAAGAAACGATAACTCCACTTATAAGAGGGCCTAAAATCATACCAGCACCTTCACTGCTGCTGATATATCCATTGAGCGTGCCTCGATTCTCTGCGGTGCTCATATGGTTGATCGTGACTCTGACGAAGACGGTTAGCCCTATAGCCACCAAGCCTTGAAGAAGTCTAAGTATAGATAAAACAATAAAGCTTCCTGCAAACGGGAACAGAAGCATACAAACAATTTCGGCGATGAGTAAGCTCAACCCCAAGCGTTTTGCACCGATCTTTTCATATATTTGTCCTGCCATGCCTCCACCAAGAAATCTTCCCACATAAAACAAAGAAAATAAAATGCTCATGCCAAGTGTAGATATCCCGAATTGCTCTACATAAATAGCAAAGAGTGGAAGGATCATGCTTCCACTCATGTTAGCAATAAGGCTGATCACGATCATACAGGCAATATTACGATTTAAATATAAGTGTTTTACCATATCCTCGGAGCCTCTCTTTGAGCTTGCATTATGGGAACCGTTTTTCCGATGACTCCTGATTATGCATGAACGGCTTCCATTCGCTAGCGGGTTCCTTCATAGGATACGCAGGCGTACTCCACGCTGTGCCTAAATCCCAATGCCATTTGGAGGTGTGCCACGTATGGCAAGGGTAGGTGTGCCTTTATGCAGGAAAGCCGCCTCCTGGTGGTGGCCAAGCTCCATAAATACGGCGCAGTAGTACAATTTCACCCAAATGATAGGAATTGTGGGAAGCGATATTTCGCAGCAATCCCGCTTTTGTTTCACCTGGGAAATGAGCCAGTGATTCATCCAGTTGCGCGGTTTCGGCAATTTGCACAGCCCGATCTACGCCTTGTAAAAATTCATTAATGACAGCCTGCCATGCCTCTTCGCTTTGCGGTCCAGTTTCTTCGGGCCAGCTTTCCATGACATTGCCCGGAAGCTGGGGCTTCCGTCCTTCCAAATGCTCCAACATAAATTGCTGCCAGTAAATCATATGTTTCAGTAGTTGATAAATGCTGTAGGGCATTTCTGCGTTTTTCTTACCTGCTAGCTCGACGTTAATATCTGGCAAAGCCCGAACCACGCGAATATGTCCACGTTCCCCGACCAGTGATTTAACCAGCGCTTGACCGAATAATTGGTTGGCATCCGACATGTAGGATCATCCCTTCTATGAGAGCTTGTTTCTAGCTTAGTCTTATTTTACGATTATACAATTATATTTTCCAAAATGTAAATGAATACGTGGTTTAAAGTAAAGGGCAGAAATCATTTTAATAAAGTAGTTGATAATTGTTCTCAATTAAATTACAATAATATTGTTTCAAGAGAAACAATAAACGACATTTATATGTGTTGTTTAGTATATACGGAAACGTTAAGGGGAGCTTTCTGTATATATATATTGTTTCTGTTGAAACAATAGGTGGTGGGAATAAAGTTTTTAGATAGGGGTGTGAACATGGATTACGAAGTGATTGTTGTAGGCGGCGGACCCGTTGGGATGTGGTTGGCTGCTGAGTTGGCATTGGCGAGGGTAAGCGTATGTGTAATTGAACGTTTGGAGGAGCCTATTCGCCAGTCGCGTGCGCTTACGCTACATCCACGGACACTTGAGATGTTTGATATGCGTGGATTGAAGGAGCGGTTTATGAAGCACGGCAGACCTATACGTACAGGTCACTTTGCAATGCTGGATACCCGCTTGGATTTTTCTGTGCTTGATAGTTCCTCCAATTATACATTGTTTATCCCACAGGTGATTACAGAGCAGCTGATTGAGGAGCATGCGCTCAAGCTGGGAGTTGTCGTCCATCGTGGCATGGAAGTGGTATCTGTACGGGAGCAGGAGCAGGGCGTAGAAGTGGTGAGTGTACGCGCGTCTGGACCACAAGCCAATGTATCGGTGATGACTGCTGCCTATGTCGTAGGAGCGGATGGGGCCGGGAGCATCGTGCGGAAACAAGCGGGGATTGCTTTTCCGGGCACGGATACTACTCTGACTGCTGTATTAGCGGATGTAGAGTTAGCCAATCCGCCTGAAAATGGCGTACATTCCGAATATAATAAACGAGGCGGGGTGATGATTGCCCCCGTGTCTCCAGGTATTTATCGGGTTATTTTGACTACACTTCGATTGATGGATGTCCCGAAAGACGCACCTGTAACGCTGGAAGAAGTGCGCACAGAGCTGTACGATCTGCTTGGTACAGATCTTGGCGTATCCAATCCTCGCTGGTTATCTCGATTTGGGAATGCAACGCGGCAGGCGCAGACCTATCGTAAAGGGAGAATCCTGCTAGCAGGTGATGCTGCGCATATCCACTTCCCGGCAGGCGGACAGGGAATGAATGTTGGCTTGCAAGAGGCTGCGAATCTGGGATGGAAGCTTGCAGGAGTGATTCGTGGCTGGGCTCCAGACACGCTGCTGAATAGGTATCATGACGAACGCTATCCGGTTAATACGCAGTTTTTACGGAATACCGAGGTTCAGACCCGCTTAATGGATTTTACGCCTGCTGTCTTGGCGCACCGCCAATTACATGAGGAATGGTTCCGCCATCCGGAAATTAATCGGTCTATGGCAGAGCAGATTAGTGCACTGGATGTATGTTATCCAGGGGCTGGCAATATACCGCAGCATCCGCTGAACGGGAAACGGTTTGCTGATTTTGAATTGCGGTTGCCTAACGGAGTGACATCGTATGCTTACGATCTTCTTCATGAAGGCCGATTTGTACTTCTCCATCTTGCACAGGATACTAAGGTATCGAATGAGTTTCGCCATATCTCACTTTCACATATTTCATATGTGGAGGCCGTAGCTGAAGAATTGCCCGTTGGATGGAGAGATGTGCATACGGTTCTCATCCGTCCGGATGGGTATATCGCTTGGGCTGTTTCTGTGAAACAAACGGATATATTGAGTGTTATTAAGGATGCATTGTCACGTTAATATAAAAGAAAAAGGTATGATCATGACCATATTGTTTCCTGTGAAACAAATGTGGGCTATAATGAAAGGAGGAGTATGCCAAAGGAGTGACTACTTGTTCGTATGGAGAAGGCGACATCGGTTCAGCATGTCTATGATTTGCTTATTAAGATGAATCACCAGCTGGAGCAGCATCAGCAGAGAGAGGGCATGATCTTTCTCGAGGAAATCCGCGAGCACTTTGACGGAATGACTTCGCTCAATATGACGGATGTGCACGTTATGGATTGTATTGGGAGGCATGAGCCGATCAATGTTACAACCTTAGCGGAACGAATGGAGCTGAGCAAGGGTACCGTTTCGAAAGTTAGCACCAAGCTGCTCAAGGGAGGCTGGATTCGCAGAACCCAGCTGAACGACAACAAAAAAGAGATTTATTTTCGGCTAACCCCGTTGGGGAAAAAGCTCTTTCTTGTACATGAGCGGCTGCATGCTAAGGCACAGCATCAGTTATTTCAATTTTTAGATCGTTACAGCTCTGAAGAACTAAATGTCTTGAAGCGTCTGCTGTCCGATGGCGTAGGTTTCTTGGAAGCTATGGAGTAGCAGAAGATGAGTCTCAATTCCAAAGGACATTTAAATCATCGACAATGTGCACCTGTTTATTCTTCATGTGATAGCCACATGGAGAGATGCGGGTGCTTTTCTTTTAATGCAATAGCCGTTTTGCTTCCATATAGAGCACCTGCACGAACTTTTTCGTATTAATGCGGGCTTGAGATAGTGAAGGCTCCACATTGTTTTGCAGTTCCAACATTTTTTTGCGGATTTCTGTAAAATCAAAAAACTTGGATGCATAATTTTCAAACTTAGGATGGGTATAG
The DNA here is from genome assembly GCF_015710975.1 of Paenibacillus polymyxa. Lineage (NCBI taxonomy): Bacteria > Bacillati > Bacillota > Bacilli > Caryophanales > Paenibacillaceae > Paenibacillus > Paenibacillus polymyxa. Next base: position 1,569,496 of record NZ_CP049783.1, on the reverse strand, counting down.
TCGGTCAATCCGAGCGATACAATATGGCTTAATGTCTGGAAAATAGCGCGGCGGACACGCTGCTCCGATGCCTTGATTTCCTTGCTTAGCTCTATTGCTGAAGCTGAGTGTCCTAATCGTTTCAACGCTATATTGGCAAATATATCCTTCAGCGAGGGAAACAGATAGGGGGATAGATTGCCTGTTTCCTCCTCATATTGGTCCAAGTATTCCAACATATCCAGTAAATCCACACTTCCGGCTTCGCCGATCATTCCCATTTCGGAGAGCAGAAACTGTCCCGAACTCACAATGTTTCGGGTCGGTTCCAGTGTCGCTGATGGGCCATTCGATGTGAACATCGACAGTCCTTGCAGTGTGCGTTGGATATCTGTAATCGATTGCTGCATACGCAGGCGTTCGGTTACTTTTTGGATAACTGCAATAATTTCCAGTCGGTTTAAGGGCTTGGCAATATAATATTCAATACCGAGTGAGTACGCCTCACCGATCATGTTTTTGGATTCAATCCGAGAAATCATAATGATTTTTCCGCTAAATTGATCACCGAGTGCACGCACGGTCTGAATGCCGTCACGAAGCGGCATCAGCAGGTCAATCAGCAATACATCAATTCGGTTCAGCTCCAGCAGGCCGCTATTCACGTAGGAACCATCCTCCGCTTCCCCAACAACCTCTCCTAAACCCTCGTCTTCAATAATGTCTGCCAGCATAGAACGAATCCCCTGATCGTCATCTACAATATAAAAACGCATCCAGGCTATCTTCCTTTCTCCGTCAGTTTCCGTAAAGGTAATATGATTCTAAAAGTGGTCTGTAATCTATCTGTATGCTCATCTTCATTCTGTAGTAGTTCAAGCGTTCCATCAAGACTCTCCGCGACTTCACGCACATAAAATAAACCCATGCCGGTCGAAGGCTGTCCTCCCTCATCATACTTGGTCGTGTATCCCGGTGTGAAGATCATTTCCCGTTTGCGCTGAGGAATACCTGGACCGTTATCGGTGACACTAAAGGATATTATATCCTCTTGTCCTGGTAGAAAATGAATGGAGACGTCAATCCTTCCACTGTCTTTCATCGCTTCTACTGAATTGGAGGTCAGGTTGTTAATTAGAGTGAGAACTGTATAAACATGCAGTTTGGGCAACAAAGGATCGAAATTCAGCGTGAAACGGATAGACTTGCCTAGCGATTGGGCGTATTTGCTGTTCGTTCGGACGATCAGCTCGCCGAGTTCCTGTGAGGTCATATAATGCACGTCGCTTTCCGAATCAATGAGCTTGGACAAACCGGCAAAAATCCGCTGGCTGTCTTTTTTAATCTCATGGACTTGTCCGGAAATACGAAGTGCCTGTCTGGCGTAATGTTCTCTATCTTTCAGAGATTCATCCTGCTGCAGCTCGCGGTATAGCTCATAGCTTTCACGGGTGATTTGCTCTGCATGTGACAAAGTTTTGCCTAACTGGACTGACTCCTCATACAAGTCTGATACCAGGAGTAAAATTCGTTCCGTTTGCTGTCTTTGTGCCTCTTCATGCTGAACAGATTGATTTAATCGAATCATATTATAGAACCCAAGCACAAAGAAGCTGCGGATCATGGCCATAAAAGCCACTTTACTGATCTTAACGATGTCCCAGAAATCACCGTCAATGCTTCGCCGGACACTAAGCTCTGCCACACTTGCGGCAACCTCAATTCCCACAGAGAGGATGCCCACACGCAGTGCGCGGTAAGGCTCAGCATTAATGTTAAGAACCTGAAAGAGCAGGCCATAAACCATATAATAAAAAAAGGTAGGTCCATGCAAGGTCATTAATTCTTCAAAGGAAGAGCCGGGATGAAGGTAATGATTGAGTGAAATACGAAATGCAACTACTGCTATCCCTGCAAACACTCCCGATAATGCAGGCGGAATATGACGTATAGATAACAGAAAGAAAAAAAATACGGGCGTACCAAAGCTGAGACGAAATGTATTATCGAACGGGTGAATATTCAACTCACCTGCTAGGGGTATAAAGATAAGCATCAGCAGGAAAAGAAGGGTATTTAGCTTCATCCATATTCACCTCCGGGTATTTGTTTCAGAAAGTCAATGTAAGATAAATTCACAGGCTTAGCATTAATACTTGTGAATTTATAGAAAAAAACAAATACATGTGTAGATAACTGTCGGTTTTTATAGTTCGGATTGTAGTATAAATAACATCATTTGAATATTAAGAGCTGCATACTGCAAAAATATACAAACCAGCCAGGGGGGACATGAAGTGAAAAAGATTAATTTAACAATGCAAATCTTTATCGGTCTGGCTTTAGGTATTATTGTTGGTGCCTTATTTTACGGCAATTCAGGGGTGGAAGTCTACTTAAAGCCGATCGGTGATATTTTCATCCGCTTAATCAAGATGATTGTCGTACCTATTGTAATCTCAACGCTCATTATTGGTGTAGCCGGCGTCGGAGATATGAAGAAACTGGGGAAACTCGGCGGGAAGTCGATTCTGTACTTCGAAATTGTAACGACCATTGCGATCCTGTTTGGTCTGCTTGTTGCCAATCTGGTTCGCCCCGGTGAGGGCGTGGACATGTCCCACCTGGCCAAGAGCGATATCCATTCCTATGTGGAGACTGCGGAAAAGTCAGGCCATAACTTTATAGATACGATTGTGCATATTGTACCTACCAATGTTATTCAAGCCCTGGGCGAAGGAGATATGCTGGCTATTATATTCTTCTCCGTGTTGTTTGGACTAGGAGTAGCTGCGATTGGTAACAAGGGCAAGCCTGTGCTGAATTTCTTTGAAGGTGTAGCCGACGCCATGTTCTGGGTAACCAATCAGGTCATGCGCCTCGCTCCGTTCGGTGTATTTGCACTGATTGGCACGACAGTGGCCAAGTTTGGATTAGCCTCGTTATGGCCGTTATTGAAGCTTGTACTGTCAGTGTATGGCTCCATGTTACTGTTTATTGTGATTGTCTTTGGAATTATCGCCAAGCTTTGCGGTACCCGTCTCTGGACTATGGTTAAAATTTTGAAAAGTGAGCTGTTGCTTGCATATTCGACGGCCAGCTCGGAAAGTGTCCTGCCTAAGATCATGGAGAAGATGGAGAAATTCGGGTGTCCGAAGGGAATCACATCCTTTGTCATTCCGATCGGATATTCTTTTAATCTGGACGGCTCCACTCTGTATCAAGCACTGGCTGCAATTTTCATTGCCCAAATGTATGGCATTGATTTGCCGATCACGACCCAAATCACGCTGGTACTCGTGCTGATTATTTCCTCCAAAGGTATTGCAGGCGTGCCGGGCGCTTCCTTTGTCGTGTTGCTCGCTACGCTGGGAGCAGTGAATCTCCCGCTGGAAGGTCTGGCCTTTATCGCTGGTATTGATCGTATTCTGGATATGGCGCGTACGGTAGTCAATGTTTTAGGGAACTCGCTTGCGGCTGTAGTCATGTCCAAATGGGAAGGACAATATGATAAAGAAAAAGGCGAGGAATACGTTGCTTCAATTAAATAAGATACATTGAACCGAATAGTGGATACCAAGAGCACCTTTGCGAAGTAATGCAGAGGTGTTCTTTTTGTTTCCAGACTTGTTAACACACTTCCTTTTTCGACATTTTTCGATGTTTTTTGTATGGATATATAGGTATATGGACACGAAAAATAAGTCTTAATACCTATACGATTATAGATTTATTTATAATGATTCTTAATAAAATTCCGATATTAAATTATACCGTTTTATATAACTGGCTTAGAAGGGAAGATCATATATGTTTCTCAAGAAAAATGAGTCTCAATCACTTGCTCCTTTAGTAGAAGAAAGCCGCAAACTCTCACAAAGAATACAGCAAAAGGATTATTCTGCTGCAATACAGGTTCCCTCAGCATCTCCTGAAATTCAAGAAATCGCAAACAATGTCAACCAAGCGATAGAGTCCATGAAAAATGATGCTCAACATGTTGATATCCGTTTGAAGCTTGTTACCAAGGCGATAGAGATTGGCTTATGGGACATGGAGGTCATTGCGGGTGATCCCGTCAATCCAAGTAATACGTTCACATGGTCCGAAGAATTCCGTTCTATGCTGGGATATCAGAGCGAAAAGGAATTCCCCAATGTATTGGACAGCTGGTCATCTCGACTACACCCCGAAGACTATGACAGATCTTTGGCAGAATTGTCTGATCATTTACTGGATACTACGGGAAAAACCCCTTATGACGTACAGTATCGTTTGAGGCTGAAGCATGGAGAATATCGCTGGTTCCGGGCTACCGGAACGACGATCCGTGACCAGCAGGGAGTACCGCTTCGTATTGCGGGCGCTCTGTTGGATGTGCACGATCAGAAGATTAAGTCAGAGGAGCTTCAGGCGCTAGTTACAAGATATGATCTCATCAACCTCGTGTTGGTTGAAGCTCCTTACGATGTAAATATTATCGGAGGGGACATAGAGAATCCGGATAATACATTTTGGTGGTCACCGCAATTCCGCGAAACGCTGGGTTTTAAGGACGAGCAGGATTTTCCAAGCAAGCTTAGCAGCTGGGCTTCAATCCTGTATCCCGAGGATGCTGAAATGGCGATTAAAGTTTTGAATGATCATTTAAATGATTATACGGGGCGCACACCGTACGAAATGGAATGCCGTTTAGTGCGTAAGAATGGTGAACATCGCTGGTACTATTGCAGTGGGAAAACATTGCGCGATAGCAGGGGAGTACCTATTCGCATTGCCGGAACAATCCGTGATATCACAGTGGAAAAGGAAAAGCAGGCTGTTGCAGACGAGCTTACGCTCAAAATTCAGCATCTCTCCGATTCCATTACAGAAATGGTGAACGGTGTTAACTCGGTTAGTAACCAGGCACAGGAATTGGCTACGGCTCAAGAGCAATCGACAGAGGCAGCGAATCAGGCCAAAGTCAGTGCAGAAGAGACGCAAAACATTTCGAACTTCATTAAAGAGATTGCGAATCAAACGAATCTATTGGGTCTGAATGCTGCAATCGAGGCATCGCGTGCAGGCGAGCAGGGACGGGGTTTTGCAGTAGTTGCAGATGAAGTCAGAAAACTTGCCATCCATAGTGCGGATGCGACCGGGAATATCGAGACCAGTCTGGACGAAATGAAAACACTCATCGAGCGAATTCTGCACAACATCGGGAATATGTCTACGCTGACACAAACACAAGCCGCGCTAACACAGCAAGTCAATGCATCTACGGACGAGATCAACAGTATGTCCAAAGCTTTGTTGGATTTTGCGAGAACGATGTAAGGCTTTAGACTTCATGTAAATAGTAGACCGGGCCATAGGCTCGGTCTCTTTACTGCTTTTGGTAGATGAACTATACTTTTGAGGATCAATCTAAGATGACCTCAGAGTAATTTCATGTGGAAAAGAGGAAGCGATTTGAGCCTACTTAGTTCAATATTGGTTGGAATTGTAGCGCTGGAGCACGTGTACATTTTAGTATTGGAAATGTTTTTGTGGACGACTCCACGCGCGATGCGTACGTTCGGTACCTCGAAGGAACTGGCAGGAGTGACCAAGTCCTTGGCAGCCAATCAGGGGCTGTATAACGGATTTCTGGCTGCTGGATTGGTGTGGGGCTTGATCTATCCCGATCCTGTGATCGGGCGGCAAATCGAATTATTTTTTGTCATTTGCGTAGTAGTGGCTGCAGTGTATGGTGCATTAACGGCTAATAAGTCTATTTTATTAAAGCAAGGTCTGCCTGCCATCTTGGCATTAATCAGTTTGCTGGTCTTCTAAAAGACGCCCTTAACGGGTGTCTTTTTTGCTAATTCGATCACATAATGTCTGCAATGCTAATGACAAGGGGAATAAACAGTTTTTGAACGATTGTAAATCCGACTATTCCGATTTATAATATTTTTTAATACATACTTAAAGAATTTGGAGGCTAGAGCGATGCGTCGTAATTTGACAGGTATATTCGTATTCATCGTATTAATGTTGGTAGTAAGTGCATGCTCCGGCGGAAATTCGGGATCTTCGTCTGCGACGAATGGTAGTGCGTCTGGCACAGATGCAACTACAGCGGATAACGGACAGCCCAAAGATGGTGGCAGCCTGATTATCGGCGTGCAAGCCGATCCGGTGGTGCTGAATCCGAACTATGCGGGTGACCGGGTAAGTCTGACGATAGATCAAGCGATATTTGCACCTTTGTTCCAAGTGAACAATGGCAAGAAGACGTTTTATTTGGCAGATAGCCTGACTCCTTCGGCAGACAAGTTGACCTATACACTAAAACTGAAAAAGGATCTGACTTGGCATGATGGCGAGAAGCTGACAGCTGACGATGTCGTTTTCACGATTAACAAAATTTTAGATGAGAAGCAGCACAGCTTCTTGAGAAGTAATTTTATGGTCAACGGCAAGCCAGTACAGGCGAGCAAGGTTGATGATACGACGGTGGACTTCAAGCTTCCTCAGCCAGCCCCAGCTTTTGAGGCGGCCCTGGTACAGGTATCCCCGATTCCGAAGCACATTTTTGAGAATGAAGCGGATATTGAGAAAAGCACGAAAAACAACACTCCGGTTGGATCAGGTCCTTTCAAATTTAAAGAGTACAAAACTGGCGAGTACGTTACACTTGAACGGTTCGATAACTATTTTGGCGGCAAGCCGCATCTGGATTCTGTGACATATCGGATTGTTAAAGATTCGAATGCTGCCAATTTAGCCCTGCAAAATGGTGAAATCAATGTAAACTATCTCGACCCACAAAACGTAGACACCATTAAAGCGACAGATAAGTTTGACATTTTCCCTTACAGCGAAGGCCGCTTGGCTTACCTGATGTTTAATGAAAACAGTGATACAAAGCAGTTGAACAAAAAAGAAGTACGTCAGGCGCTTTCTTATGCACTGAATCAGGATGAATTGATCCAGGTATCGTATGGCTCCAAAGATTATGCAGATACTGCAAAGTCCGCTTTGACACAGGATGTACTGTATCACACGAATGATGTTGCATTTTTCAATAATGATGTGAACAAGGCGAAGGAGCTGCTGAAATCGGCCGGCGCTGAAGGGCTGAAGCTGCGCATTATCATTCCGGGCGGCAACAAGGTTCAGGAAGCACAGGCGCTGTATATCCAGCAGAAGTTCAAGGATATTGGCGTTCAGCTGGATGTGAACAGTATGGATTCCTCAGCGTGGTCGCAAAAATTCGTTGATACGAATGCCAAGGATTTCGATCTGGCGATCAGCGGCTATATCATGGGGTATGACCCTGACGCGTATCGTATTTTGTATAGCACGGGATCGTCCTCCAACTATTCGCATTATTCTAATAAAGAAGTAGATAAGTTGTTGGAAGAGGGCGCGGGTGAGTCGGATACGACTAAACGTGGAGAAATTTATAAAAAGGTACAAGAAATTTTGGCTGATGATGCGGTTATCTACCCAATTGCATACACCAAAACGATTGTGGCCTTCGACAAGCAGTATGGCGGTATTGATCAGGCTGTGTTGAAGCCGGTCGTGATTTTCGAGGATTTGTCCAAAATTTATCACAAATAAGACAGGGTTTTCAAAAAATAAGCTGGGGTAACCAGCTTATTTTTTTCGAAAACAGCAAGGGGAAGGAAAACGTATGAGACAACTCATCGCCAGAAGGTTGCTGCAAGTTATACCGATGCTATTTTTTGTGTCCATCGTCTGCTTCGGCTTGATCAAGCTGGCTCCAGGTGATCCGGTTCTCTCTTTTGTTACACCGAATATGCATCTGGAAGATATTGAAAGAATGAGGCATAGCTTGGGGCTGGACCAGCCCGCTTATGTACAGTACATATTATGGCTTAAAAAAAGCCTGACAGGAGATCTAGGTTATTCGCTAATTAATCATCAGCCTGTACTGGATCAGATTCTCGACCGTCTCCCGGCGACAGCGGGGTTAATGGGCGCCTCCATCATACTCGCTGTGTTGATTGCAATTCCACTTGGTTTGATTGCTGCGGCCAATCGGAATCGCTGGATCGACAAGCTCATTAATCTAATGTCGTACATCGGTATTTCTGTCCCATTGTTTTGGCTTGGCATTTTGCTTATTTATCTATTTGCAATTTATTTGCATTGGCTTCCAAGTACAGGGATGCGTACGATCGGAACGGACTCGGTGCTGGATGTAATCAAGCATGGAATTTTGCCATGTTTTGTACTGGCCTTTGGCTTTCTATCCGTCTATGTGAGGTACATCCGTTCCAGCACGATTACGCAGCTTAAGGAAGAGTACGTGCAGATACAGTACGCGTTCGGATCTGGACAGCGACTGGTTTTGTTCCGACACGTGCTCAAGCATGTGCTGCTGCCCATCATTACGCTGCTTGGTATGTCGGTTGCGGATCTGGTAGCGGGAGCCATTGTGACGGAGACGGTATTTTCCTGGCCGGGCATTGGCTCGCTGGGCATGACGGCTGTAAAAGGAATGGATTATCCCGTCATTATGGGGATTACTTTATTTTCCGCTTTGCTGCTGATCCTGGGCAATCTGCTGGCAGATATCTTGTACAGCATGGCGGACCCGAGAATTAAATCAACGAGGTGAAAACATGAATCGGAGCAAATGGCGCAACATCGGGATCGAGCTGATGACGAGCAAAATGGGCGCCGTCGCCCTCATACTATTGATCGTATTCTCGCTGGGAGCGATTTTCGCATTTTTATCACCGCAGGACCCGAATAAGCTGAACGTACTGGAGCGCCTCCAACCACCGGGAGGCGCACACTGGTTTGGAACGGACGATTACGGTCGGGACTATTTTACAAGAGCGCTGTATGGCGGTCGTGTATCCTTGCTGGTGGGCTTTGCCTCTATGATTATTGCGACCAGTATTGGTGCAGTGGTAGGCATTGTGAGCGGCTATTTTGGCGGGTGGATTGACAACCTGCTTATGCGGATTTTGGAGCTAATCATGTCGATTCCGTCTTTTCTAGTTATATTGCTGCTTAGTGTGTTTTTGAAGCCAGGCGTTGGCAATATCATTGTCATTATCGCCCTGCTCATGTGGATGAATATCGCCCGGGTGGTGCGGGCAGAGACGATGACGCTGCGCGAACGGGAGTATGTACTATACGCTAAGGCTTCAGGACAAAGTACATTTGGCATTATCCTGAAGCACATCGTTCCCAATCTGATTCCAGTCATTATCGTAGGAGCGACGAACAATATCGCTTCAGCCATTATGATGGAATCATCACTGAGCTTTCTCGGCTTTGGTGTTCAACTGCCGAACGCTACGTGGGGCAGTATGCTGAATAATGCCCAAGGTTATATTGCACAGGCACCATATATGGCATTGTTTCCGGGATTGCTTATTTTACTGACCGTGTTGAGCTTTAATGTACTGGGAGATGTACTGCGTGTAGGCTTTGAGCCCAAATTAGTAAAACGGTGATTTACAGCATAGATCCATTAACAATGGCTCCAGGAGCGACAGGAAGGGGCGAAAACACAATGACAGAACATCTGCTGTCTGTCGAACAGCTGGAGGTCTCGTTTTTCACTCGTGGGGGGAGAATCAGGCCGTTCGAGGGGTTAGCTTTCATATTGATGCTGGAGAAACGGTAGGAATTGTAGGAGAATCCGGTAGCGGCAAAAGCGTTACGGCGAAAGCGATCATGTCGATGATTGCCCCACCCGGCAAGCGGCTGAACGGCGATATCCGTTACCGTGGAGAAAGTTTGACCGCGCTGACAGAAAAACAATGGCGTAAAATACGCGGTAACCAAATCGCAATGGTGTTTCAGGACCCGATGACTTCGCTGAATCCGGTCAAAAAAGTAGGCTATCACCTGGTCGAGGTGATTCGCAGGCATCGAGGATTGAGCAAGGAAGCAGCTACGCAGGCAGCTGTGGAGCTACTGCGACAGGTAGGTATTACTGAACCGGAGCGTCGAATGAATCAATACCCGCATCAATTCAGCGGAGGGATGCGTCAGCGGGTGATGATCGCAATGGCGCTCTCGTGCAGTCCGGAACTGCTGATTGCAGATGAGCCGACTACAGCGCTGGATGTGACGATTCAGGCGCAAATCTTGGAGCTGCTCAAGACGCTCAAGCAGCAATCCGATATGGCGATTGCCCTGATCACCCATGATCTGGGCGTCGTCGCCCAGGTGTGCAGCCGTGTCATCGTAATGTACGGAGGCATGGTGATGGAGGAGGGGCGTGTGGACGATATCTTCTATCGTCCTGGGCATCCATATACGCAGGGTCTGCTGCGCTCTGTACCCCAGCGTACGAACGGCTTCCGTGAGCGGCTGGTGCCGATTGAGGGCACGCCCCCGGATCTGGTGAACCCGCCATCAGGCTGTCCGTTCATGGAACGGTGCCCGCATGCGTTTGCCCGCTGTGTGGAGCGGCCGCCAATGGTGGAGTTGCGCTCTGACCAGCGAGCAGCCTGCTGGTTGAACGAGCCGGACGCCGTGCCTGCCGGAGTCTACGAGACGTCCGAAGCGGGTCGTGCAGAGGAGGGGAATGACGGTGAATGAAGCGTTGAGAGAGGCCAACCATGTGGCGGGTGAGGATCAGCCCTTGGTGGAGGTACACCAGCTTAAGAAGCATTTTGTGACCGCAAAGGATTTGTTAGGGCGCAGCTCCGAGGTGCTCAAGGCGGTTGACGGCGTAAGCTTCCACATCAAGCGCGGCGAGACGTTCGGATTGGTTGGTGAGTCCGGTAGTGGCAAATCGACAGTTGGACGCTGCCTGACACGGTTATACGATTATACGGAAGGTACGGTACGCTTTGACGGTCAGGATATTTCCAAGCTGAATGACAAGCAGCTCAAGCCGCTACGTCGGCGTATTCAGAGCATTTTTCAGGACCCATATTCCTCGCTTAATCCGGGTATGAACGTGCTTGACCTGATTGGTGAGCCGATGGATATTCACAGATTGCATCAGGGCAGTGAGCGTAAGGATGCCGTAGTGGCTTTACTGGAGAAGGTAGGGCTGAAGCGAGAGCACCTGTACCGCTATTCGCACGAGTTTAGCGGCGGTCAACGCCAGCGGATTTCCATCGCTCGTGCCTTATCCGTGAATCCCGAGTTCATCGTCTGTGATGAACCGATTTCGGCGCTGGATGTGTCCATCCAGGCGCAGGTCATTAACACGCTGGAGGATCTCCAGCAGGAGTTCGGACTGACGTATCTGTTCATCGCTCACGACTTGTCGATGGTGCGGCATATTTCGGATCGAATCGGCGTGATGTATCATGGACGGTTGGTGGAGGTAGCCGACGCAGATGAACTGTATGAGCAGCCCGCTCACCCCTATACGCAGGCGCTGCTCTCCTCCATCCCTGTGCCTGATCCGAGAGCGGTCGGCGAGCGGCAGAATAGCTTGGCTCAACCCGACGGTTCATGGGTATGGGACAAGGATAGCAACGATGCTGGCGAGCTGAAAGAAATTAGTCCCGGACATTATGTGGCGTACCCGGTTAGCCGTTAGGTTAAGATTGGTTGTACGTGTACATAACCTATAGGAGGTAAAAAACGATGACTGAATCAACGAAAAGAGTACGTATTTCCCAGTGGGACGCGCTCATGCTGGAATCTTTACGTTCATTAGGCTGGTCCCCTGAGGAACTCATCCGTCGGGTGCAGCAAAATGAGCTGCCAACGGACGGACAATTTGATTATGCGGAGCTTGCCACCGGGCTGGCGGCCAATGAACCGGAGGTGTTTGTCAGCGCGGTAACAGACGGGTATCAGATCAAATATAATACGATCCGTGGCATTCGTACGTGGATTGCCGTGGCGCTTGGAGGTGAGCCAGAGCTGTCTCTGGAGGAAGGAAGCGAAGCTGTCACATCCGAACTGACGCAGGCCGAATATGATCGGCTGGAACAGGTGCTGTCGTTAGGTTGGGTCATTCAGGAGGTACGGCCCGCGACTGGCGATACTGCAGGATTGTACCGCATTGTGCCTGCTGCACAGACGAATTAAATTGTGAATATGGAGCAGCACACTTTACCAGGATTTGAAACGAGCTGACCGGGAGGTCAGCTCGTTTTTTAATACGATGCTTCTTCATCTTTTCATACTTTAGAAAATAGGTTTACGGCTTGGCACCTCATTCACGTCCCTTCCATCTTTCCTCATATGGATATCATCAGTTGAAATGATTAGAAAGGTTACATTTTTCACCATATATGACCGATAAAAGTATAGTATTATTTATATTTTATGGGAAATGAGGAAAGGGGACCTTTTAAATCTGATGAGTGAACAAGAAATACATAGGAGTGAATGTGGAGGTGGGACGATCGTTGCTGAACCGAACGCAGTTCCACCACGTCCACAAAGAATAGTTTTGACCCTGGTTACAGGGTTCGCTTTATTGATCTTTAGTTTGTTCCTATCGCTAACCACAGGTATATTTCCTATCAGCTATGCAGAGTTATGGGAAGTGTTGTTTTCTTCCAATCCTGATCCCATATTGAAGGAAGTTGTATACCAAACTCGTATGCCATTTGCCTTGGATATGTTGTTGCTCGGAGGAGGTCTGGCCGTTTCAGGCACTCTTTTACAACTACGAATAGCTAATCCATTTGCATCACCCACCTTAACCGGACTTATGCCTGGGGCAATGGTGGGGTTATGTATTGTCCTTTTACTGGGAATGAACATAGACTCTCTTGGTGGTATGGCCCTTTGTATTGCAGGGGCGGTATTTGGGGGATTCATTGTATTTACATTAAATAGAATCCGTTTCATTCGAGGACGGTCTGCGGGAATTCATTTATTCATGATTGGTTTCATTATTGATGTAGCCCTTCGTTCAATCTCTGGATTTATTGTGCTATTTGGAGAAAATCAGCAAGAGTGGGCAATGTCTGTGGGAGGGTGGGGAATAAGAGAAGGGTCATTTACGTTTTGGCTTACCTTGGTTACACTTCTCGTCGCAGGATCTGTCTTCGCATTCCCCAAGCAGCTGAAACCCCTGTACATTCCCTTCGCAATTGTGTTGACCGCCATTACGGTGTGGGCATGTGGTACCATCGGATATATAGGGCTTATTGTGCCTTATTTCATGCGCTGTATGATAGGAAAGCGTCCACGGCTTCTCTTGTTGGGCTCCATCCTTTGGGGAGGCGGGTTGTTGATGCTGGCCAAAGTCATTTCCGCTAGAATCCATGAGCCGGTTGGGTTGCCCTTAACCCCAGTACTGGCCTGCATCGGCATACCCCTTTTGATCTTTATGATGTGGAGAGAATGGCAAAGAAGCTCTATGCTTGAAAATGGTAAATTCTGAACGCTAATAGCTAGAGCATCAAACTCTATTTTTTTATGCTATATTTTATACATAAAAAAATAGAGTTGAGGTGCAGCATGACATCAATGACGATTGTCGATCCATCCGTCAAACCAGGATTAGTGGCTTATCAGGCAAGTAATGAAGATCAGGCTGAGATTCAGGAGTTAATTTTAAAGACGGCCAGATGGCTGCACAGCAAGGGTTCCACGCAATGGGGCAAATTACTAAAAGGAGAAGATGATCACAATCTGGGTGGTGCTATTTCACGCGGAGAAGTGGTTATTTTCCGAACCTCAGACGATCATCGCTTGGCAGGCGCAGTGATCTTGCAGCAGCAGCCCAGTGCTTGGGATTGTAGATTGTGGGGATTAGACGGGATGAATTCCGAGGGAGGTACCTCCGTGTATCTGCATCGTTTGGTTGTAGATCGCGATAACACGGGGAAGGGACTGGGCCGTGAGCTTATGCAGTGGATTGAGCAAGGTATCCGCTTCGCAGGCAAGGATCGAATCCGTCTGGATTGTATTGCGGGCAATGACAAGCTTAGCGGTTTTTACCAACAATGTGGCTATACTTATATAGGCGAAACAAATGGCTATAACACTTTTGAAAAGATGCTAATAAAGTCATAGAAAACGAAATCATAATTGAAGGAATACAAAAGAAGGAAGCAGGTGATCTGCATTCTTCTTTTTTTTTGTTGTGCAGACCTTTACGTCCTCGTGATGTCTTTCTCTTGGTTACTGTCATATCAGAGCCACTCAAAAGAAAAAAATTTATATAAAAATGAAAATGGGGATATCGCGCTTTCTCCTTCTACATATGATGATAGGGAAAGTTTTGTAAGCGCTTCAAAGAAGGGTGATATACAACCATGCGAAGCTACAGGAGGCGGTTAAGGTGGACAATTACATGAGTTGGATAAAAATTGGATTTTCCCTCAGCATTCTGTTTTTACTTGCAACGGCATGCAGCACTTCTCCCAAAATAGAGAATACAGATGGACAAAAGGTGCGGCTTACGATGCAAGTTTGGGGTAACCCTGCGGAGGTGAAGGTGTATCAGCGGGCACTGGATGCATTTGAAAAAGAGAATCCGAATATCGAAGTTAAGCTGGTACCAGTACCGGGAGACCAATATGAGCAAAAGCTGTTGACACAGCTACAGGGAAGTCGCGGACCGGATGTCTTTTATTCATATGAGTCGACGATTGCGCGTTTGATCGGAGCAAAACAGGTGCAGCCTTTGGGTGAATTTTTAAAAAGTGAGGCAAGTGACGTGAAGGCCGAGGATTTTCCGGAAGGATTATGGGGTCCGGCCAAGCGTGATGGGGAAATCTATGGGGTCACTCCTGACTCAAACCCGATGGTCATGTACTACAACAAAAAGGTATTTAAGGAAGCAGGTGTGAAAACACCGCAGGAATACTATGATGAGGGCAAGTGGAACTGGGACGCCTTTGAGGAGGTTACATCCAAGCTGAAGGCCGCCGGAAAGCAGGGCTATATTGCGGAAAACTGGTGGGCTCACTGGTATTCATGGGTGTGGTCGAATGGTGGCCGGATCTTTGATGAACAAGGCAAGTATGTGCTGGACCACAATGAAAAGGGCAAGGAAGCGTTCGCTTTTATGTACGATATGGTGAAAAAGGGAAATGCGGTATACCTTGGCTCACTCCCAAAAGGGCAGGGGGCAGATGCCATGTTCATGTCCAATCAGGTCGGCATGCTGGCGGCAGGAAGATGGCTGGAGCCCTTGTTTAGCCAAAATAAAAGCCTCGACTTTGATTATATCTACTGGCCCTCCAACACTGGTAAAAATGAGCCTGTCGCCATCCCGGTTGCATATGTAGCTGTCAACAAAAACAGTCCGCATGTGCAAGAGGCCATGAAGCTGGCAGCTTTCTACGTCTCTGTGAAAGGGCAGGAGGCGCGGCTGGTTGAAGGTGGCAATGCCATGGGTACGCTTGCTGCCGCAGATGAGAGCATCATGAAAAAGGCGACGATTGAGCACTCGGGCTATCTGACTGAGGGACGTGATAAAGGGCATGCTTATGGTTCCGCATTGGCATATGATGCACAGGTGCCCGGGTTGAACTCCGATATCACGGAAACCATTGACCTGATGTTCCTGGGCAAGCAGGATGCTGCGACAACTATTGAGAAGTTGAACCAGATCATATCCAAGGCGGTCAAGTAAACACGGGATGGGCCGTGACCAGGGAGGAAGGTGACAAGATGCAGAAAAAGCATCAAGCGCTGTGGGGCTATCTATTTATTGGCCCCCAGTTTCTTGGTCTGTTATGTTTTTCACTGCTGCCCTTGCTGTATGCGTTTTACTTAAGCTTTGTCAATTGGGATGGTTTTGGGGTACCTTTGTTTGTCGGCTTGGACAATTTTAAAGGTCAATTATCTGATCCTGATTTCTGGAAGGCGCTCATTAATACGGTGTACTATATGGTGCTGGTCATTCCGGTGGGGATTGTGTTGGCTCTGCTCGTAGCCATCGTACTCAATAAAGTGAAGGGTAGGGAAATCTATCGCTTGTTTTTTTTCATGCCTGTCGTAACCAGTTCGGTATCGGTGGGGGTCATCTGGATGTGGATACTGAATGGTGAATTTGGCATTTTAAACCACTTGCTGCGAGCGATTGGCATTGCAGGCCCGATGTGGCTTACCGATACGCATTGGGTGATCCCGTCGATTGCTCTACTTAGCATATGGCTGGGACTGGGATACAACATGGTCATTTTTTTGGCAGGACTTCAGGGCATCTCCAAAAGCTATTACGAGGCAGCCGAAATTGACGGGGCCAGCAAGTTCCAGCAGCTAAGGTATATCACATTGCCGCTATTGTCACCAACAACCTTTTTTGTCACCATCATGATGGTCATCAGCTCTTTTCAGGTGTTCGATCAGGCGTTCGTCATGACAAACGGCGGGCCAGCCAAAGCAAGCTATACGCTTGTGTATCACATTTACGATCAGGCATTCATTGATTTCACGATGGGAGAAAGTGCGGCAGCGGCAATGATTTTGTTCGTGATTATTCTCATATTTACACTGCTGCAATTTAAAATGCAAAAGAGGTGGGTGCACTATGGAGATTAGTTGCAGAGGCAGGATGCTCCTGCGCCAATTGCTGCTCGCTGTCGGTTCTTTAATCATGTTTTTTCCATTTCTATGGACCATCCTCAGTTCTTTAAAGGATATCTCTCAAATTTTTGTCGTTCCGCCACAATGGATTCCCGATCCGTTTGTATGGAGCAACTATCCGGCATCGCTGGAGGCCATGCCCTTCGTGCAGGCGTACATGAACAGCTTTTACATTACGTTTATCATCGTGACAGCGACGCTGATTAGCGCATCTATGGCAGCGTATGCCTTTGCTAAAATCCGTTTTCCGGGTTCGGATATATTGTTTATTTTGTTCCTCGCTACGATGATGGTGCCTAAGCAGGTAACGATGATTCCGCTATACTTGGTGATGGATCGTATCGGCTGGCTGGATACGCATTGGTCGCTGATTGTACCTGGAGCCTTGTTTAATGCATTCGCGGTGTTTTTGCTCCGTCAATTCGTCATGGGAATTCCACGCGATCTGGAGGAAGCAGCAGTCATGGACGGGGCGGGATACATTCGCATTTACTGGAGTGTCATTCTGCCACTCATTCGTCCGGCATTGGCGGCGATCGGGATTTTCACTTTTTTGGGTGCCTGGAACAGCTTTCTTGATCCGCTGATCTATCTCAATACACCAGAGAAATTTACAGTTCCACTTTTGCTCAACAATTTCAAAGGACTATATACCGCCGATTGGTCACTGATGATGGCAGGTACCACCATCTCCGTCGTCCCGGTGCTCATCGTCTACATCATCGCCCAAAAGCAAATTATTGAGGGCATTACCTTAACAGGTATCAAGGGGTAGGGGCTTTTCCCTACTCCTTTTTGTGTACTTTCCGATACTGTAATGGAGTACGCCCGGTGAAATGCTTGAATACACGGCCAAAGTGAGCAATGCTGTCAAAGCCCGTCTTTTCAGCAATGGCGGTCACTTTCCAGTTTGTTTCCTTCAAATACGCCCGAGCCTGCTGAACCCGTACATCCTGAAGATACTCGACCAACGTAAAGCCTGTGGTCTGCTTGAAAATGCGGCACAGATAGGTGCTGCTAATATAAAAATGTCCTGCCAGTTGCTCCAACGATAGCTTCTCGGCATAGTGGGCATGCAGGTACTCAATCACCGAGTACACGCGCTGCTGCTGCTCGCTGCGTTCCGGCGCTATGGTCTCAGGAGCAGCCGCTTGTATACGGCGGATTCGGATCAGCAACTGGAGCAACAGGCTTTGAAGATACATATGGCGGTATGCATGCTCTTGATGGTATTCATCCAGCATTTGCTGGAACAAATGCTCCAGCTCACGTTGTTCTGCTGCAGAGGGGCGAAGCAAAAAGCTTTTTTCAGGCAATAGCAGGTGATTCTGATCGCCGGATGGAGTGACAGACGCGGACGAGCCTACAAACGCTTCATCAAAGTTGATCAAGATTCGCTCATGGCTGCCGCTCCCTTTGTTACTCGTACGGTGAAAATTATGTTTGCTGATCCAGATCAGATCGCCCTTCTGTAGTGCGTATACACGCTGATTAATGTAGTAGTAACGCTCTCCTGCCAGCAGATAATAGATTTCATGCGCTTGATGGACATGGTCAGCAGACATGCTAAACGGCACCATCCGAAGCGCTTGCTCGATGGCAAAAAGGGGTGTGGCGATCATAACGACGTGCTCCTTTATGAAAGTATTCATGAGGATAATATATGCATACTTTTTGGACGAATTCACAATAAAAGCGAAGATTTCGCTCTTTCTTATACTATAAAATAGAAGTAATTCATGTAAAGGGTGTGAACCAATTGGCTAAAATCAAATATGCGCTTGTGGGCACCGGAGGAAGAGCTGAATTTTTTTACGGTGAAGTTGTTACCGTTTTCAAAGATACATCAGAGCTGGTCGCGTTCTGTGACGTCAACCAGACGAGAATGGACTATGCCAATCAGCTGTTGCAAGAGAAATACGAGCACCAGCTGATTCCAACCTATAAAGCTCACGAATTTGATCGGATGATCGCGGAGGTGAAGCCGGATATCGTCATCGTCACCACCATTGACCGAGTGCATCATCGGTATATTATCCGGGCGATGGAGCTGGGCTGTGATGTCATTTCCGAGAAGCCGATGACGGTGGACGAGGATAAATGCCAAGACATTCTGGATGCCATAGAACGCACGGGACGGAAGCTGCGCGTCACCTTTAACTATCGCTATGCCCCGCATAATACGAAAATCCGTGAGGTTATCATGGACGGGACACTGGGTGACATCTTATCAGTCAATTTTGAATGGCTGCTGAATACCCAGCATGGCGCGGATTATTTCCGCCGCTGGCACCGGGACAAGCGCAATAGCGGCGGTCTGCTGGTGCACAAATCAACCCATCATTTTGATCTGATGAACTTCTGGCTTGGCTCGAAGCCGGAGACAGTGTATGCGCTGGGTGATTTGAAATTTTACGGCCGGGAGAATGCGGAGCAGCGTGGCGTGACGGAGTTCTATCAACGGGCTTACGGCAGCAAGGCGGCGGAGAATGACCCTTTTGCCTTACACCTGGATCGTAACGAGCATCTAAAAAGTATGTATCTGGATGCGGAGCATGAGGATGGATATGTGCGGGACCAAAGCGTATTTGGCGACAATATCAGTATTGAGGATACGCTCAGTGTCATGGTGAAGTATCAGAATAAAACGGTAATGAACTATTCACTGAACGCTTATATGCCATGGGAGGGCTTTATCATTGTATTTAACGGCACCAAGGGACGGATGGAAGTTCGGGTGTCCGAGCAATCCTATGTTAATTCCGGTGGCAGCAAGGCAGATGAGGGGGCGCTAAAAGAGAAAACTATCACGATCTATCCTCACTTTGCAGCACCTTACGAGGTCGAAGTAGAGGAAGGCGTGGGGGGACATGGCGGAGGAGATCCGGTCATGCTGCGGGATATTTTCGATAAGCCGGCAGAGGATCGGTTTCATCGTGCGGCCTCTCATATTGATGGCGCATGGTCCATTTTAACAGGCATCGCTGCCAACCGTTCTATGCGCACAGGTCTGCCGGTGAAGGTGGAGCAACTGGTGCGATTATAACGATGATCAGTAGACAGCAACTTTAATAACAAGAAGCCTCCTCTATGAGATGAATGAGGAGGCTTCTTGTTTGTATTATATATAAGGCGGCCTTTATATTTGGTTTATTATATAGAAACCATAGAAACAGTATCAAGATTTAATACTGACAGCTGGGAACCTGTTCCTGTACCAGTAACTTGGAATTCTAAATTAAAGACTGAACGGCCTAATAAAGAAGCTGCTGGAATAGTCAAACTATAACTTTGGTATCTTCCTGAAGGAATACTTATGAGGTTTAGTACTCCACCTGAAAATGTGCTACCTAGAAGTCTAACCCGGAGGATACCAGTGGAACTTGGTGATTCAGCAAAAAATGTTAATCGATATGAACGAAAGGGACTTAGAGAAAGAGTTTGAGTTAATGATGCACTTTGACCTGGCAGAACCGAATAGCGGGCATTTGCCCTGCCTGTATGAGGGCGAACGCGCGAGAGAGATACATTACCTACAGGACGCCATGGCGAAAAGGAACTATTTTCAAAACTCCCGTTACGTACTTGAGTAACTCTAAATTTAGTTTGACGTTTAGTTCGATATCTAAGAATTGGAGGGACAACTTTTTTAGTCCGGCGGCTAACTCTTTTAACAGACATCTTGCCAACTCCTTTACTATAAATAGTTAGTATAAAGTATGTGGCTCTCATTTAGAGAGTGTTAGTTATCGGCACATAATTTCTACTATATTCCCGTTTATATTATAGTGAGTGACAAGGCAACCGGTGGGATAGACACAGTGAAACTACCCGAAAGAGGGGGGGCTGTGTCTCTTGATCTGATCGTGAAGATTCCTGACGCTGTGATGAAGATGGTCAGTATTACTACTGGCCTGAAGACTTTGGTCCAGACATATTTTATTATTTATCGGTCTTCAGCTCACGGGTTCCCAGCTGTTGTACAGGTCGATGGTTGTCGGGAAAAATGGCAGCAAACTGATTGATTTGGTCTGCCGACATTTCAATAGGCTGTTCCAATACCGTCCAATTCACATGTTCTGTACATGGCGGGGTAGTCAGTGATCCGTTGTAGCGAACGGAGTGCAGGTCTTTTGGCAGCAGCGAGGCAAGATTTATTTCTCCCTCCAAGTTCGCTTCTTGAGAGATACCTTTTGGCAGTTTGGACCAGATGCGGTTGAAGGCCTTGTTTTCTTTGCCACTTTGTATAAGAACCCCTAAGACAGCTGTGCTTCCGTTGTCGCTTTGATGAACAAAATGAAGCTCCATTTCAGCATTTTTACCGTCTATTTGGTGTTCACTTGGATGATGAAAATGGAACTGCTTTAAGGTGAATGTAGCGCCGTCCACGACAATATTATTGCTGGGACTAGCCACATTGACTTGTACGGTATGTCCATTATTTAGTATGGATACTTTAGTGGTTGAATAATGAACCTGCAACGGCTGCTGCGTATGCGAAGCTTCCAGATGGGAATGCTCTATGTTGATGGGAGATTGCTCCTGACCGTTACCACAAGCGACAAAATCCTTTTCCAGCTCCCCCCAATGCTCCGGTCCTTCATCCCCTTCGTAGGACCAGTGCGGGCTTTTCTGAATAACTGCATGAGCGTTGTTAGCTGAGGACGATGATGCGCTAGTAGGACTAGAAGTGGCGGGTGATGTACATCCTGTTACCGACAGTGCCAAGATTATGGAAAATATGCTGAACAAGCAACCTCTCCAATGTTTTTTCATGTTTCTTTATCCTTCTTCCAAATAGAGTATGTGAAACTTTTTACATTGTAAATTATTGTACAAAGTTCCTGCAAGGGTACAAGGACTTAGGAAAAAGGTAGAAATGGTTGCTTATTATTACCGGGGTGTAGAAAGAATAATGGAGTGGTGAAATTTTGTTTGTCCTCTTTGGGGGAAGTAACTATAATAGTGGGGTGTGCGTTACAAAATAATTCCATATCTACTCAAAGGAGAGATCTACATGAAAGCAGCAATTGTTACAAAAGACAAGAAAGTTAGTGTAGAAGAGAAACCTTTGCGCTCCCTGAAACATGGGGAAGCGTTAGTCCAAGTTGAATATTGTGGGGTTTGCCACACAGATTTACACGTAAAAAATGCAGATTTCGGTGATGTCACAGGCAGAGTTCTGGGACATGAAGGTATTGGGAAAGTCATTGAATTAGGTGAAGGAGTGACCAGTCTTAAAATTGGCGATCGCGTAAGTATTGCCTGGATGTTCGAAAGCTGCGGTCACTGCGAATATTGTTTAACCGGACGGGAAACTTTGTGTCGTGAAGTTAAAAATGCCGGATACACGGTAGATGGTGCAATGGCAGAACAATGTATTGTCACAGCTGACTATGCGGTCAAAGTACCAGATAACCTTGATCCTGCCGCTGCAAGTAGTGTAACTTGCGCAGGGGTTACAACATATAAAGCAGTTAAAGTAAGCGATATCAGACCAGGACAATGGATCGGTATCTTCGGTATCGGCGGCTTGGGTAACTTGGCTGTGCAATACGCCAAAAATGTATTCAATGCTAAAGTTGTAGCGTTTGACATCAGTGATGAAAAACTCGAACTGGCCAAAAAAATTGGTGCTGACTATATTGTTAACAGCATGAAAGAAGATCCAGTCGCCCGAGCTAAGGAATTAACGAACGGTGCTGGTCTGGATGCAACCGTGGTTACTGCTGTTGCCAAAACACCTTTCAACCAAGCCATTGACGTTGTGAAGGCTGGCGCGCGTGTCGTAGCTGTAGGTCTTCCAACCGATAAAATGGATTTGGACATTCCGCGTCTGGTTCTGGACGGCATTCAAGTAATCGGTTCTTTGGTCGGTACTCGTGAAGACCTTAAAGAAGCGTTCCAGTTTGCTGCAGAAGGTAAAGTTGTTCCTCTTGTACAAAAACGTCCGCTTGAAGACATCAATGAGATCTTCGAAGAGATGGAGCATGGCAAAATCCAAGGACGTATGGTCATTGATTTTACCAAATAAAATGATGTCCAATTCGTAAATCTTGGAATTGTAAGAGAGAGAAAGCGCCTGCTGATCTAGTGCAGACGCTTTTTTTTTGCTTTACAGCTTATTCAGAATGTTATCCTCCAAAACCGCAGATTTATCCCCGTATTCTTTAATAATATGTCTTTCTCCCCAGGCACAAAGTGAATCCAAAATGCTTTTCAAACTACATCCATATTCACTAAGCTCGTACTCCACTTTGGGTGGAACCTGATTATAGCTAATCCGATTGACAATGCCGTCTTCCTCTAATTCACGAAGCTGTTGAGTCAGCATTTTTTGTGTTATGGAAGGCATCATGCGCTTTAATTCACTTGTTCGCATCTTTCCATGGGTCAAATGACACAGAATCACACACTTCCATTTTCCCCCGATCACCTCTAATGTCGCCTCAACAGAGATATTGTATTTTTTCTTTCCCAATGCCGATCCCTCCGTGTATGTCGCCTCTAGGGTACTTTTTGGTACCTATATCACTAAAAAGTACGTACTGTTCATAATTGATTGAATAACTCATAATAACATCTGCTGGTCGAAGATTACTATAGATAGGAGTGAAAAACATGTCGCCAGAATCCAAACGAAGTATCTGGCCATTACTGGCTTTAGCCGTAAGTGCCTTTGCCATTGGGACCACTGAGTTCATCAGCGTAGGATTGCTTCCCCTGATCGCTGAAGACTTGCACATATCCGTAACAATGTCCGCACTAACTGTAACGCTGTATGCATTAGGGGTTACCATTGGGGCACCTGTGTTGACCTCGTTAACATCGAGTGTTCCTCGTAAAACGCTACTGCTGTGGATCATGATTGTGTTTATAGCAGGCAACAGCCTTGCTGCGGTCTCTAGTGGAATCACCCTGCTGCTGATTGCACGTGTCATCTCGGCGTTCTCCCATGGAGTGTTCATGTCCATCGGGTCCACCATCGCGGCCGACCTTGTTCCCGATGATCGGCGGGCGAGTGCCATTTCGATTATGTTCTCCGGCTTGACCGTTGCCACCGTCACAGGGGTACCATTGGGCACCTACGTGGGGCAGCAATGGGGTTGGCGGGCTGCATTTATGGCCATTGTGGTCGTCGGTGTTGTGGCCCTCATTGCTAATCTGATTCTGCTGCCCTCTACGCTCCGAAAAGGGAATAAGACTCCTTTCAGCGAGCAGGTCAAACTGGTTACGAATGGTCGCTTGCTACTTGCATTTATCATTACTGCCTTGGGATATGGGGGCACATTCGTCGTGTTTACTTATTTATCTCCATTACTTCATGACATAACCGGTTTTGGAGAAAATACGGTAACGTTCATTCTCTTATTGTATGGAATCGCCATTGCTATCGGGAATGTCATCGGTGGAAAAGCTGCGAACCGCAGACCGCTTTCAGCTTTGTTTTACATGTTTCTGATTCAAGCTGTGATCCTGTTTCTGCTGTGGTTTACCGTGCCATTTCAAACGGCAGGTCTGGTGACGATTTTCTTTATGGGATTGCTTGCGTTTATGAATGTGCCTGGTCTACAGGTGTATGTAGTTATGTTAGCCGAACGTTTTGCACCCAAAGCGGTCGATGTCGCCTCTGCTGTTAATATTGCGGCCTTCAATGCAGGGATCGCAATCGGAGCATATGTGGGAGGTATTGTGACAGATTCAATGGGTCTCATGCATACAACTTGGGTCGGTGGGGTAATGGTTTTGGTGGCGGTTCTACTGACAGTCTGGAGTCGTATGCTCGAAAAAAGGGATACAACCGCCTTGGTAGGCTAAAACTTTTAAAAAATAGAGAGGAAGATACAAAATGACACAAAACCTACAAAGCACAACAACATTGCACAACGGAGTTCGCATGCCTTGGTTTGGCATCGGGGTATTTAAAGTAGAAGAAGGTTCAGAGCTGGTCAATGCTGTGAAGGCTGCTGTAAAGCATGGCTACCGCAGTATAGATACAGCGGCAATCTATGCGAATGAAAACAGTGTAGGACAGGCTATTCAGGAAGCCCTCTCGGAGAATAATCTGTCCAGAGAAGAACTATTCGTCACCTCCAAAGTGTGGAATGCAGATTTAGGCTATGAAGAGACACGAGCGGCTTATGAAGCAAGCCTAAACAAACTGGGACTGGACTATCTGGATCTATATCTGATTCATTGGCCGGTTCAAGGGAAGTACAAAGAAGCTTGGAGAGCTTTGGAGTCCTTGTATAAAGAAGGACGGATTAAGGCCATCGGAGTCAGCAACTTCCAAATTCATCATTTGGAAGATCTCATGCAGGATGCAGAAATCAAGCCAATGGTCAATCAGGTGGAATTTCACCCGCAGCTAACCCAAACCGAGCTGCTGCAATTCTGTCAAAAGAACAACATCCAAATGGAAGCCTGGTCCCCGCTCATGCAGGGTCAATTGCTCGATCATCCGGTGCTGCAAGACATAGCGAACAAGCACGGTAAATCGGTGGCTCAAGTGATTTTACGCTGGGATGTACAGCAGGGAGTCGTCACTATTCCCAAGTCCACCAAGGCGCATCGAATCGTCGAAAATGCCGATATTTTTGACTTTGAATTGACGCGTGAGGATATGGATCAAATTCAGGAGTTAAATGCCAATCTTCGGGTAGGTCCAGATCCGGACAACTTTGATTTTTAAAATTCAGTCCATCATAAAACGCCGTTTCCTTCTTCATGGAAGGGACGGCTTTTTGTGCATAGTGAAACTGAAGCTACAGCAATCCAATCCTGCCATATGGTATTATAGAATTATATGAAATGAGAAGTTTTGGACGCTTATGAAAATGAAAATCTCCGGGGGACCTCATGAATAAGACAATTGCAGATATAGCCCAAATGGCTGGTGTATCCAAGAGCACCGTATCCCGTTTTTTGAACGGCGGATCTGTCAGCCTGGACACTAAGCGTAAAATTGAAAAGGTGGTTAAGGCCACGGGGTATGTGCCCAATACCTTTGCCCAAAGTTTGAAGGCAAAACGAACCAACATTATCGGAACCGTCGTGCCACGGCTGGATTCCTTTGCGACATCCCATACGTTAATGGGGATTGATGAGGAGCTGCGTTCCCAACATTACCAGATGCTGATCTCTAATACGAGTCAGGATGTAAAGCGTGAAATCGAAGCGATCTATGAGTTCGCACGACAAAAAATTTCAGGCATCATTCTGCTGGCTGCTCAAATTACAGACGACCACCTGACCGCGATTCGAGATATCAGTATTCCGGTATTGCTGGTAGGCCAACAACATGAGCAGATCCATAGCCTTATCCATGATGATTATCGTGCCGGATATGATATCGGTGCATATGTCCTGTCACAGGGCCACCGTGAAATTGCCTATGTCGGTGTTACTGAAAGGGACGTTGCTGTCGGTGTGCAACGCAAAGAGGGCTTTAGGCAGGCTGTTCGCGATGCGTTACCTGCTACGTGTTATACGGACGAGACGATGCGAGCCGCAGGATATGATATCAGATACTATGAAACCGGATTTAAAATGTCCGATGCAAGGATTGCCGCATCCGCCATCTTAGACCAATTCAAGCCATCGTTGATGGTGTGTGCTACGGATAATATCGCGCTTGGGGTAATCAACGCGGCTTATTCCAGAGGAATTACCATCCCGTCGGATTTGTCGGTCACTGGCTTTGGGGGATACGATATTACGGAGGTCATTCACCCTGCGCTAACAACTGTTCAATATCCGTATATGGAGGCCGGACGTGTAGCAGCCCAAAACATTGTACGGCTGGTAGAACATAAAACGGTAGAGCAAGTGACAGTCATGGATTATACCCTTATTGAAAGAGAAAGCGTTGACAAACGCTGAGCAGGTGGATTATAATTTCTTCGAAACCGGTTCCATTGCACTCTTGCACAATTGGAATCGGTTGCAAATCCATGGATGAGTATATTTTTTTCATTGTATAGGAACCGGTTCCGTTTAATTTTTTTTCATTACATTGGAACCGGTTCCCAAAAATCTAAGTTTTAAAAAAATGAGGTACACCTATGAAAATGACAAAAGAACAAAAGTATCGATTAATCGAGCAGGCTGAGCCCGGTGAAATAGCAAGCTTGCAGAAAAAGGTGGAGCAATGTCCGTGGC
The DNA here is from genome assembly GCF_015710975.1 of Paenibacillus polymyxa. Lineage (NCBI taxonomy): Bacteria > Bacillati > Bacillota > Bacilli > Caryophanales > Paenibacillaceae > Paenibacillus > Paenibacillus polymyxa. The sequence continues at coordinate 1,542,865 of NZ_CP049783.1, read as the reverse complement.
GGCAGTCGTTTCATATCCAACCACCGACAGGCTTGCTCAATGATCCGAATGGATTTTCATATTATCAAGGCGAATACCACTTATTTTATCAGTGGTTCCCACTAGGAACCGATCACGGAATGAAATATTGGTATCATTTGAAATCCAAAGATTTGGTCACATGGCATAGTGCAGGCATTGGCATCACACCTGGAGACTACTTCGACTCGCATGGGGCTTATTCCGGCAGCGCGCTGGAGCATGAGGGCAAATTATACATGATGTATACAGGAAATACTCGTGACGAAAACTGGATCAGACATCCTTATCAATGCATGGCTGTTATGGATGAGAGCGGTCACATTACCAAGTGGGAGCATCCTGTTATTGGCCATGTGCCAGAAGGTTATACAGACCATTTTCGTGATCCCAAGCTGTGGAAGGACGGCGATAGTTTCTACTGTGTGATTGGTGCACAAAGAACAGATTCAACAGGCTGCGTTGTCCTTTATCGTTCAACGGATCTTCACACTTGGCAGTTCGAGGGAGAACTGAGCACGGGGCTGGAATCGTTTGGATATATGTGGGAATGCCCGGATTATTTTGAACTGAATGGAGCGGGTGTGTTGGTCTTTTCTCCACAGGGCTTGGAGCCTTCAGGGGATGAAAACCACAATATTTATCAATCGGGCTACGTCATCGGCAAACTGCTGGATACAGAGTCAAGAACACTGGAGCACGGCGCATTCCAGGAGCTTGATCGGGGCTTCGACTTCTATGCACCACAGACGATGATTGACCCGCAGGGGCGTCGTATTATGGTGGCCTGGATGGGGCTGCCGGATATCGAATATCCGACAGATCCGAACGGATGGGCCCACTGTCTGACATTACCGAGGGAACTTACGCTTCATGAGGGAAAACTCTTGCAGCGGCCTATCCCCGAATTAACCACGCTGCGTAGAAATAGTGAGGATCGGGTAGCTGACACGTTGTCCTCAGAGAGCAAAACCTACGAAGGATTTAAGGGTACTGCCTATGAGATGATCTGCGAAGTAGATCTTTTGGATGCCAAGGCATTCGGTATTGAATTCCGTGCGAGTGAGACGGAGAAAACGGTGATTAAATATAATGCCGTTAGCCGTAAACTTGTATTGGATCGTACGCAATCGGGTGAGCCTGTAGCCACTTCGTACGGTGAAGTACGGCAGTGTGCATGGGACAAGGATCATATTAAACTTCATCTGTTTGTAGATACATCTTCAGTTGAGATTTTCGTCAATGATGGGGAAGAAGTGTTCACCAGTCGTATTTTTCCGCACCCAGAGAGTGACGAAATACGCTTTTTTGCCGACAAGGGAGAGGCTCTCTTCCAAGCGGTAAAATGGAATTTTACATGAGTAGGCTAATTCATCAAGTGGATCGTTAATCATCAAACATAACGGAATGAACGAGGGGATGAACATCATGGCGGAAAACAGAGAGATAGCTAAAGAAGTGATCGAGGCGATCGGTGGAAAGGAAAATATCGCTTCGTTTGCTCACTGTGCAACGCGCCTGCGCATTATGGTGCATGATAAAGAGAAAATTGATCAGAAAAAGGTTGAGGAGATCGACAAGGTTAAGGGGGCTTTCTTCAATTCAGGTCAATATCAAATTATTTTTGGTACAGGAACGGTAAATCGGATTTTTGATGAGGTTGAAAAGCTTGGCGTGACGGGTTCATCTAAAGAAGAGGTGAAGAGTCAGGCGAAAAAGGAGGGCAACGTCTTCCAGCGGTCTATCCGCACCTTTGGCGACGTGTTTGTACCGATTATTCCAGTGCTGGTCGCTACGGGGTTGTTCATGGGACTGCGCGGTTTGCTCACTCAGCCGCAAATTCTCGCATTGCTCGGCATGACGCCGCAGGATATTTCACCTAACTTTTTATTATATACACAGGTATTAACGGATACGGCTTTTGCCTTTTTGCCTGCGTTAGTCGCATGGTCAGCCTTTAGAGTATTCGGCGGCAGTCCGGTGCTGGGTATCGTTCTCGGTCTGATGCTGGTAAACCCGGCTTTGCCTAACGCGTATAGTGTTGCGGACGGCTCAGCCCATCCGTTGACGATGTTCGGTTTCATTCCTGTGGTGGGCTATCAAGGCTCGGTATTACCAGCCTTCTTCGTGGGCTTGATCGGAGCCAAGCTGGAGCGGGCGTTACGCAAACGAGTGCCTGAAGCGCTGGATCTGATTCTCACACCATTTTTAACATTGTTGATTATGATCACTTTGGGACTGTTTGCTATCGGTCCAGTTTTCCATTCACTTGAAGAATGGGTGCTGCACGGAACCATATTTGTACTTGATTTGCCTTTCGGTATTGCAGGGATCGTCATCGGCTTTTTGCATCAGATTATCGTCGTTACAGGTGTGCATCATATATTTAATTTCCTGGAGATTCAACTGCTTGAAAAGAACGGCGTAAATGCCTTCAATGCTATTATTACCTGCGCAATGGCTGCACAGGGAGCTGCCTGTCTGGCAGTTGGTCTGAAAACGAAGGACAGCAAGCTGAAAGCGTTGGCGCTTCCTTCTTCGTTCTCTGCTTTCCTAGGAATTACAGAGCCGGCTATCTTCGGGGTCAACTTGAGATATATGAAGCCTTTTGTCATGGGTCTCATCGGCGGAGCGGTTGGTGGTTTTATTGCTTCGGTCTTGCATTTGGCGGCTACAGGGATGGCGGTTACTGTTATTCCAGGTACGTTGCTCTACATGAACCATCAGCTTCCGTTTTATATTTTGGCGAACTTGGCTGCTATGGCAGTATCCTTTGTCCTGACTTGGATGTTTGGCTTTAACGATAAAATGCTGGACAAAGTCAAAACAGCGGGTTCCTCCAAATAATATCATTCAGTCAGCACCAATATACGCAGATTCATGCGTGTAACTATAAATATAATGGTCGCTTTTACACGGAGCGCTCTTGTCCCTTAATGAAAAAAAGGATAACTAGAGCAGCATTCGATGTGAAGCGGCCATTTTTTTATCTGTGAAATTCTGCTTCAGGCTATCAGATTAGACGATGGAGGAACGTTCATCCAGAAACTCGGATGGCGAGCAACCTGTCAACCGTTTGAAGATCCGATGGAAATAGGACACATCACTATAGCCCACATACTCCGAAATTTCACGAATCGTTAGCCGCGACTCCGTCAACATGTAGATAGCGGTTTTAATACGTTGCGTATGTACATGCTCGCTGATCGTTTGGCCTGTAACCTCACGCAGCAGTGTCGCGGCATAATTGGGGGTTTTGCGAATGGCATCACCAAGCTCTTCTTTGGTTACCTTTTCCCTGTAGTGATTCTGAATGTACTGTTTCATATGTTCTACATGCCGTTCTTTATCGCGAGGAACGGTACCTTTGTCCCATTCCTGGTTCATATAAATCATGGCTTCGGTCAGCAGACAGTCAGCCATCAGGGCGTAGTAGCTTGGGTGTTCAGTCCATTGATAATACATCGATTTGATCCGTTCATGCAGCAAATCGTAGCATCCGGGCTTGATCCATAACGGCTGGTCTGTATTCAGTATGGGAAGTGTGCTGTTCGTACATGTTTTGCGGCAATGTATCACATACTTGGTATGGAAAAGTGTAGGAATGCTCTTGCCATAGTAATTCAGATGAGCGGGTAAAAGCAGTGCTTCACCCTTGCCCAGAATGATCTTGCTATCGTTCACCCAATATACACATTTGCCAAAGGTGACCAAAATGAATAGCAAGTCATCGTTGTCGGTATTTGCACCAGCCTTTTCATACCAGTCTACGCCATTGTCCTGCCGTATACCCGTCAATGTAATCACAAAACTCACTCTCCAATGTCTTCAACATTCATCATACTGTAATACATCCATCATACTATAGTTCATAGTCTTGGTGAACGGGTACAGGTAGAATAGGACTATATAAGTTTAATGTAGATAGAGAAGCAAAGTGGAGAAGAAGTTATACAGTAAAGACATTCAGGAGGATGACATTACTATGCTTAAAACGAAAATTATTTGTACTATGGGACCTGCCTGCGACTCCATTGATTTGTTAAAAGAAATGATCCAGGCTGGTATGACTGTAGCTCGCTTGAACATGGCTCATGGGGAGCTGGAGGATCATGTTAAACGTATTGAAAATGTGAGACAGGCAGCGAAGGAAATGAATACCTGTATCCCTGTCATGATGGATATTAAAGGACCGGAAATACGGATTGGCAAGCTGAAAGAGGCATCTGTTCTACTGAAGCCAGGCAGCCAGCTCATTCTGACCACGGAAGAGATTTTGGGGGACGAGCATCGTATTTCGGTGAATTACCCGGATATGCCGAAGGATATCAAACCAGGTGACCGTATTCTCATCGACGACGGTTTGGTTGATCTGACTGTAACCTCCATCGAAGGTACCGAGATGATTTGTAATATCGTAAGCGGCGGTATTTTGAAGCCGAGAAAAGGTGTGAATCTGCCAGGGATTCATACAACTCTTCCAGGCGTAACAGAGCGCGACGTGAAGCACATTCAATTTGGGGTGGAGCAGCGTATCGAGCTTATTGCGGCTTCTTTTGTGCGTAAAGGCGACGACATCCGTGAAATCCGTGAAATTTTGAAGGGACATCATGCCGAGCATGTACAGATTTATTCCAAAATTGAAAATGCCGAAGGTATGGAAAACCTGGATGATATCATCGAAGCTTCGGACGGCATTATGGTAGCTCGTGGCGACTTAGGCGTGGAAGTGCCAATTCAAGACGTGCCTGTGATGCAAAAAGAAATGATCGACAAATGTAATCTGGTCGGCAAGCCCGTTATCGTTGCTACTCACATGCTGGAGTCCATGCAGGTGAACCCGCGTCCGACGAGAGCTGAAGTTAGTGACGTGTTCAATGCCGTTATGCAGGGAGCTGACGTAGTGATGCTGTCGGGCGAATCTGCTGCAGGTAAATACCCTGTTGAATCCGTACGGACCATGGCTGCGGTAGCTGCCAGTGCAGAATCCCAATTGGATTACCAGGAGCAGTTCGATAAGCGCAGAGCACGCCAAAGCACCAACATTACTGAAGTCATTAGTCAGGGTGCGGTGAGTTCGTCTCTGGAGCTGGATGCCAAAGCGATTATTACCTCGACTGCCAGTGGATTCACGGCTCGTATGGTGTCCAAATATCGTCCGAAGGCACCGATCATTGCGGTTACTCCGAATAACACGGTATTCGCTAAAATTTGCCTGTTGTCCGGTGTATTCCCGATTAAAGGGGATAAGGTAGCCACAACGGATGAAATGTTCGAATCTTCCATCCGTAACGCGCTGAATGCAGGATATATCCATAAAGGAGATACTGTAGTCCTGTCAGCAGGCGTCCCTGTCGCTGAGGCAGGCACGACCAATCTGATTCGGGTATATCAAGCGTAAGTTATATCAATACAGAAAAGGCGCTGATCCTCTAAGGGTTCAGCGCCTTTTTGATGTTCGGTCGTGTCTAGGCTTACAGCCCGAATACACTTTTGGCAACGACTTGTGTCAGTTCTGCCTTATGGGCTTGGTATTGCTCTAGGGTAATGCTCTCATTGGCCAGTCGTTGATCCAACTGCTCCGTCAACTGAGCTACCTGTAGATCAACGATAGCCTGAGCATCCTGATTATGGGTTTGTGCAATATCAGCCAAGGTTTGACCATTATATAACGCATCATATAATTGCTCATCCGAGGATATACCCAGTGCTTTCAACAGATCATCATCCTTGGAAGCTTCATTGTCCTGTACATGAAGGGCTCTCTCTGGAGCCAGTGCAGCAGCATTAGCCCGACTTCCCCAAGTAGATGACTGCCCAATAGATAACGCCAGCAACAGTGTGCAGATGACCAACATTCGTTTTCGATTCATAAGTGTAAATCTCCTTTTGTGTTTCATTAAATTTCTGACGGGGTGGAACGGTATATGGATATCCAACGGGAGTGATGTTTATGCCTTTAGCCCATCCGGCTTATGTAGTTACCAGATTCTTAAATACATCATACACGCCCAATCTTAGCGCCAGCTTAATACTCGTTTAAAATAAACTAAAAGAGGAGATTGTAAACAGGTAGCGCTAAAAAAATTCGCAGATAACGAAAAAAGAGTGTGATTTACCCTTTGGATGCTGTTTTTTTCTTTGACCAGATTGTTCGTATCCCATGAATACAGAGCAGCAGTAAGGGGAAAAACAACCCAATGGATAGAGAATAGGGAATCCACGTCTTTGTATCATAGGTTTGTTGGTAAGGGACATTAGGGTACACGATGATGGACAGGATGACTAATAACATCCCGAGAGGAAGCACCAGTTGCCGATCGCTTTTCAGACAAAAGATTTGGGCGATTGCTGTCACTGTGGTGTGCATATACAGTGTGATTCTAAAAAAAAGTGAAATAAACCACATTGTAGCCATGATGGCTTCGATGCGCTGTAGAAAGTTGCCAATGCTAATTTTTTTGGCTAACGCATAGCTAGGATATATATTTCTTGCCGTTAAGTCAGGACCAAATACCAAAATTGTCAATGCAACCACCACGACCAGCATTAATCCGCCAATCAGGCTTCCTATGAAAAAAGCTTTACGGGTTTGATCGGAACGATTTATAGAAGAAGGGAAGATCATGAGCAAAATAATATGAGGTATAAATACTGTGCTAACAAAGGACAGGGCAGCAGGCCAAATCGGCCCTACTCCTGCCTCCAATACAGGTTGGACATTTTCCAGCTTAATGTTGGATACCACTAAACCTACAAAAGAAATATACAGCAGAGTAAATAAAGGAAACAACAGTTCGGCCGAACGAGCCAGGACTTCGAGACCCAGCCGAGCAGCGAATACTATGATAAGTGCAAAAAGAATATTCACCGCTAGAATCGGCGTTTCTGGTATCATTTGAGTAGTCATAAAATTTCCTAAATAAAATAACACCGGTACAGGAGCATTAATGAATAGTAGGGTGAAAAATAGAAAACCTACGGTTTTGCCTAACCATTTTCCGAGTAGAGTTTCCATCATCTCAACCAGGGTCCTCTCTGGATAAAGCGCCGCAAGCTTGCTGTACATATACAAGATAAGTAGCCCAGCCCCGACCCCCACGAGCGCGGCAATCCACGCATCTTGTTTGGCTACAAGTGCCATCCCTGAAGGGACGATGAGGATTGCACTTCCGACCGTAAATAAAGCAGATATGATCATGATTTGTCGTGCTGAGATTTTGATTTGTGCGGGCACCCGTTTTTCACCTCCTCTTTATTTTATTAGGCCCATATGGATCAGGAAATTGCTGAATGGTCTATATATGGCTGTTATCCAATCCAGGGGGTGGGAATGAGCCAGTGTAATACCTTGGCACAACTAATTCCGACCGCAAAAAAGAGTAGGATGAAAAATAACCAAAGCTCTTTTTTAAATCCTTTTTTCCACATGTCGGGGACTTCAATTAAGCTAATTACAGCAGCGACGAGGAATATGCCGATGATTTTTACGATTTGAGATAGCACTTTGCAAAACACCTTCTTTTGTGGAGTGAGGAATTACTCTTTCATATCATTAATAAAGGAGCTACCAATGGTGCCCAAGCGCCGAATCTTGAAATCGACTTTGATCGTTACGGGTAATTCTGTAAAGTGTTCCTCATCCCAGTTTTGTTTCAGTCTGTTCCAAGTCTTCGGGGCAGCGCGGTGAATGGCTTCACCGAATCCGAATATGTCCGTTTTGTACGATTGTTGGGCCTTTCTAACTGCCGACTTCATAATATTTTCTATTTTTTCTTCTTCTTGCTTTTCAATGTCATAAATCGTTCCTACCTTGGTCAAATCGAGGTCAGTACACTCGACTTCTCCCACGTTGGCCTCAACCTGCATTTTAATATGAATCTGGGGCTCTCCCCTATAGGTGCTTCCTTTTACAGTGGTTTGGGTGCGAATGATTTCGGAGACGACTTTGCCGCCTCTAGGGCAAGCAACGTAACCGACAGAGCTTTGCACTTTGCCAAGGATAAAATTATAGCCCCTACTTTCAGTTTCATCTAACCATCCGATTAGTCGATCTTTTCTGAATACAGCAAGTCCTGAATACTGTAAACGACTGAACGGAGCGATCTTTTGCACATTGTCGCTGGTTTCTCCCATTTCTTTATTGCCAATGATCCGAAGTCCTGTCAACACAGGCTGCTTTCCTTCACTAGTCATAGCTGCAATCAATTCATCCAAGGTTACCGTCGTACTAGGCGACCAGTTTTTCTGTGATGTTTCCAGGGAAGAAAAAAGGTCATTGGCGGGAATCGGATTTAAAGGCGTCATAATTTTCAACGTATCCTCCGCACTAACGTCCTTGGACACTACAATATAAAAATCAGTGCGGAACTGATGATATCTGGAGAGTAAATCTAAAGATTTTGCCATCCCTTCGGCAGCTAACGACTCACCGATAACACATATGCGCAGGTGAGAAAAATACATTCTCCGGGGACTAATTGTTGTTATTTTTCGGATCGCTTCAAATATGGTGTCCGCCTCCTCTGTATACAAGGTGGCTGGAGCCCCGCCTCCTGCTCCTTTTTTAGCCGATGCCTTGCCAGGGTCCACCACTTGGATAGAGACCCGGAATTGATCTCCTTGCTTATCGATTCCCATACCGACGGCGATGGCTAGCTCATTCAACTCTCTACGATTCCAACAGCCTGTCAGAAGTAAGACGAGTGCAAGAACCAGGAAGAGAAACGCCTTCTTCCGCTTCATGATGATCCACTCCTTTCTGACGGTTTCTCTTTTTTCTATTCCCGTGATTTGCGGGGCGGAGTGCTGTTTCGACGTTTGACATTTTTCTGATCGACTAACCGGGGACGTGACATCATCATCCAGTGAGGGAATCGAAAGATGGTATCTTTGGTGTCTGCCGGTATGAGAGGTGCAAAAGGAGTCATATAGGGAACGCCGAATGAACGAAGGCTGCACATATGCAGGATCAGGGCAATGCCTCCGACGATAATTCCGAACAGCCCAAAGGAAGCGGCAAGCCCCATTAAGGGAAACCGCAGCATGCGAAAAGCGATAGACATATTGTAGGCAGGAAGAACAAAGCTGGAAATAGCAGTAATCGATACAACAATAACCATTGCCGCAGATATGATGCCCGCCTCGACAGCAGCTTGTCCAATGACGAGTGTGCCGACGATAGAGACGGCTGCCCCAATGTACTTGGGCATGCGAACGCCAGCTTCCCGCAATATTTCAAATGTCAGTTCCATCATGAGTGCTTCAATAAAGGCAGGGAAGGGGACCGCTTCGCGCTGTGCTGCTAGACCGATTAGCAGTGAGGTCGGCAGCATTTCCTGATGAAACGTAGTGATGGCAACATATAAGGACGGACCGAGCAAGGAAATAAAAACTCCGGTATAACGAAGGACACGGATGAAGCTGCTAATGTCTGCACGCTGATAATAGTCCTCCGCCGCATGCAGGAAGGAAACAAATAATGCAGGCACGACAAGCACAAAAGGGGTACCATCCACTAGGATCGCAATTTTTCCTTCCAGCAGCTCGGCGGCGATCACGTCTGGGCGTTCTGAATTGTATACTGTCGGAAAGGGGGTGAAGGTTTTGTCTTGGATTAATTCCTCGATATACCCGCTTTCGAGAATGCCGTCTACATCTATGCGATTCAATCGTTCATGTACTTCCTCAACCAATTTAGGGTTCACAATCCCCTTTATATACATGACAGCGACATCGGTCTGGGTTACACGACCGATTTGTTTGGTCTCCAGCCATAGATTCGGATCTTTAATTTTACGTCGAATCAAGGCTGTGTTCGTACGCAATGTCTCAGAAAATCCTTCCCGAGGCCCACGGACGACATTTTCTGAGGCAGGCTCGGTGACCCCCCGATCCTTCCATCCACGTGCGCTGGCCGATATTGCCTGCGTCTCACCCCCAATCAAAATGATTGCATCCCCCGACAACAGCGCGTTATATAAGGCTTCAAAGTCATTAATATCCTGGATGCTGCCAATAGTAAGGGCGTAATCTTTCAACATTTGCATGACGTTAGAGGAAGCTTGAATCCGGCATTCCACGTCCTTGGACAAGCTGCTGTCCAGCATCATTGATTCCATAATGAAGTCGGAGACTATATTTTGGTCCACCAAACCGTCGGTATAGAGGATCGCAATGGTCTGGTCACCGTCCTTGCCGATTCGAATTTCTCTTATGACGATGTCGGTGCTGTTGCCAAGCGCTTGTCTGATCTGCTGAAGATTGGTTCCGATATTTGCACTGAGCTGTTCTGCGGGATGTTCAGGCTTACTCTCGCTTTGCTGAACGGGTGCCTTTCTAAATTTGTTAAGGGGGGTTCTTTTCCGAAAACGCATGTACGTTCTTCCTCTCTTTGAGGATACTTTTTAATCCAGTATGGACGCTGGAGTCTCTTGGTAAACTTATAGCTGGAATTTCGATAGGGGAAAAGCGGGTATAAAAAAACCTCCTTCACAAAAGTGAAAGAGGTTTTAGACCAACTACATCAAATTACAATTTAGGATTTTTCCCATACTTATTGTCGCCAGGCTGACTGTCTAGGCATGCGAATACAAGCAGTACAATGCCACCGAATGGCACAAGAGCAATCAGAATCCACCAACCGCTTTTACCCGTGTCGTGCAGTCTGCGAGCAAGAACTGCCAAGGATGGCAACAGGACAGCCAGAGAGTAGATGAGAGTCAATATTGGAGTTAAGCCCAAAAGACCATCGATCAGACCGACTATAAAACTGGCAATTACACTAAATAGAACAAACATCCAGTATTCTGTACGTCTTGCTCTACCTTGGAATCCTACATAGTTTTTTAATCCATTTAAATACCATTGCATAAATTTTCACCTCCTCATAAAATGTAAATATTTGTATTATATTCATCGTAAAACAATTCTTTTTAGATATATCGGCAGGTAACATATAGAATTTTACTTGTCAAATTATAACTTTAAACTAGGAATTAAAGCAACACATTTATTAAGGTTAATAATTAAACGAATAATTCATAAAATTATAAAATTACATATTGAATTTTCCATATTCATTGAATAATATAGAGATACGATTGACCGTCAGGTTTGAATCGTCCTTCTTAACAGCAGGAGGTTTTATTTTTCACATTAGTTGAAAGCGCTTTAATTCAAAGAGGGGGATGATCAACATTTAATTTAAGAGTGGAGAAGTTAATACAAACATAATCCTGACCGTCTTATTCATTATTGTTTTATGTTAGCAGGAATGTTCAAAACGAGAGGAGATTGATTTATGAAGCAATTATTTGTTCGTAAAGTAACGGCTGCTTCTCTGGCAGGTGCACTGTTGTTACCTGCTTCTTTGGTGGGCGCCGAGTCCACACTCAATTCAGATACAGTTGGGATTCAAAGTCTGGAGCAAACCATCCTTCAAGCTCAAGGTCTGAATAATATTTTAAGCCAAAGTAAAAAGGCTGTTTCCTTCAAGGAGACTTCCGTACATGATCCATCCATCCTGAAAGTGAAAGATATATTTTACATTTTTGGCTCACATCTGGCGGCTGCCAAGTCCAAAGACCTCATGAATTGGGATACAATTGCGACAGGTGTGGCAAATGGTAATGCATTGATTCCCAACGTCAAAGAAGAATTAAAGGAAGCGCTGGATTGGGCGCAGACAGACACGCTGTGGGCAGCGGATGTTATTCAACTGGCGGATGGCAAGTTTTATATGTACTATAACGCTTGTAAAGGAGACTCCCCGCGTTCAGCTATGGGCCTAGCGGTGGCTGATAAAATTGAAGGACCTTATAAGAATAAAGGAATTTTCCTGAAGTCCGGCATGTGGGATCAACCGAGTGAAGATGGGACGATCTATGACGCAACCAAGCATCCCAATGCCGTAGACCCTGACACTTTCTATGATAAGAACGGCAAGCTGTGGATGGTATATGGCTCCTACTCCGGAGGCATTTTCATTATGCAGATGGATGAAAAAACAGGGAAGCCTTTACCAGGCCAAGGCTACGGGAAAAAACTGACGGGCGGTAACCATGCTCGTATGGAGGGGCCGTACATACAATACAGTCCACAAACGGACTACTATTACTTGTTCCTGTCCTATGGCGGATTGTCAGCGGATGGCGGATATAACTTGCGTGTGGCTCGGTCCAAAACACCGGATGGTCCTTTCTACGATGCTGAAGGCAACGACATGATCAAGGTTAAAGCGAATCCTGACAAACCTCTTTTTGATGACGCTTCCATTGAGCCATACGGCGTCAAGTTAATAGGTAATTACCTAATTCCAAGAGAAATTGGTGATCCGGGAACAGGGCTGGGAACAGGCTATGTGTCGCCCGGACATAACTCGGCTTATTATGATCCCAAGACGAAAAAGCATTTTGTCATTTTTCACTCCCGTTTTCCGGGGAGAGGTGAGCAGTTTGAAGTGCGTGTACATGAAATGTTCATGAACGCCGATGGTTGGCCTGTAGTTGCTCCTTATCGCTATTCAGGAGATGAGGATTCACTGAAAAAGCTGTCAGAGAAGGATGTCATCGGTCAATACTCGTATGTAAATCACGGGAAGGAAATTTCATCCAATATTAAGCAAGCTGTTACCGTCAATCTGGATCACGGTGGCAAACTGTCTGGCGGAGTGAACGGTACATGGAAGCTGGGGGCAAACAATCAGCTGGAAATTACAGCAGATGGTGCGAAGTACAAAGGGGTATTCCTGCGGCACCGTGATCCAGACACGGGAGCCAAAACCCTTGCTTTTACCGCACTGTCCTCCAAGGGTGTTGCAGTATGGGGTTCGCTAAAGCCTGATCTGAAGGCCAGCAAGATTGTAGCTGCAGTGCAGAAGGATCTGAGTCTAGGCGACACAAGCAACGTTTTTTATGATCTCACGCTACCTACTCAAGCTGCACAAGATACCACGATTTCGTGGGAATCTTCCCGCCCTGAGATTATTTCTGTCACTGGTGAAGTGTACCGTCCAGAAGCCGGTTCCCAGCCTGCAGCAGTTACATTGACGGCGACTATTAAAAAGGACAAAGCTACAGCAAAGAAAAGTTTTAGTGCCATTGTTCCCGAGCAGGCTCAAGGCCCTCAGCTCGCACGTTACTCGTGGAGTGAGGACCAAGGAACTTCGGTTGTCGACAGCACATATAATCAACTCGACGGTAAGGCCTATGGTGGTGCCACATGGGATAAAGATGGGAAGCTTGGCGGTGCTCTTGCCCTGAACGGCAAGGATGGTTACGTGCAGCTGCCCAACACGGTAACGGATGCGAAGGACTTTACCTTTTCCGCTTGGGTAAACTGGAAGGGCGGAGCCGCTTGGCAACGGATTTTTGATTTCGGCAACGGCCAGGCTCGTCATATGTTCCTCACCCCTTCTCAAGGAAGCGGTGTACTCCAGTTTACAATCCATGAAGGTACGGATCAGAGCCTGCTCTCCAAATCATCATTACCTCTAAACCAGTGGACCCATGTGGCGGTTACACTGGAGGGGAATACAGGGAAGCTGTATGTAAATGGTGAAGAAGTAGCTGTAAATGACGGTATTACCTTTAACCCTAATGAGTTGCTGACAAACGAGGCGTATCTCGGTAAAAGCCGCTTTGTCGCTGATGCCTACTTTAACGGCAGCATGGACGAGGTACAGTTATATAACAAAGCGCTGACAGCAGAGGAAATTAAAGCACTAGCGGATTTGTAATTAAAATGAGCAAACAAAGCAGGGGATGGACTTTTTCTCAAGAAGTTCATCTCCTGCGCAACGTTGTGTATATTTATTTCTTGATTACTGGTATAATAGGAAGCAATTGCGGATATAATGTTTTAAGTAGGCGTTAATGACTCACTCTTGTCTAATGGAGACAGCTTGAGGCAGCAATAGATGACATAAGCACTCTGCATAAATTAAATTCTCCAGTGCTTGCGTTTTCAATACACTTATGGTAATATGAGTATATTGAAATTGTGACCTGAGATTCACATATTGTAGAGGGTTATTGTTTTAGGTTGAAATAACCTTGTGCAATATGTGAATTTTTATTTGTAAAAAATAAAGGTCATATAAATATATTTTGGAGGTAATTCCATGCAAACAGGTACAGTTAAATGGTTTAACGCAGAAAAAGGTTTCGGTTTCATCGAAGTTGAAGGTGGAAGCGATGTATTCGTACACTTCTCCGCAATCCAAGGCGAAGGTTTCAAATCTTTGGACGAAGGCCAACGCGTAGAATTCAACGTAGTTGAAGGAAACCGTGGACCACAAGCTGAGAACGTTGTAAAACTGTAATTTTAAATTACAGCCTACTTCAGATGCCCCGAACATAGCGTTTGGGGCATTTGTTTTTATCTGTTCACAAGACCGTTTTTGAACTGATTACATCTTATCGCTTTATAAATCATGAAGAAAGAGGGATGTTTATGTACAATTCACGGAAAAAGCCAATGGATGAAATTCCTGAGGAAATTACAACTGTTTGGAATTGCGCCAGTGATACATGCAACGGCTGGATGCGGGATAACTTCGCTTTTTCTGTCGAGCCGACATGCCCCATTTGCGGTTCTGCCATGGTGAAGGGCGAGAAAAAGCTGGCTGTTTTAAACAATACGAGCTTTAATCATACCAAACAATCCTAAGCGGATACATGTTTGTAGTAAAAGATGCCCCATAGCCGTAACGGCGCTGAGGCGTCTTTTTTGTTTTTCTGAGAACAGGCTTTCAATTAGGGTGTATAGAGGATGGGGATAGTATGCTCAGTAAGGTGGAATTAAATTCAGGTAGTGCTTCATAAAATACACCGTGACCACTTCGTTCGAAAGGAATAAGCCTGGAGCCGGCAATTCCTTTTTGAGTTTGGAGCGCTAGAGGGAAAGGGCAGACCCGATCCAGCTTGCCGTGTAGAATCCACGTAGGCACGTGTATACATGGCAAATCGGGCCGTAAATCAGAGTCACGCAGTGAATACAAAGTACAAGCCATGCTATGAACCGAAGCCGCAAAGCCCTGATCACGTAACCAGTCACGTAAACTCTGGCTGACGGGTTTGGCGAACAACATTTCGCCAAATGATGTTACCAGTTGCGGACGATCTGTATAGGCTTGTTTGATGAGTTTATCTACCTCTGCGACAGGAGTGCCGTAAGGAAAGTCGCTGGTTGGGGTAAACCGAGGCGTGGCAGCTCCGATCAAAATTAGCTGATCAACACCCCATCCCCTATGTCTGCTCATGTAGCGCGTGACAATTGCTCCCCCCATAGAAAAACCGATCAGCCGTATATGGCTTAATTGAAGGGCCTGTATAACAGCCAGGAGATCGTCTGCCAGTCGATCATAATTGTAGCCATGCCATGGTCGATCAGACTTCCCGAACCCCCTAAGATCAACTTGAATACAGCGGTATCCGTAAGCAGGCAACTGGGCAACCTGGTATTCGTACATTCGATGGTCCAGCGGCCAGCCGTGCACCATCAAAACAGGGATGCCTTCTCCTATATCTTCTACATACAGCTTAACGCCACGTTCCACTTCAATATAATATCCCATGATGCTCCCCCCTTTAAAAATCACGAAATTTCGTTCTCTCTCACATATATGTAGCCAGGGCTTAGCTCATTCGAAAAAGGGGTGAGATCGCCGCTATACAAGTATAGAATTAGTAAAATATGTATGTCATCCTGCATGGGGATAGGATATACTTATGGAATGAAACAGCATTGGGAGAGTGGAACAATGACACCATCAAAAACATTAAAATGGATTACGGGCGGATTGGAGCTATTTTTTGCTATTCCTGTTTTGGGCGGGCTGCTCGTCATAAATTCTGCGTATACTGTATTGTTCTTTATGTTGATTTTCCACATAGTGACGTTGGTGCTATCGGTAACTAATAAAGAGACTTATTATGGATCTATTTTAGGGATTGTGACCTCGGTTGTTGGGTGGATTCCATTTGTAGGCTGGTTAATGCACCTGCTCTCAGGCATATTTTTGATGATTACCGCAGCCCAACAGCCGCGAGACCATTATCGTAATCGCAATCCCTACGATGATTATCGCTACTAGGGCCAATATCGCCTCGAAATGATGAAAGATCCTGTGGAACAGGATCTTTTTTAGTTATGGAATCTTCCCATGATTATGGTGTTGTAGTATTGACCATCTGAGAGAATCTTGTCGTTTTTTAATAACCCTTCGATTTCAAATCCATGCTTTTTATAAAGTTCAATGGCTTTATTATTGGTTTCTAGAACTTGTAGGCTCATTTTCTGGATGCCGTTAGAGTCTGCCCAGGAAATGGATTTTTTCAGAAGATTCGTCCCGATTCCATACCCCCAGAAATCCTTTTGTACACACACACCGAATTCAACTTTATGAGCGAATCGACGCAGAACATGACCTTCACATCTTGAAAATCCAACGACTTTATCATGAACGACCGCAACTAAAAATAGATTTTTGGCGTGCTCTGTATCGGCTTTAATAAGCTGTTCAAAACCGGATGTACTTATGAATGCTTCTCCCTTTTCTCTGTCTAAATTTTCAGTCTCTCCATCTATCAGTAAGCGGATTTCAGACAAATTCATCGCATCTTGAATCATAGCCGATCTAATGATATAGCTTACTCCTTGTACATGAAATTCCTGTTTATTTATTTTCATTACATACTCCTTTTGCTGAATCAGGATAAAAAGTGTGATCTCTGGCTTAAGTTAGTTTACCACATATTGTATCAAGTACATGAAAAATAAGCCTGTCCTCTTCTGTTGTATCGTAGCAGAGGGCAGGCTTATTCATTCTCGATCCGTACAGGGAGGCCGGATGGAGATTTATTATTGTGGAGTGGCTGTGTCAGATTAACAAATCGTTCTTATGAATGTGACTTATCGAGCTACAGCTTTTGGAAAAAAGAAGCTGTAGCTATTTTTGCTTATCAGAGGCTTGAGCTGCATTTGGCTTAGCAGGAGCCTTAGCCGCATCTGTTTTAGCTGGAGCTTTACCTGCTTCTCCTTTAGCCCCGTCTACTGGTGGCTTAGAAGGCTTAACGCCATTCACCATATCGGTAATCATTTGCTTCAGGTTGGAAACACGCTGATTATATTCGCTTGCGGTAATCTTGCCGTTTTGTTTTTCCGTAGCGAGTTTTGACTTCATATCCGAGACCATCACATCAATCACGGAGTTTACGCTCACGCCTTGTGCTTTGGCGATCGTAGCAAGGGATTTACCAGCCTTCAACTGTGTATCCAACTGACTGGAGGACAATTTCAATAGTTTCAGGAGAGCCTTGTTCTCAGCATAGTTTCCTCCTGCGATTTGTGGACCGTTAGCATCGCCAGGGTTTCCCTTAGGTGCCTGTGCTTTACTTGCAGTAGGAGCCTTCTCAGGTGTAGTTGAAGCAGCATGGGCTGCGCCTGTGGAGTACAGCGCTCCGCCTCCTAAAAATGCCAACGCCAACGTTCCGGCCAAAATTGCTTTCTTGGTGCTCTTCATCTTCATTTTCCACCTTTCGTTTATGGTTTGTTGGGTACGTGATACATCATAAGGGATTAACTTGAATGCTATCTGAGCGCAAGCTGAGCATTTACTGAATGGAATTTGCAAGGCAGGACTAGCATTTTAACGAATTGCTATTGTATTACGTGTATTAAGTGATATAATACACTACAGGCACGATAGATACAGCCGAATTAGGGGGAAACACCCATGGAAGAACAACGGGTTGGCTCGTTCCGATTTTTAATAGACTTTAGCCAGCCATTATATGAACAAATATTAAATCAAGTACGAAGCTCCATTGCTAAAGGAGAGATTGAAATGGGAAGCAAAATGCCATCTGTGCGTGATCTGGCGCAGGAATTGCGTATGAATCCGAATACCGTGATGCGGGCGTATCAGGAGCTGGAACGGGACGGATTGACTGAGAAGCGACGCGGTCTGGGTACGTATGTAACTTCGTCCAGTGAGCGGATTGCCAGCTTTCGGGAACAATTGGCTATGACGTATATCGATCAGTTTCTCGGACAGATGAGCAGCCTGGGATTATCCTGGGAAGATGTACAGCAATATATAAGAAGCCGACAGGACGGAGATCACAAGGAAGGAGGCGAAAAGGCATGACGGAGTCTGTGGTAACTGCAAAGCAGCTGATGAAGCAATATGGAAATAAAAAAGCATTGGACCAACTGGATGTCGTCATTCCGGCAGGACGTATTGTAGGTGTGCTTGGGCCCAATGGCTGCGGGAAGTCCAGCCTCTTTCGAGCCATCACGGGGTTAATTCAGCCGGACGGGGGCGAGCTTCAGGTGCTGGGCCAACAGCCTGGCTGGGAAACCAACCGGAATATATCCTATCTTCCTGACCGGGCACGTTGGTATCCCAATCATACAGTTCAGCAGACGCTAGAATGGGGGAAGTCCTTTTTGCCTGGCTTCAATATAAAGGATGCCTATAAACTTGCTGACCATATGGATGTGGAATTGGAGCTAAAGATGGCCGGGTTGAGTCGCGGACAGGAGGCGCGTGTGCTGCTGATTCTGTGCCTGGCACGAGAAGTACCGCTTATGATCCTGGATGAACCTTTTGTAGGTATTGATGTTCTCTCTAGAGAAGCGATCGTAGCTGGGATTATTGATTATTTGGAGGATCGGCAACAATCTATACTCATTAGCACACATGATATTCAGGAAGTGGAAGGCTTGTTTGATTACACGGTCATGATGGACCGCGGGCGAGTGATATGGTCTGGTGAATCGGATGATCTGCGTGCAGAGCATGGCTCGCTGAACCAGGTGTTCCGCAATTTGTACAAAAGGGAGTGGAAGGCGTGAATTCATTCGGGCTGTTCAAAGATTTAATACGCCATGAATTTCGAAATAAAGGAAGCTGGAGAAAGCAAAGCCGCAATCGACTGCCCAGATCGTGGAGACTTGTATATTTTTCACTATTTCTAATTGCGGCGTTCGCGATTTCCTTGTACTTCGCTCTTCACAATGAACTCGAATTGACAAGGCTGTGGTATGTCACCCTGGGCTTGCCGTACATGATTGTTTTCATGGGTGTGGGAATGCTGAGAAGAGAATGGGAAAATGACACCTACGGATGGTGGCTGACCCTTCCCTATCCGCGTATGTGGCTAATTAGCGCCAAATGGATTGCTGCTATTTTACAAACCATTGTCGTGATATTGCTCTTGTTTGTAGTAGGTTCTCTATACGCGCTATTTATCTCATCGACCATACAGGCTTATACGTTTGCGGATGCAGCGTCTTTTATGATAGCCGGCTTAAACTGGTTTGTAATGATTATCGCCTTTACGCCGTTGGTTATTGCGCTGGGTCTGCTGACGGCCAGTACCAAATATAGCACCTTGCGGCCGCTTAGCCCAATCCTGTGGATTCTTTTGATGGGTGGAGGAAGCGTCTTTTATTGGTCAGGCGATCAGCGGATTTATGAGCAGTTTCATCATGTTCACAACGGACAGTGGTTTCCTTTTACCTGGCATTTTCCGGTTGCGGTGTTGATTAGTTGGGTTGCTGCATATGCATTGATCCGCTTGAACGCTTATTTGCTGGAGAAAAAACTGTCGATTTAACTTAGGATAAATGACTCTATATTAGAAAGGAATTTCACCATGGCGACAATCTTTATCTATGCATTGATGGCTGTTCTGGTGGGTCTGATGATTTGGTTGAGAACCAAAAGACGAAGGGGCCCGGTAAAGGGAAAAGGATTTCGGATTTTGCTCCCTATGTTTATCGCTTTCCCAGCTATGATGATATCGGTATATCAATTGATGCATATTCCTGGTCAAACGTACGCGCCTCCCGCCTTTTGGGAGCTACTGGTTGCTGGGTTATTAGGGGCTCTGTTTGGCTACGTTATTTTGCTGCATACGGCGTATGAAAGACGGGATGACGGTCTCATCTATCCCAAGCCGAACCAATATTTTAAGTATATTATTATCGCTATTATTTTGATTCGGGTTGTTCTGACTCAATACCTCAGTAGTTTGGGTACGACCGAAATTAGCATGCTGGCCATTACGATGGCGCTGGTATATATCTCAATCTGGCGAATTGGGAGCTTTATCAAGTTTCGGAGGACGTTATCTGTATAACAATATGAATGAGGTAACAGCGGCTTTCTATTCAAAAAGCGTCCATTCGCTTGGTGATAGGAGCCGTTTTTTTTGAGCTACCTTCATTAGTACATGTTATTTATAATAAAATGATGAGGATGATCATACATTGTTATTGCTTTCCATATCCTTTATTCGAAGGTTTGTGACTTGCATGACAACGGTCATAAGTATAAAAATTCAAAGGAGGGTTAATAAGGTTTCAAATGATTTAAATGGGGTTTAAAGTTATATAGGTGGGGAAGAGTTCATATACCTTCGTAGTTAACTGCAACCACACTAGTTACATAAAGAGAAATTGCGTTCCATACTCTATTTTACAGGTTGAGAGGGGCTTACATTCATGAAAAAACATACGGTTACTGCTGCAATTGCTGGCTTGCTCGTTCTGTCTTCTGCTGTACCGGCTTTAGCAGCCGACGTAAAACCTGCTACGGGTATCCAGGTTTGGGTAGATGGCAAGAAGGAGGCTTACAAAATTGCGCCTATCGTGAGAAATAAGCAGGTGTTGATCCCCCTGAGACAATTGGCTACTAGTTTGGGAATTCCGCTGGACGCCAAGCATATTACATTCAATACGGCGCGTCAAAGTACGACGATTCGTTATGATCAAGCGACGGTTGTACTGGTATCAGGCAGTCCGGAAGCGCAAATCAACGGGATTAAGGTACCACTATCCACCTCGACCATCTTGACCAAGCAAGGGGTAACCTATGTACCAGTTGATGTCGTCAAAGAAGCGTGGGGCAAGCAAGTGATTTGGGACCCGGCCAGCCAAACCTTGCAAATCGGGGTGAGTAATAAGGATAAGGTTGTAGAGATTCTGAAGAGCTTTGAAACGGGCGATACGAAAGCAGCTGAGGCTTGGATCAGCAAAGATCAGTACATTCAGCATAATCCGAGCTTTGCTAGCGGGAGAGATGCCTTTTTGCAAGGGATTAGCCAATCCAAGGGAGCCAATGTGCTGGTCGAAGTCCAGCGGGTTATTCAGGATGGCAATGATGTAGCAGTACATTATAAAAAGTCTATTGCAGGGAAAACGAGCATTGCTTTTGATATTTTCCGCTTCGATAGCAATGGTAAAATTGTTGAGCATTGGGATAACATGCAGGACTCGGCTCCAACCAATCCAAGTGGACATACCATGATTGACGGAACAACACAAGTCACGGATCTCAACCAAACCGAGACAAACAAAACGCTGATCCGCAAGTTTGTAGATGATGTGCTGGTTGGCAAAAATCGTGCAGCATTGGAAAGCTATTATAATGGGGATCAGTACATTCAGCATAATCCTCTTTTTGGTGACGGTGTATCCAGTCTGAAGCAAGCATTATCCGCTACGGGTCAAGGAGCTTCTATTGGATATGATCAGGTGCATATGGTTCTTGGAGAAGGCAACTTCGTGCTGGTTGTAAGTGAACTGAAATCTCCTAAGGGAATCTCAGCTGCTGTCTATGATCTGTTCCGTGTGGAGAACGGCAAAATAGCCGAGCATTGGGATGTAGTTCAGGAGATTCCAGCTAAAACAGAGTGGAAAAATACGAACAGTAAATTTTAAAGAATACGCTCGTCATGTGATCTGATTGGCACTGTCCAGACCGTCCGGTTCCTGTTAAAATGGGGCAAACATATCAGGGGGTTGGACGGTGGAAGACTTGAAGCAACGTGTGGGTTGCCTGCATGCGCATCACTCGAACATTGCCTATGTGGAACGAGCTTTTGCTTCTTATGAGGTGGAGCTGGTACATTTTGTGGAACCGGGACTTATGCGCCGGGTATCGTCGGATCCGCATTTTTCTTCAGATGATGCCAGTCGCAAGGTAGAAGAGCAGCTGAGATGGATGTCTCAAAGCGATCTAGACGTTATTTTGATAACGTGTACGAATTATATTGCTTTGGCGGAGAAGGCTCAAGGGTCAATGCCTACGCCAATTGTCGCACTGGATGAGCCTCTATTTCATGAGATGTGTGATGATTTGCTGCCACGAACCTTGGTATTCACGAATCCGGCTACCGTAGAGGGCACGATGAAGCGTCTTTATCATACGGCCAATCTATTAGGCAAGCCGGACCTCTCTTCTTTAATAGAGGTCAAGGTGGTGGAGGGCGCTTTTGAACTGATTATGCAGGGACGTAAAGATGAGTATGAGGAATTGCTGGTTCGTTCATTGCATGAATTGAGGAAGGCTGATCCCAGCAGAGGGCTGGCTGTAGCACAGTTATCGATGGTTGATGCTGCGTTGCAGGTGGAGTTGGAGACAGGGCTGACGATTGCCAATCCCTTACGGTCGTTGGCGAATTTACTTGAGGTTTTGTTAGGTTAAATAAGTATAGCTAAAAGAACTTCCTACCCATTTTGGGACAGTGGAAGTTCTTTTTTTTGGAAGTGGGTAGGTGGGGGCACTTCTGTACGATTCATTAGTGCTCCTGCTGGTCTTGGGTGATGAGCGCCGCGCCTGCCGATTCTCTTTGGACAAGCGTAACGTACAACCGTTCATGCTCCACGTCTTCCCCGGCAATGATTTTGAGAACCTGTTCAGCGGCTACAGCGCCCCATTTGCGCTTGGAGTAGTCTATCGTTGTCAGCCGGGGCTGAATATATTGCGCCAGCTCGATATTATCAAAGCCGACGATATGAACATCCTTGCCAATGGTAAGCTCTGACTGAGCCATTCGATTGTAAAAGCCTACGGCCATTTCATCATTGAGACAAAATACAGCTACAGGTTCCGAATCTGGGCGAGCCTGCTGCTGTAAAATGATCTCAGCCGCCTGCTCACCGCCCGATTTCTCGAAATTGCCGTCAATTTCAATCATCTCGGCGACGCCGCTACGCTCAATGGTCTGCTTGACCGCCTGCATCCGCTGCCAGGAATCATAAGAACCTTCTGGTCCGGTCACAACATATAGCTTGCGGTGTCCCAATTCCAATAGATGCTCTATGGCGAGCGCGGCACCTGCTTTGTTATCCAGCAGCACCTGGTTAATGTTAGGATGATTCAGTTCGCGGTCCAATACGACAATTTTATGTCCGCGCTCGGCGTAGTTCAGCAGCTCCTGACTATCAAACGTCTGATCCAGTACGATGGCACCGTCAATCATGCGTTCTGGCAGCATTCGATGTGATTGCTTGCCGCTGCAGACAATGAGGTCATAGCCCTTGCGGTTCAAAATTTCCTTGATGCCGTACAGCAAATCTCCATAAACGTCTCCGCGAAAATCAGTCAGGAATACGCCAATAATTTTGGTCTGCCTTTTCTTGAGATTCCGTGCGGCGGCATTGGGCACATAGTTAAGCTCTTTGGCAATGGCCAAAATACGTGCGCAAGTCTCTTCTGTTACCTTATCGCTACCGTTCAAAGCATATGAAACGGTAGATATGGAAACGCCCGCCTGTTTGGCGATATCTTTAATGCTGACCACAACGTCACCTCCTTGTGTTCGTCTTATATGTGCTATTGTATATGGATTATTAACCACATATCTATTCAAAATGTCGTAGTTCTACATGCAAGCAGCAAAGGGCGATCCCGCAAGATCGCCATTCCTTTGTTGCCTATACCTGATTTTGCTTATGCATCATTCGATTTATAAAATAATCTCCAGACGGTGTACACCATCATGTTCTGCTAACGCCTGCTCGAAAGTCTCACGTTTGATGCGCAAGGCACCGG
Organism: Paenibacillus polymyxa; assembly: GCF_015710975.1. Lineage (NCBI taxonomy): Bacteria > Bacillati > Bacillota > Bacilli > Caryophanales > Paenibacillaceae > Paenibacillus > Paenibacillus polymyxa. The sequence continues at coordinate 1,518,999 of NZ_CP049783.1, read as the reverse complement.
AACGATAGCGATTATCATCGGCTGGCTCACTTTCCAGAGGGGCACCGTTCAATACTGCACGGCCTTGCTCACCGCTCGTATGCTCTTGCAGCATGCGGTAGACGAAGGTGATTGGCTTTCCTGCAAAGGAAAATTTAAATTCCAATCCGTTGAGATCGTCCGGCAGCACAGGGTCCAGGATCAGGTCCTCGCCTGACTGACGAATACCAAGGACATTCGATATGAGCTGATTCATGTAGATTCCCGGACCGCTGGAATAGATTCTCCAGCCACCCTTGACGGGTACGGCTCCTTCCCGCAGTTCACCAAACCGTTCCTGTGCTTCATAGCGGGTGTTAAATTTACCGTCCGAGCTGCTGAAATACGCGTTGCTTTGGCGCCATTCGGCATTCGGTACGGTCGCGCGGATGCCGACCGGATTGATGAGCTTCAGGCTGTGCCAAGCGTCATCCTTGCGTCCTAACTTGGCCATGGCTTCCACAAAGCGGATATGAGCGTGCACATATTGCAGCCCCACCTCACGTCCAAAGTTGGCCGCTTGCTCTGCGCGCTTGAAGTGCGAACTCACACCGCCATCATATTGAGCAGGGCGGTTCATCAGACGCACACCATCCGGGCAGAGGAACTGCTCGCGGATGAGCTGCTCATGAGCCAATGCTTGCTCAGGCGTGAGCAACTGGCTGATCATGCTGCGTGTCATCGGCAGCAAACGGTAGTGGATTCCCGTCTCGGTGTCGGACGGATGGAGCATGAGCTTGGGTTGACCAGGCTCTTCCATATATACAAAGCCTGGAATAATTCCGCTCTCCAGCATGTAGCGATTGAAGTCTTTACGGATGCCGTTCGCCATCTGATGTAGATCTTGTGCGATCTTATCAGCTTCGCTTACTACATTTACTGGAGCTTGCTCCAACGCAGCAGCAAAGTTACGAATCACTTGGTAGGTGAGTGCAACCGTCCAGCTGCTCGCCATGTATTGCTTCAGCTGCGCATTGGCTGGCTGGAGGGTGTCATCCCAATCGCCATCGCCATAAGCCGATAAGTACGTATCATGCAGAAAATTCTCTCGAATATATTCGATTTCCTTCAGGGCATGTTCCATAAGGGGCGCAGTCTGCTTGGTATAATCGAAAGTATGCCGATGGGTGTAAGGCACATTTTCTCCCAGAATACTGTAATCACGGGTAGCGGTCAAATAATCGCCCAGTACCTTGAGCGGCCAAACGATAATATCCCCATGGCTTTCTTCTTGCTGCACGTGAGTATAGTTGTCAAACATAAACCATTGCGGCCAGTTTCCGCTGTCTTCATACTGATGGCTGAATACAGTTAGCAAAATGGAACGAACCTCATCAAAATTTTGCACTGCCGAAAAATATTCCACAGGCCCCTGACATACATCACGTGTTCCCCAGGCTGCTCCGCCGTATTGCTCCAGACCGTGAGGCACAGAGTAGTGGACGAGCATGTTGTGGGTGTACCACCAGGCCACTGCGTTCACACGGAATAGCTCGCTGGTTTCCTGTTGGCCAAGCGTCAGATGGAAGCCATTCATAAGCTCGGCAAAATACTCCTGGTAGCGCTCGCGCTCATCTTCAAAGGAGGCGTGAAGCTCCTTGTGTGCTCGGTCCTTCCCGGTCGAACGGCCATGCAGCCAGCCCTGTACAGTGCAGGTCCATTCGCTGCTGTCGCCCAGTTCCAAAACGACCAGTGATGCCTCAGGAGAGGCTCCACCCTGTAGCAGTGCTTGAGCGTCGCTCACATGCTGTAATGGAGCGCCCTCTACGTGCATTCGGTAAAGCAGGTCGGGATAGGCCTCGGCGCTCAGGGAAGCGGAATCAGCTCTAAAGAGCAGGTCGTCACCTTCGCGTTCCATATGAAACGGAAGCTCATATTCGTTCACATGCATACACATTTGCTGAGTGATCAGGAATGGGTAGGCTTTACCACTTGCCGAGCGCATGTGAAGCCGCACTTCTGGGCTATCGGCATTCGTATGGTTTGTAATAATGAATGTGTCGTCAGCCGTTTTGTAATACCAGCGCACATAATTAAAGCCAATCTCAAACAGGGAAGGCATGGTGAGCAGGCGATATTTTCCTTGAATTCCGACGTAGATACGTTGACCGGATGTCTTGGGAATGTTGAGCGCATTACGCACGTTGGTGATCATTTTGTTGAAATTCGTATTGCCGATCACGAGCTGGGAATTGAATACCCCGTACATATAGGAAGTGGTTGTAATGGTTTCTTCCTTACCTCCAGAGTAATGCCCACCCATTAAAATGTGTCCGTGAGGACGCTCTACACGAAGCTCTTTGGATTTGAGTACGACATGCTCATAGCTATCCGTGAAAAAGGAAAGTAGTGTATCGCCATCCCGTTCTTCTTCCTGGCGTTTCGGGAAAAGCTGATTCACTTCGGCATCGGTCAAGTCCAGTGTGCGCAGCGGTTCGCCGATGGTTTGAGCTGGGGCCACACGCCCTGCCTGAAGATCACTTGCCGCGTGTGCTGGTATGCTGGTCTCAGAAGCGTCCGCTAGAACGGTAGCTACTTCATCGCGTGCTTTGGTTACCAGGTCCTGATACTCCAGCTTCGTCACTGCAGCCGGATGGCTCGGCTGGAACAGACCGTAAAACGTAAAGCGAGCTTCCCCAGCGAGTTTTACCCGCTCAGATTGCAGCGCCGTATAAGCGAATTCGTATTGATACACTTCATTGGCGAGCGTGTCGCGGCGCAGTGCTTCCGGCTCATTCGTTTCCTTGTAAGAAAGTCCAAAGAACTGAAATCCGTCTGTCGAGTAACCAACAGTGCGGGTTAACGAGCCTTGTTGAATGTATGGGAATGCCTGACTTTGAGGCTGGTTTTGACGTGAGCAAACGGTATAGCCTCTTTGTTCATCATGATAGACAGTATGGTCAATATATTGAGACAAATATGCTTCATTACTGCGCACAGCAGCGGTATCGGCAATGCCGATATCCTGACCGTACACAATATCTGCTTCAACATCATCGCCCTGTAGGGTTACATCCCAGAACCATACTCCCAGGCGGCTGAGTGTGAAGGTCACCTGATAGCCTACACCGGCAGTGAACCCTTCCCATATAATCTGCTGATCCGTTTGTCGGATTACGCCGGGCGAACGAACTCCCAGCAGAGGAGTGATGCTTACGCCGGAAGGACGATACAGTCTCAAGTACAGATTGTTCAGGGAACCATCGACTGAATTGGTCAACAGTTGGTTGATCATCGTTGAGCCGTGAGCGATCTTGTACACATCACCGCTGCTTAAGAAGGTAAAAGACAGGTCTCCGGCCCGCAGCAAAATATTTTGGTCTAGACTTGTATTCATCAAAGGGAACGCCTCACTTTCCTGTTTCTTTTACTAACCGAAAACGGCCTTCAGTAGTATCTCGGCTGTTAGGTCCTGTAAAGACGGCGAATTCACCGCTGTCACTGTCAAAGCTCAAATCTGCATGATGATACCGCAGCTGAGGCTCGGTCACTGTAAACTCCACTTCCCGGTTTTCGCCTGGGGCAAGCAGGATTTTGCAGAAATCTTTCAGTTCCTTCATGGGGCGAACCGTATCACCGCTGATATCACGGACATAGAACTGAACGGTCTCCTCGACTGGACGTGTTCCTGTGTTCGTTACCTGCACTCTAACGGTCAGTTCTTGACCGGGAATAAGAGTATCGCCTGAAAGTTGTAAGCTGTCATAGGCTACATCGGTGTAGCTCAGGCCATAGCCGAACGGGAATAAAGGTTCGTTCGGTACGTCTAGATATTGAGACACGTAGCGTTCTGTTGTGTTCGGATCTAACTGCGGACGTCCAGTATTAAAATGATTGTAATACACTGGCACCTGTCCGACCGATTGCGGGAAGGACATCGTCAGACGACCCGTAGGTTCAGCATCACCGTATAACAAATCGGCAATTGCCGCGCCGCCTTCGCCACCAGGGAACCAGGCTTCCAGTACAGCGTCTGCTTCTTCAATGACGCCGTGCAGATCCAATGGACGACCATTAAACAGTACAGCTACCATGGGCTTGTTCAGTGTCTTCAGGCGTTTCACCAATTCCAATTGAGCCTGCGGCAGGCGAATATTTGAACGGCTGCCTGCTTCACCACTCATATCTGAGCGCTCGCCAAGCGCTAGTACGATGATCTCTGCTTGACTGGCAGCATGCAGAGCTTCTGCATATTGCTCCTCTGTTATGTTGTCTACAGAGCATCCTGCCGCTACCGTGAGCAGCGAGGAGGATATTTTCGATTGGAATCCATCAACAACACGAATGGCTTCCTCTTGTGAACCGCTCCATGACCAAGAGCCCAGAATATCGCCGCTCTCTGCAAAAGGCCCGATCAATGCAATATGTTGATTGCGATTCAATGGAAGCACAGAATCATTTTTGAGCAGCACGCATGATTTAATGGCTAGTTCTTTAGCAACCGCACGGTGGGCTTCGCAGAATACCACTTCACGTTCACGCTCAGGGTCTGCGCCGCGTAGCGGATTCTCGAACAAGCCCAGCTTTTGTTTAAGCCTCAATATACGCATCACTGCTTCATCAACGAGCGCTTCATCCAGCTGTCCGCTGCGAATCAGCTCAGGCAGGTGCCCATTGTAGCAGGAGGTCATCATTTCAATATCTACGCCTGCCAGCAATGCTTTTTTTGCTGCCTCCCGTTCATCCTCGGCGATGCCGTGAGGAATAAGCTCTTTGATCGCGGCCCAATCCGAAATGAGCACACCGTCAAAACCCCATTCATCACGAAGCAGATCACGCATCAGGCGCTTGTTGCCCGTTGCCGCTACGCCCTCTACGGTATTGAAGGACGTCATCACCATTTCGCAGCCTTCATCTAAAGCAGCTTTGTAGGAAGGGAGATAATACTCTCGCAGCTGCCATGCGGATACATCTACGGTATTGTAATCACGTCCGCCTTCACCGGCTCCATAAGCAGCAAAGTGCTTCACGCATGCGGCTACCCGCTCGGTATCATTCGTCAGATCATTACCCTGAAATCCGCGCACAAACGCACGGGCAAATTGACTGTTGAGATATGGGTCTTCCCCAGTAGATTCCATTACACGACCCCAGCGTGGGTCACGTACCAGATCGACCATAGGAGCGAATGTGACGTGAACACCGGATACGGCTGCTTCCCGAGCAGCGATGGTAGCGCTCTCTTCTGCAAGTTCCATATCCCATGAGCAACCCATAGCCAGCGGTATAGGGAAAATCGTTTTGAAGCCGTGTACAATATCTGCCATAATTAAAAGCGGGATACCCAGACGGTTTTTACTCAAATGAGCCTGCTGAACACGAATTGCTTCCTGGGCTCCTGCAAGGCCGAGCACGGAACCAACGTTGTGAACCGTCTGCTCTGTGATGCCGAGAGAAGCCATAGGCCCAGTAATTTGGCCCTCTGTACCCGCTTCTTCAAAAAAGCCACCCACAAGCTGAAGCAGTTGGTCAACTTTTTCTTCAAGAGTCATGTTTTGTAAATAGGAATTCAGGTGTTGTTCCATCATAATCCTCCGTAAGCTGTTTGGTTGGTAAAACAGCTCTCTTTTTCAGATTCATGAGATTTTTTGGATAAAGTTGATTCAAAAAAGTGCTGAACAGGCTAATAGCTAGTATAGAAGCATAATCTTCTGTTGTATTATTAATCGAAACGTTTCTATTGTTGGACTCAGTTGGATTATATACGCTTCCAAATGGAGAGTCAAATGCAAAACGGGGGTTTTTTATAGGACAAATAGCGTAATAAAGATTGAAATAAATGAAAAAGAGATGCGATTCCAAGTAAATAAAAAATAATATCCCTATTGAATACGGTTTCAATTTGTTCTATAATGACTATCGAAACGTTTCTATTGATGAGTATGGTCCTTAGGCTTTAAACATAATTGTTATAACGGTATGCTTTAACTGCTATGTATTTGCATGTATCAGGATTTTGCAAAATTCGATTTCAGTCGCTCCAAATTGCAATATTTGGTCATTGGAAGTCGCTTATTGAATTTTTGCAAAATTCATGTGCTTGAATCCGTTATCATATTGCATGATCGGTAAACTGATCATCTCGGGAGGAATTCGTATGATGAAAAGAACATTGGGGATCATTTTGGCAAGCACCTTATTATTGGGGGGGCGCTGGTAGGCTGTTCATCCAAGGATGATTCGTCGGGCAAAGATGCAAATGGCAAGACGACCATCACTATGTGGGGAATGGGAGCGGAAGGGAAGTTGCTGCCTGAAATTGTAAAAGATTTTGAAAAAGAAAATCCAGATATTCACGTTGATGTACAGGCGTTGCCTTGGGATAACGCTCACGACAAATTGCTCACGGCGGTTGCCTCAAAATCAGGTCCAGATGTTGTCCAGCTCGGTACATCATGGGTGCCGGAATTAGCATCTGCGGGTGCACTAACAGACATCACGCCTTACATCAGCAAATACCCTGAGCTTGAAGCGAAAAATTTCTTCAAGGGCGCTGTGAGTACGGCTCAATTTGAAGCTAAACCGGTCGCCGTACCTTGGTACACTGAAACGCGAGTTTTATTCTATCGTTCGGACCTACTGAAACAGGTTGGATACAATGAAGCACCTAAAACGTGGGAGGAACTGTCCGATGCTGCTCAAAAACTAGCGGCTCGGGGTAAAGGCAAATATGGTATCTCCTTTAGTGCAAAGGAGCAGTCCATGGGCTTTATGTTTGCTCTCCAGAACGGTTCCAAGCTGGTTGACGAGCAGGGCAATCCGCTATTCAACCAAGCACCGTTTGTAGATGCTGTGAAGTATGTAAATACCTTTTTCCAAAATGGCTCTAACGCAGTGGATATTGGAATTGATTCCGTTCAAGGTTTGCAAGGCGAGGGGATCGTTCCAATGTTTATCAGCGGTCCTTTCATGATTAAAGAAATCAAGAGCAAGGCACCAGAACTGGAAGGCAAGTGGAATATTGCGGAGCTTCCTGGCAAAGTAAACAACCTATCCGTTTTGGGTGGAGCTAACCTTTCAATTATGAAATTCAGCAAGCACCCAGAGGAGTCGGCCAAATTCCTGGCTTACCTGAGCAAACCAGAAACACAACTGAAATGGATGGAGCTGTCCAGTAACTTGCCTGCGACTACTAAATCGTGGGAAGATGCCAAACTGAAGAGTGATCCGATGCTTCTGACGATTCGCAAACAGCTGGATCATTCCGCAGCATTGCCGCAACTGGCTGCATGGGAAGAGGTTTCTCAACAATTCATCAAGAGCTTTGAGCGTATTTACCGCGGTCATGCCGATGTACAGAAGGAAATGGATGACTTTAATCAGCAGGCTGCAAGTATAATGAAAAAATAATGATCCATATCCGTCATTGTCAAAGGGAGTGAAGGCATGAAAGGAAGCTCGCAGAAGCTTGCGCCATACTTGTTTATCGGTCCCTCCATCATCCTGTTAACGCTGTTTTCGTTATTGCCGATACTACTGGCGCTCGTGATCAGCTTCACGGATATGGATCTGTCCGGACTCGTTAATTATGAAAGTATTCGCTTTATAGGATTGGAAAATTACACGAACGTGCTTTTGGACCCTTCCTTTTTGAAGTCCATTGGGAATACGTTGTTCTTTGTTATCATTGGCGTTCCGCTGGTGCTGATATTTTCGCTCAGCATCGCGATTCTGATTAACATGGGTAAATCACGTGCTTTCAAAGTATTCCGCGTCGTGTTCTATCTGCCGTCCGTAACGAATGTGGTTGCGGTCGCAGTGGTTTGGAGCTATCTGTATAATCCGACGCTTGGGTTATTCAACTACGTGCTTGGTCTGGTGAATTTAGGTCCCGTCCCATGGCTGACCGATCCAACAGTAGCGAAAATTTCGCTGATTGTGTTAGCGGTTTGGCGGGGCATCGGTTTAAACATGATTATTTTTATTGCGGCTATTAAAGGCATTCCAGGCTCTTATTATGAAGCGGCCCAGCTTGACGGGGCCAATACATGGCAGCAAATTCGTTATATTACGCTGCCGCAGCTTCGTTACGCTATTTTCTTCGTGTCCATCACGACGATGATCGGCTGGCTGCAATTTTTCGAGGAACCTTTTGTCATGACCAAAGGGAAACCGCTGGACGGCACGCTGACGGCATCCTTGTTCATTTACAATAACGGCTTCCAATTTAGTAAATTCGGGTATGCCGCGGCGGGATCGTTCATTCTGTTCTTCGCGATCATCGCGGTAACGCTGATTCAGTTCCGTTTGCAAAATAAAGCGGAGTCCTGATAGAGAGAGGTGATGAGCGTGAAAACAGCTGTTCAGCAAGCCCGCGCCAATACGCGCAGTGGTGAAAAAACATTTCAATGGTTCGTGGCGATTCTCCTGACTGTGGGAGGTCTGTTGATGGTGCTGCCTTTTGCGTGGATGATTTTATCCTCCTTTAAGACAGAGGGCGAGGTAACCAAAATTCCTCCAACCATCTGGCCGGAGCATTTTACACTGGATAATTTTAAAATCCTATTCGATAGCATGGCGTTTGGAACCTACCTGACGAATACGCTGATCATTGTCCTAGCTTCCTTCTTCGGATTATTCCTTAACGCTATGGCGGGTTATGGTTTTGCCAAATTTCAGTTTAAGGGCAAAGGTTTCCTGTTCTATCTGGTGCTGGCAACCATGATGATTCCAGGTCAAGTGACGATGATTCCCGTCTATTTGATTCTAAACCAGATGGGGTTGACCAATTCCATGCTGGGGATTGTGCTTCCTGGATTGGTGGGCGCGTTCGCGATCTTCCTCTTCCGGCAGTTCATGTCCGATATCCCGGAAGAACTGCTGGAGGCGACACGACTTGATGGAGCAGGGGAGTTCCGCACTTTTTTACAAATCGTGCTGCCCATTTCGACACCGATTATTGCGGTACAGGCGATCCTGACCTTCATCGGTGGATGGAACAGCTTCTTATGGCCGCTCATTATTGCGAACGATGAGAAGCTGTACACCTTGTCCGTAGGTTTATCACTGCTCAAGGGACAGAACGAAAGTCAATTTGCCCTGCAAATGGCGGGTTCGACCTTTATGGTCGTTCCGATTATGATTATCTTCATTATTTTCCAAAAGTATATTATCGAGAATTATACAATTTCGGGAATTAAGTAGGGGTATAGGGTGAAAGCAAGTTTAGTCACCAGAACGAGTAGCTGAGCTTCTCTTTAGGAGAGAAGCTCCGCTTTTTTGCTTTACATGGATATATTTATATATGAGTTAGACAATATTGATGGGATAATGTGCGAATTTTTCGTTTTAGTCTGTAAATCCGGGTCGTTGTCGCCGTAACTGAAATATTATATTTGTCAGCGAGGAAGGAAACAGGCAGTTGTTGACAAAAGTAATCCTGATAGAGCGTATATTCAATGTTGGAAAGCTGCGTCAGTATGCTAACAATCACCGTATCCACATCTTCCAGCTTTTGATTCTCCCACTCCTCCTCTACCGAATTCGAAAAACCACATATTTTCTCACATTCAAGCGTAGTTTCATGCTTTCTTTGCGTATAGTAGCACCTAAATGATTTATATATGAGATTCCTAGCCGTAAGGTACAGCCATCCCTTAACATTGGGGTGATGCTTGAGCTTGACCAATTGCTGTCTTGCCGCTACAAAAGTATCTTGTGTACATTCTTCTGCCATAAATTTAAAACAAGATTGATTCTTGATTAAATGCATACAGAACCGATATACCTCACTCAGATACAGTTCACAAATTTTTTTGTAAAAGCATCTGGAACTACCTCTGCATTGATCCTCTTTGCAACAGTCAGTAACCATCGTGGTCGGCATTTGTTCAAGCCCCCTTTGGACGGATAAAAAGATAAATGACTTTTACATGTTCCAATCGTATACATTAATACCAATTTTGAAGAATGACAAAAATCATATTTAATCTCGCAAATGTGGAATTACTAGAACAGTTAAGAGATATTTTAAGGTGATTTTGATTCCGATACGGAATTAGTTAATAGGGGGAGAGGGCGCACCAGCTGAAGGGGGAAAAGGATGAAGGATTCTGTAGTATACAAACACTTGGCAGCAACCTTTAAACCTCATTTGAAGACAGTCGTGATCATTGTGACATGTCTCATCGTATCAGCGGGCTTGAATATATTGTTGCCTTTGACAAGCAAGACTATTGTAGATCAAGGTCTCTTGAAAGGAGATATGCGGGCTGTAGTCCTGTACACTTCTGCTGCGTTCTTCATCGTTTGCTTGGACAAGCTGCTGAATGTGTGTAAAGAATTCTTTCGGGCAGGCTTAAGCGCACAGGTTACTTTTTCCTTATTTGAAAAGGCGTATCTGCATCTGACAAGAGTCCGAATGAGCTATTTTAAACGAACCAACGAAGCTGAACTGTTGAACCAGATTAGTACAGATGTAGGTAATGTTTCAAGGATCACAGATAGTGGAGTGTTTTTTACTATTATGCAGGCGTTCAGTATGATTGGTGGTTTATGTGGTCTGCTGCTTATTAGTTGGAAAATGACTGTAATTGTGCTGTGCTTTTTGCCTATCAAATATGTTGTAGTGAAGTATTTTGTGAAGCGCAGAAAAAGACTGGTGGGGGATTTGATTGAAGGCAGCAGTAATTTTGCCCAGTGGTTTGGGGAATCTGTCGGGGGTATGAAGGAGCAGCGGATGTTTGGTCTTATCCCTGGTAAGCATCAGCAATTCTCATCCAAACAGCGGCGAATTGTAGATTCGGAACGGAAACTGTCTCTTCTGGATGCTTGGAATATCGCTTCAGAATCGATTGTAATTCAACTTCTGATGATGCTTGTGTATGTTGTTGGAGCTGATCTTATTTTTCGTTTACAGCTCACTGTAGGTGGTATTTTTGCCTTTGTTACTTACAGTGCTTATGTTACCACTCCCATTTTCGCTATTTTAAACATTGGCTACATGCTGGCCGAAGTTGTTCCTTCTGCCGTGCGATACTATCAGTTTTTGGATTGGGCAGAGGAAGAGACATCTAATTCAGTCCCTGTTGCGTCTGTTCTCCCTGAGCCGCCTCCTGAGGACCACATTTCGTTTCATCATGTTTCTTTTTCATATACCAAGGATGAGCCGATCCTATCCGACGTGAACTTTAGGATTGCCCGGGGGAAAAGATAGCTATCATAGGAGCAAACGGGGCAGGAAAGTCTACGCTCTTGGATTTGATGATGAGGTTCAGCCAGCCTGATCAGGGGATGATCACTTATGACGGCATGGACGTTCAAAGCTATGAAATAGATGAGTATCGAAGTCAGATAGCCTTGGTCAGCCAGCATTTATATTTATTTGATACTACTCTTTTTGAAAATATCCTCTTAGGCACAGAAGTCAGTAATGAAGCGATAGAGGGAATTATCGCGGAGGTTGGTCTGAAAGATTTGGTTCACAGCTTCGCAGATGACTTCCCAATAGGCTCGAATGGCTCCAAGCTGTCGGGAGGGCAAAGACAGAAAATAGCCATGGCCCGGGCATTGGTCAGAGAAGCGCCATTGTATATTCTCGATGAGGCGACTTCCCATTTGGATGTGGCAGGCAGGCTAAATGTCCAACAATTGTTGAAGACCCGATTGCGTGACAAGACCGTAATGATCGTTACCCATCACAGTGAGATATTAGCGCATGTCGATAGAGTTATTTTGTTGGAACGTGGCAAACCACTCCAAATCGGAACACATTCACATTTTATGACCTGTCATACGGAATACAGAGGATGGATATCAGAGAAAGAAGAGGTCCCCATAAAATGATGAAAAAAAACAAACGCTTTCATCGTGTGATTTAACACTATGTAAGGAATTAGTATGGGTGAACACCCGTTTTAATCATATTAAAAAATGAGAGGAGTAGTTTTACATGCGCAAGCTTGTGAAAAGAAGTACGAATGTAGGCGACACGATTGAGGCATTTGGCTGTGGTTGTTCCTGTTATTGTCCTTGCTCCTGTTATTGTGCTGGCAGTTTGACTCGAAGCTCCAATACATCGCGAGAAAGTGACGGTTCTTATCGCAGAGATAATGGAACGGGAATTGGTAATTATTAAGTTTATATTTGTATGGAGGAGCCTGGAAATTGCAGGCTCTTCTGTCCACATCAAAACAGAGTAGGTGTGAATCATGAACATGTGCCAACCTTTTATATACACGTTTCAGACGAGACTCCACCATTATGTATATGATGTAAATACCAATTTAATCTTACGGATTAAAGAGGAGGCTTATCATTTTCTGAATTCGCATTCCAGTTTCGACCTGGATGAGATGGATGCTACACCGGAGTTGCAGCAGTATATCCGTGACTTGTTGGATAACGGATTTTTATCTTCGCAGCGTCCACAGATTATGATGCATCCGAAGACGAAGCACTTGGAGCATATGCTTCAGCATCAGTTGAAGACCCTAACTTTGCAGGTCACTCAAAATTGCAATCTTAGATGCTCTTATTGCGTGTATTCAGGAGGATATGAGAATCGGGGTCATACCAGTCTGATGATGGATTTTGAGACAGCGCGCAAGTGTATAGATTTTGTCATTGATCGGTCAGTGGACAGTGACCGCTTGGACTTTGGTTTTTATGGGGGAGAACCGCTTATTAATTTCCCTTTGATCAAGCAATGTGTTGAATATATCAAGGAGCAGGTAGCATACAGAGATGTGGGTTTTCACTTAACGACCAATGGTACGCTGCTTAATGAAGAGATTTTGGACTTTTTGGATGAGCATCATTTTGTGCTGACGATCAGTCTGGACGGAGATCAGGAGAATCATGACAGAAACAGACGGTTTGCTGTTAACGGGCGGGGCTCGTTCGATACGATCATTGCCAATGTAGACAAAATTAAAAGGAATTACCCTGCTCTCTTTGAATGGATTAATTTTAATGTGGTGCTGGATACTCGCAATGATTTTGGTTGCATTAACGACTTTTATACGAACTATGAAACGTTCGAAAGTCTGTACAGTGTGAGGTCTTCCTACATTAATGATGCTTATGTGAAGGATGAAATCTTGTACAGGAATGAATTTATTGAGCAGAGGGGTTATGAGGTTTTTAAAATGATGCTCTCCAAGTTTGGAAGAGTAGATGAAAGCCATGTCTCCAAACTGATTAAAGACTATTATATTCAGATTTATTTCCGAATGTTTCATTATAGAAAGCCTTCGGCGGGGATGCCTATAGAAGCACATCATGGCGGACCCTGTGTGCCCGGTGTTCAACGCCTGTTTGCTGATGTACATGGAAACTTGTTTCCATGCGAACGGGTGAGTGAGCAGTCGGAGGTCGTGCAGATTGGAAAGGTGGACACTGGCTTTGAAATAGATAAAATCAGCCAAATTTTAAATGTAGGGACGGTTACGGAGGATGCATGTAAAGACTGCTGGAACTTCCGTTTTTGTACGCTATGTGTGGCTGTAGCAGATGATCTGCACACCTTGTCTAAAGAAAAGAAGCTGAGTCACTGCTCTGTAGTTAAGAATGATATCAGGCATACCTTACTTGATTTTTGCATGATGAATGAGCTGGGATATGATTTCTCTGAGGATACGATCCTTGATTTTGAAAAAGCATGAGGGGTGTCTCCATGACGAATAAATTAATCATTTTTCCATTTGATTATGAAACGATAGCTCTGGTTAGAAACTTGAACTTATTAGGAAGTTATGGGGAAGTTGTACTTATTTCTTTTCAAGGGTCGGGTATGATCGGGAAAGATGCCTGTGTGGTGGACAAGGGACAAGTAACAGGCCTTATCGTGAAGCCGGTGTCTTGCTTGGAACAGGAATTAGAGAGCTGTGATGACATTTTACTGGTACAATCTAACTTCAAGCTGGATGTAGCTGAGGTGTATCTCCCAGTGATCAAGAAGGCTGGACAACTTGGAAAAAAAGTTATGTTTAATTTCACTTTGCCAGACTCATGTATGGAACTCATTCAGCCCGGTGAGGAGCATGGCTACAAGCTGATTTTAAAAAATACATTTGATGTGCGCACGGAACATATTTCACCACCGGACCCGTCTTCCGCCATACATGATTTTTTTACACCGGTTTTGTTTGTAATAGGTCTGAACGAGCGAACCCATAAGCTTAATTTGCAGCTTAACATCCGGCAGAAGCTTGAAGCACAAGGATATCAGGTATCGCAAGTGACATCTAACGGATGCGGAGAGCTGATAGGTGCGCATTCTTTCCCGCAGTTTATGTTTGAGGGCGGGATGACCGAGACGCAAAAGATTATTATGTTTAATCGATATTTGAAAAAAATAGAGCAGAGTGAAAAGCCGGATTTGATACTCGTAGGTATCCCAGGCGGGATTGTTCCTTTTAATAACACATTCACGAATTATTTTGGAGTAACCTCATTTTTGGCATCCCGTGCAGTTAGACCCGATGGGCTGATCTGTTGTCTTCATTATGATGAATATAATCTAAAATACCTGGAGCATGTCAAACAATACATGGAAAATCGCTTTTCCTCTTCATTGCTGGGATACGCCTTGAGTAACAATGTATTCGATAGCTATTCTTCTTCCTCAGTGAATTTGCAATATGCTTCTGTTAATCCTCGTTTTGTGGAAGAGAAAAAACAAGAGTTTTCCAGTTATCCCGTGCCTATACTCAATCTGTCTAGCGATGAGGATATGGGCAAGCTGACGGAGGACATTTTACACTATTTTTCGGTCGATCATCATGTAGCTCAGTTCTAATGGAGGGAAGAATATGAACTTTACTCAGGATGTAACAGAAACACGAGCTAAGCTGGAAAATGTATTTGGGGAACTTTTTAACATCAAAGCGAGCGAGATCAATAAAGAGGCTACTTTATTAGGGCCAGAAATGAGGTTGTTTCCCCGAGATCTGGTATATCTATTATTTGAGGTGGAAAAAAGATTCGCCATCCAAATTCCGGAGGAGCGTATATTGGAAGGGGGGTTGCTTACATATAACAGCTTGTATGAGACGATAAAGGATTGCTTGGCAGTGGAAAAGGAATGAAGGATTTGTGAAAATGATGATAAAACATACAAAAACATACAAAAAAATCCGATATACCTCTAGAATCACTTATTAGAAGAGAATTGGAGGTTTTAGGATGAATGTATCTTTTACATCATCTCACCAATCGCCGTTCCGCACCGCAGATAACAACCGACTTGAACTACGGCATCCACTTTCCGCGCAGGCTGAAAGAAAGAGTATAGGCAAGCCGCAAAACAAGATTATTCAACAATTGACAGAGCAAAAGCAAAATTTAATGGAGAGGCGTTCGGACTATGTAAGTAATGCCCTCAAGCGTGGTCTCGGTCCAGAAGCTGTAAAGGCTGAAATGGAGGAGATCGATAAGCAGATTCAGCAAATTGATGAGAACATTCAAAAACAGTCACTGGAAGAACAAAAAAAGGCCTTAGGCATGGATGAGGACAGTAAAAAAGAGGCTCAGGAAGGTAAAAAGGAACAATATATACCCAAGACTGCTGAGGAACAGAGACAGAATCTGATCACCTATACCATGCATGGTATAGTATCTGCAAACAATGAGTTGAAGAATGCCAAAATAGCTAAAATGGCACAAATCACATTGGGAAGCGAGGCTAAGGGCTGGGAAAGCACTAACCCTGCAAAATCAGCGGCTTTGCGTGAGAAGGCAGAAGGGCTTGACGGAGAAATTATGGGAATCGCAGCGAGTATTAATGAGCGCATCAGTGAAGCCGCGAATAATGCACCGACGATGACTGAACGGGATGAGCCAAAGGATGAGAAGGAGGTAAGTCCAGAGGCCGGCAGAGTGTGGACTGAACAAGAAATCAATGCCTACCAGGATTCGGCTAAAAAAGAGGAGAAGGCTGCAGGTACGAACGTAAATATTGCAGTCTGATCCAGTTATTTTGCGTATAGTACACGAACTAGGAGGGTGCTTATAGACGAACGCTAACGTTCGTAGAGGCACCCTCCTCTTACTTAATGAAATGGAACAGAGCAGTGAGAACCATTTCGCGATCCGAAGGAGGAGGGGGAGAAACAATGAATGCCAAGATCCATGTAGCCATCATTGACGATGGGGTGAATGCTGACTTCCTGAACTCTCATTTATTATACGACGTCGAAATAGCGCATGGGGGCGCAGAAGATGGGCGTAGCTTAAATCACGGTACGCTGTGTGCTGCTATTGTACAAACGTATTTCCCGGATGCGATGATTAGCAGTGTGAAAATAATGAACGATAGAAAAGGAAATGCGGTGCAGCTTTGTGCCGCACTGGATTGGTGTGTAAAGCATGGGGTACAGGTAGCGAATATGAGCCTGGGAAGCATAAAGTATCGGGATCGAGAAATGCTGCGAGAAGCTGTAAATGATGCAGCTAGAGCAGGACTGATTATGGTATGTGCTGCACAAAACGGGGGGCTTCTTACTTATCCGGCTTCTTTTGCTAATGTGATTGGAGTACGCTGTGACCGAAGCGGCATACTTATGGTAGGGCAATATACATATGATGCTGAAAAAGCTTATTCAAGTGGTATTGAATTTACCGCTTTTGCCAGACATGAACTGGTAGATTCAACGGGAGGGATTGTGCGCTGCTCCAATTGCAATAGCTATGCCACTCCATTCGTTACGGCCCAGGTGTGTAAAGCTTTGCAGCAGTCCAAGCATGTTCCTTCTATAGAGAAGCTAAAATATATACTGTATGAGAATAGCTACCGTCCGATACAGGATACGGATTTACCTGTAATCCAATACAAACATCCAGATTGGATACGACGTGCACATGTGTTTAAGGGGGAGGGCGTAGTTGGCTCGGTAGCACCTTATTATTTTCAGACCCCATATGAAGCCCAAATTCCTCGCACAAAAGTAGCTGCATTCATCGAACAAGCGATCCTCCGGGAGCAGGAGCAGCAGCCGGATTCAGCCTTTAGGACGGGAAAATGGAGTGGGGATCTGACAGATACGATTGTCTTGCTGGGCACAATGGAACCAGAAGAGTTGCAGGAAGTGGAGCAATTGGCTGTGCATTATAGAAAACATGTCGTTTATATCTCTACAAGTCAACGCCACACTCCTGCCCCGCCCTTTTTATCTGACCATTTGCGCTGGTGGCAGCAAGAGGATCATTTCTTTATAAAGCAGGAGGAGACGATTGCGATAGAAGCTTCTCACATTCCGCTTATTTGCATGTATTATAGCAAGGAGTTTGATATCCTATATTTTTTGCATGTGCTGAGAGATTTCTTTGCCCGAGATGGATATCAAAGCTGGATCGTGGTAGACCAGCCTACCGCTATGCTGCATGATATGGAGTATTTGCCTCTTAAAGCTGCAATCCATGGATTACAGGCATTAATAATCGCTGCCGGGGCAATGGCTTATAGTGCGTATACGGATATTGCCATTTTCTGCGTAGAGGCTCAGCATATTTCAAATTGGAGCAAAGAGCAAGATGTATCAGTGGTTGATATTGAGCTTTCTGTGATATCTGTAGCAGAGGCTGACAGCATTCAAATCTCTATACAGACAGAGCAGCGATATTCGCAAGAATGGGTTTTTCCGGAGTTAAACGAGGGAGATATAGGTCGTTTTTATACAAGTTTAGAGCAGCTACTGGTAAACTGATATATAAAATACGTAACCAAATACTTATCGTTTAATATTATTTTATTAATATATATATTAAGTATTTAATAATAATATTGACTATGTTAATTATGGTGTGTTATATTGAAAGCGTTAATAAAATGGCTTGTTAGCTTTAGGTACA
Source organism: Paenibacillus polymyxa (assembly GCF_015710975.1). Taxonomy (NCBI): domain Bacteria; kingdom Bacillati; phylum Bacillota; class Bacilli; order Caryophanales; family Paenibacillaceae; genus Paenibacillus; species Paenibacillus polymyxa. The sequence goes on along the minus strand of NZ_CP049783.1, from coordinate 1,501,191 downwards.
ACAAATTTTATTTTCGCATTCAGAGAGGATGGTTTAGGTGGCAGCAGCTGTAAAAGCAAAGATGATCGTAGACAAGTCTTTTCGTATTGCTGAAGTCGATAAACGCATTTATGGTTCTTTTGTAGAGCACCTCGGGCGTGCTGTATATGGTGGTATTTATGAGCCTACTCATTCAACTAGTGATGAAAGCGGTTTCCGTAATGATGTTAAAGAACTGGTAAAAGAACTAGATGTTCCTATTATACGCTATCCGGGCGGTAATTTTGTATCCGGTTACAATTGGGAGGACGGCGTTGGCCCTGTCGCATCCAGACCTAGACAGTTAGAGCTGGCGTGGAGAACGGTCGAACCGAATGAAGTAGGGACGAATGAATTTTTTAAATGGGCCCAGGATGTTGGCTCCGAAGTAATGATGGCGGTAAATCTGGGTACGCGTGGTATTGATGCGGCGCGTAATCTGGTGGAATATTGCAACCATCCAGGGGGCTCCTATTGGAGTGATTTACGTCGTAGTCACGGTGTAGAGCAGCCACATAAGATTAAGACCTGGTGTCTTGGCAATGAAATGGACGGTCCATGGCAGATTGGTCACAAGACAGCAGAGGAATATGGTCGTCTGGCTGTAGAATCTGCAAAAGCTATGAGGCTGATTGACCCTGACATTGAACTTGTATCCTGTGGGAGTTCCAGTTCCACGATGCCGACGTTCCCGGAATGGGAGGCAACCACACTGGATCATACGTATGAGGTAGCTGACTATATTTCCCTGCACCAATACTACGGCAACCATGACAATGATACGGCTAATTATCTGGCACGTTCTATGGACATGGATCATTTTATTCGTACAGTAATTTCGACTTGTGATTATATCAAAGCGAAGAAACGCAGCAAGAAAAAAGTGATGCTCAGCTTTGACGAATGGAATGTGTGGTACCACTCCAATGATGCGGACAAAAAAATTGATCCATGGTCTGTGGCACCACCGCAGCTTGAGGATATTTACAATTTTGAAGATGCATTGTTGGTCGGCAGCATGTTGATTACGTTCCTGCGTCACGCAGACCGTGTAAAAATGGCTTGTATGGCTCAACTGGTCAACGTTATTGCACCAATCATGACTGAAAATAACGGAAAAGCGTGGAAGCAAACGATCTTCTATCCGTATCTGCATGCCTCCCGTTATGGTCGTGGGATATCACTGATGCCTGTAGTGGACTCCGAAAAATACGACTCCAAAGACTTTACAGATATTCCTTACCTGGATAGCGCAGTAGTTTATGATGAAGAGGGAGATGCGCTGACGGTCTTTGCAGTGAACCGTCACTTGTCTGAATCGCTGGAGCTGACGGTAGATGTACGCAGTTTTGAGGGTTACCGCATTGTCGAGCATACTGTGCTGGAACATGATGATCTCAAAGCGACCAACAGCCCAGCTGGTGAAAAGGTTACACCTCATAACGGTGGCAATGCCAAGCTTGAAGACGGAATTGTAAAAGCCCATTTGGGTAAAGCCTCGTGGAACGTGATCCGTCTTGCAAAGTCTCATTAATTCTCATTAATTCTCTTTCTAAAAGGAACGCACTAGGCTATGCCTAATAAGTCCGCATTCTCTCTTGTAAGGCTACTACAAGAGCAGGAATGCGGGCTTTTTGTATAAAATGAGTCATTTGTCCCTCCATTGATCTAGTGCTCGAAAGGAAGAGATAAATTTAATAAATATTATGTTTATTCCTAAATTTAACTAGGCAAAGATGATCCTTATTCACTAAGTATTCGTGCTTCATTCATTTTTGTGAAGTTAATTAGACCCAGGTCCGACATTCCCGGGTGAAAAAAGACCCTGTTATACCGTTGTCAATGAATTGATATCTGAAACGAGGGTGTGTAATCCGACTTGAATCCACGTTATACTTTAAAAAGTGGCTATTTATTAAAAAAGATGGCTGTAGCATTTCGAGAAAGGAATGATCTCTATGAGTCAAACGGACGAATATCGTTTTCAAGTGAATTTGGGCGGCATGATTGATATTTTGGCCAATCATTTATATAGCAGTCCACGAGTGTTTATACGTGAAATACTGCAAAATGCAACAGATGCGATCACAGCTCGCAAGGAGCTGGGGAAGGCTGCTGCTGAAAGTAAACCAATGAAAGAAGACAATACTCTTGGAGATACAGCTTTTGAGAGTAACGACTATGAAGGCAAAGTCATCGTGGAGCTATCCGGTGCCGGGGACCAGCAGGTATTGATGATTCAGGATAATGGGATTGGATTGTCGGAAGAAGACATTCACCGGTTTCTGTCGATCATCGGGCAGTCTTCCAAGAAGGGAGCTGACTTGCTGACCTCGGAGACTTCATTTATCGGGCGTTTTGGGATTGGTTTACTGTCTTGTTTTATGGTGAGTGATGAGATTGTAGTACTGACCCGTTCGGTGAAGGAAGGCGTCTCTATGGAATGGAAAGGGAAGCCGGATGGGACATATACAATTCGTCGATTAGAGACTGAGCTGCCTACAGGGACGCAAATTTATTTGCGCTGCAAGCCAGGGAGCGAGTTTTATTATGAGCCAGCTCAGGTGAAAGATTCTTTATTTTATTATGGAGCCTTGCTTCCCTATCCTGTCCTGCTGTCTGTAGACGGGGAGACCAAGCAGGTCAATCTTCCATCGACAAGCTGGATGCAAGACCCGGAACAATTACGAAGCCGCCGCGGTGAGGTGCTGGATTTAGGCTATCGTCTGATGGGTGAGCGCTTCAGTGATTTTATACCGCTACGGACAGCATCGGGTAGAACAGGCGGGATTGCATTCATTTTGCCTCGCAGTGTTAATCTGAACAGCAAGCGGCAGCATCGGGTGTACCTGAAGCATATGCTCGTGTCTGACAAAGCGGAAAATGTATTGCCAGAATGGGCATTTTTCATTAAAAGCCTGATTTGGACAGATGAATTGCAACCAACGGCATCACGTGAATATTTTTATGAAAATGAGCAGCTTGATGCGGTTCGTTCTGAATTGGGGACCTGTATTCGCGAAGAACTGCTACGCATGGCGGAATATGAGCCAGACCGCTTGCAGCACTGGATTCGTTTGCATGAGCTGTCCATGAAGGCGCTCGCGGTTGAGGATGATGAGTTTCTGCGGATTATGCATCGCTGGTTTTCCTTCGAAAGTACATTTGGGCGGCGCGAGCTGAGTGAACTGATCCGAGAGGCGGGCGGACGTCCGCTCCATTACACGGCGACCGTGGATGAGTATCGCCAGATTACGCATGTGGCGGCAGCGCAATCGATGCTGGTGATCAATGGCGGATATATCTATGATGCAGAAATTTTGGATAAGCTGCACTGGATCGACGCTACCCTGCAAACAGAGCGACTCAGCCCTGAGGATGTATCTTTATCATTTACCGGACTGACGCAGGAAGAGCACACAAAGTATTACGGTGTGCTGCGTGTGATGGATGCTGCATTGCAGCCAATGCGTTGCCGTGCTGAGTTGAAGCGTTTTGAGCCTGCGAGCTTGCCTGTGCTTTACACCATTTCACAGGATGCACTAACCTTGCGCTCCATGGAACACACAGTTGAAGAGACAACTTCACTTTTTTCCAATGTGCTAGATAGTCTAAAAGCGGGAGTCCAGCAGAACGCGGGCTACTCGACCTTGTATTTTAATTTCAACAACCCGGTAGTGGCGCGAATTTTTGAAGCTACTGATACACAGATGATTACAGCTGCCACAGAAATGATGTATGTGAATGCACTTATGATGGGTCACTATCCGATGAACCGCAGTGAGCTGGAGCTGATGAACCGGAGTGTGCTGCATTTTATCAATTGGGGATTAGGGAACGGACAGAATACGTAATTGCGTAATTAGAGGAGGATTCAAATGGAAGAGACGATATATGAATTGATGGAGCAGGCGCAGGATATGCCCGGAGGGGCGGCGAAGCTGGCGATTCTGGAAGAGGCTGTTCGCTTGGCGGATACTTCAGGTTTGAAGGAGCTCGCTTATGAAATTCGGGGAGAGATTGTAGACTGTGCTATTTTTAACGGATATCCATTGAAATCACTGATTGCTTTTTCATGGCAGCTGGGTCAATTTGACCAAAATCCAGAGGAGTACGACCCCGTTGAGCTGTTGTGGAACTACAAATGGATACTCGGGAAGGTGTGCAGCTTTTCCAATATATCGAAGACTCAAATCGAAGATTTGGTGGAGGATATGCGCAGACGTTATGCCGAATACGGGTATAATGAGCGTCCATATTACTATTATAAGTTCCGCATCGCGATGGACATGGGGGAACTGGATGAAGCACGGCGGTATCTGGATATGTTCCGCGTGATTGAGCCAGACAGTATGAGCGATTGTGAAGCCTGTGAGCAGAGCCAGATGGTGCGGTTCTATTACTTGACCGGAGAAGACGAGCAGGCGCTTGCCGTGGCAAAACCGATTTTATCGGGACGGATGAGATGTGCAGAAGTACCGCATGTGACGCTCTCGCAGGTGCTATTGCCGCTGTATCGTCAAGGCGAGGTTGATCAGGCGAAGGAGCAGTATCGCAAAGGCTATCGCCTGGTTCGTGATGACCGAGACTTCCTGAAAACGATCGCAGAGCATATTGAGTATTTGACAGTTGCAAATCCGATTGAAGGCATCGGAGTGGTGGAACGTCATTTGCACATCGCACTGGACTATGAGAGCGGATTGGAGCAAATGTATTTTTACGCAGCGATGGTGGGGTTGCTGCAAAAGCTGGATACTTCGAGCAAACTTCGTTTGATTCGGATGCCTGCGTCTTTTGAATGGGGCAAACAGGAACGTACATTAGAAGAGATCATCGCATATTTTAAACCTCTGGCAGAGTCAGCAGCAGCCGAATTTGATCGACGGAATGGGAATACATTTTATACGGATTGGATCGGGAGGATCGTTCAACCAGTGTAGAAGAACAGGCAGCTGTGGCGAATATTTTATACAGCCAAAACAATGAACGATTACAATGTTCTTGTTTGAAATGACAGGAGGGATTAGATCGTGACTATGACCCAGAAGGTGATTAATTTTGCACATCGCGGAGCTTCAGGGGTATGTCCTGAAAATACGATGGTGGCTTTCCGCCATGCGTTAGAACTGGGAGCAACGGGTATTGAAACGGATGTGCAGCGTACCCAAGATGGGCATTTGGTGCTAATTCACGATGAGTCGCTGGAGCGCACGACAGGCTGTCCACTAGATGTAAGAGATATCACGCTGGAAGAATTAAATAAACTGGACGCAGGCAGTTGGTTTGATGAGAAATTCCGAGGTGAGCGGGTACCGATGCTGGATGAGTTATTGGAACTGGCCCAGTCCTCGGATACCATTATTAATCTGGAATTGAAAAATAGTGTTCATCTCTATCCAGGGATGGAGGAAGAGGTTATTGCCGCTGTGAAGCGTTTTGGATTGGAAGAGCGGGTGATCTTATCCAGCTTCAATCACGAATCGCTCGCGCTCTGTGTGCAGATTGCCCCTGAGATCAAGACGGGAGCGCTGTATATTGAAATTATGGTTCGCCCAGCGGAGTATGCAACCCAGTTTGGGGTTACAGCACTTCATGCCTATAAGCAAGTGGTTACACCAGAAGCTGTGTCTGAGGCTTTGGCATTAGGTGTCGTCTACCACCCATGGACGGTGAATGAGCCGGAAGAAATGGAGCGTCTGCTGGAGGCCGGAGTGAACGGCATCATCACAGACTATCCTGATCGGTTGGCGCACATTCTAGCTGTCCACTCTTCTTAAGAGAAGACGCAGCAAAACTACACTACTACTAGAGATTGTACGGAAATTGTAGTAGAAATGTATTGAAAGAAAAAAGACTCACCTACGTACTCGCTTTCACGAGACAAGGAGAGTCTTTTTTTGCTTGAGCCGAAGAGAATATGATCACGACAATTTTGGTTCCGTTCTATTTGATGCCGAGTCTCATACGATAGCTGAACAGGATATCCAGTGTTCTGCCTTCAAAATGATTCTCTACCAGCTTCACGAAGCGAGCTATATCGTCGTCAAGCGTTCGATTGCCAAGTTTGAAAAGACTCTGAATCCCCCCTTGGCTAAGAGCGAGCCCAGTATAACGAGCAGCGTCACATTGCTCACGATTGTGGAAGACAATCTCCCGAGTATAGCGAAATTGTCCGCTGCGGTGCAGATTAGCTAGATGCTGATCCTTACTCCATTTATGAGCTCGTTGCTCTACTGGCGCTTCCTGTTCCAAAGTGGCATCTGCTTTGGTGATAAGCTCTGTATAAGCTTGCTCGATCTGCCATTGCAGCACTGGAGGCCAGTCACAGTCAAAGGCTGCAAACACACCGCCTTGAGCCAAGACCCTGCCTGCTTCCTGAAGCGTGCTCTCGGGGTCCATCCAGTGAAAGGATTGAGAGCAGGTAATGACGTCTACAGTGCTGTCCTCAAAGGGCAGGTTGTTGGAGAACCCGCTCTCGAAGGAAATAGCTCCTGCCATTGTCGTTCCTGCTCTCTCCAGCTTGCGCTGCGCTATTCCTCTCATGTCCGGGTTAGGCTCGATGCCGACGATTCGCTGAGCGCTGTCTTTCCATATGAAAGTTGAAAGTCCGGTACCGCAGCCAATATCGGCAACTAGCTCTACGTTCCGATCCAGATAGCGGCTGATGATTTCCACCACGAGTGATGGCGCTTCTGGACGGTGCTGATCGTAGTTGTCGGCAAAGCCATTGAAACGATCCACATTACTTTGCAGATTTCCCTCAGGAATCATAGGGTCTTTTCCTCCTTAGCTTCGGCCGGGCGACCGAACAAATTCCGATGTTCTGTACTCTTACATTGTACAAGTTTATGTGCTTAACCAGCTACTTTTGTGTTTTCACAACATCATCGGATTTCGGTGGAGGAAAGTCTCCTATTTTATCATTGAAGCAAGCGCCCACTCACGCATCATAGAGTCAAGCATTGGACGTAAATCTTCGCGCTGCATGCCCATGTGGAGCACCGCTTCCAGATAGCCGGCTTTATCACCAATATCATAGCGTGTGCCCTCCAGCTCCAATGCGAGCAGTTGGTTCTGCAATGCTACTTGATGCAGAGCATCTGTCAATTGGTATTCACCGCCCGCTCCAGTCGACATGTTCTCTAATATGGAGAAAATAGAAGGCTCCAATACATAGCGACCAATGACGGCCTGTCGCGAAGGAGCATCTGCTGGAGCGGGTTTTTCAACAAGCCCGCCGACTTCATGAATAAGACCATTCTGGCGGATAGAGTCAATAATGCCGTATTTACTTACATCCTGTTCTTCCACTGTACGCACGCCGACCACTTGCTTGCCAGTGGCTTCGTATACATCCATCATTTGACGAATCGCCGGAGTGGAGGAATTCATAATATCATCGCCCAGTAACACGGCGAAGGGCTCATCGCCAATGAACTGACGGGCGCAGCGTACCGCGTGCCCCAACCCTAGGGGTTCTTTTTGACGGATATAATGAATGACTGCTTTGCCCCCGATGCTTTGTACTTCACGCAGGAGATCATATTTACCCTTGCTCTCCAGTACTTGCTCCAGCTCTACGGACTTGTCAAAATGGTCTTCGATGGCTTTTTTATTACGCCCCGTAACGATAATGATGCTCTCAATTCCGGATTTGATGGCTTCTTCTACGATATATTGAATCGCTGGTTTGTCTACGATGGGAAGCATTTCTTTTGGCAAAGCTTTCGTAGCTGGCAAGAAACGGGTACCTAAACCGGCGGCAGGAATAACGGCTTTTGTAATTTTTCTCATAGGGACTCACTTTCCTTTCAGGATGGGGAACCGAACACCCAGTATCGGCTCCCGATATAATTGATGATCATTCCGGCTGCAGTGGCGATCAGCTTGCCTAAAGCAAGCGGCAGCTCGGTTTTAGTGTGAAGCACTTGGAGTAATAAGGAGGTTATCCCCAATACGATGAGGTTGATGACGATAAATCTGAGTAACTGACCTTTGCTTGTGTTGTTTGCTTGTTGTTTGCTGAATGTCCATTTGCTGTTCAAAATATAACTGTTGGCTGTGCCGCAGCTGTACGAAATGATCTGCGCCACCACGACCGGCACTCCAGTCCAAGCCAGCAGCATGAAAATGATATAATCTACACCCGTATTCACCAGACCTACGATGCCAAATCGGATCATAGGAAGCAGCTGGGCCATGTGACTTTTCATGGGTTAGGCTCCATGGCCGGATTTGGGTTCAGTATATACCGCGCTGTTGCCGCGTACTGTACGTGCACCCGAAATCAGACTGTCACGGGCTCCTTGCATGTACAGGGAGTCGCGTTGTTCAGGAACCTTCATAGCATGCGTCGGACCGTTATCGTATTGTCCACCCAGACGCTCACGGACAATGTAGAGTGGACGCGCTTTGGTTTCGTCATAAATCCGTCCAATATATTCACCCATAATACCGAGGATAATCAGAATCACCCCGTCGAAGATCAGGCTGATGCTAATCATGGATGACCAGCCTTTCATCACATAGGAATCGGTGAAAAGGTTAAGAAACAATACATACATCAGATACAGGAAGCCGGACATGGATAGAAGTGCGCCGATATACCCTGCCAGCTTGAGCGGCTTAATCGAAAAGGATGTGATCCCGTCGAGACTGAGCTTGATCATGCGTTTTAGCGGATACTTGGTTTCGCCTGCGAGCCGCTCATCGCGCTCATATTCAACAGCGGTTTGTTTAAAACCGATCCAACTGACCAGGCCGCGTACGAATCGGTTATTTTCCGGCAGTCGTTTCAATTCATCTATGACCTTGCGATCCATTAGGCGGAAGTCCCCGGTGTCAACCGGGATATTAATATCCGTTGATGCTTTAAGAACGCGGTAGAAGAGGCTGGCAGACCATTTCTTGAAGCGAGTTTCGCCATTGCGTTTGAGCCGTTTGGCGTAGACGACTTCATAGCCTTCCTTCCACTTGTTAGCCATCTCAACGATCAGTTCCGGCGGGTCCTGGAGGTCGGCGTCAATGACGACGACCGCCTCTCCCACCGCATAATCCATCCCGGCGGTAATAGCTAGCTGATGACCAAAGTTGCGAGAGAAATCAATCAATACAATCGTATCATCTCTGAGACTGAATTCCTTAATAAGCTGGACGCTGCGGTCCGAACTTCCATCATTGACGAAGATTAGCTCGTAGGGCTCTCCCATTGAGCCCATGACTTGTTTCAGCCTCCGATAGGTTTCCGTAATAACGGCTTCCTCGTTGTACATTGGAATAACTATGGAATAACGGATGGGTTCACTCATTCGTAGTTCCTCCTCATTTATAATGTGATTTCGTATAAAGTACCGCTTCCGCCACGCTCGTCTCCGCCAGGTCCACCTTGGCCATTCTGAGCGCTCGCATTGCTGTTTGTGGTGTCGTTTCCGCTGTCGGTTGCTTTCGCTGCTGTACTTGTTTCCCCTGTTGTTGTTTTCCATTCATCTGTAGGGATTACTTTGCCGTGTTCCTTGATCCATGCAGTGACTTCGGAGTTGCCGCCATCCGGTCCACCGCCGCCACCAGAAATCATAAAGTATTTCACTTGCCCACTTTCAACCAGCGCCTTGATTTTATCGACGGTATAGACCGGATCGGAAGACACAAAACCGTTCATAATAATTACCTTTTGTCCGGCTTCGATCAGGTAAGGAGCGGCTGTTGAATAATTACTTGCTGCGAAAAGATAGGTTTCCCCTGTGTTGTTTTTTTGCAAGTAGCTCAACGTTTTTTGATCTAAACTTTGACTGCCATTCGGTCCTCCCATTCCTCTGGAGCGGGTAGAAGATCTCTGTTCCGTGGTAGTACTTGTTTGTGTGTTTGAAGTATTTCCGTCAGAGCTGGGATTGTCTGCATTATTGGTCTGGTTATTCGCTTGAATTCCTTCAGCTTGTTGTCCATTGAAGCCTGAACCTCTGTTGCCATCATTGCGGCCTGGCATTCCACCACCGCCGCCAAATTGAGTCGGTCCAGCTTGTGGAATCATGCTGTTCCCCCCGTAGACGATTGGTGTCAATGCCCAGTACACAGGACCGATAAACATAGCGAGTACACTTGCAATAATGGCATATCTTGTGAACTTCTCGGATTTCATTCGTGCTACTACCAGAAGTGCTGTGCCGATGATCCCTACGATCAATACCGCGATGGACCAGCCGCTACCGATGGTGTCGTTGTAATTTTGCAGAATGAACCAGCTAAATACCGATGTTGCCAATACTGCCACGGGTAATAGCCAGGAGAGCCAGTTGGAACGCTCACGATACTGCTGCCACAATTCTACGAACCCTGCTCCAAAGAGCGCTGCAATCGGTGGTGCAAGCATAATCAGGTAATAATGATGGAAGAAACCTGCTACGCTGAAAAATGCAGCTACGGGAATCAACCAGGCGAGCCAGAAGATAACCTCTTTATATTTCTGTGTGATATTACGGCGTCGAATACCGGCAAGCAAGCCGATAGAAGCAATGATTACGAACGGAAGTAGCCAGCTGGCTTGGCCTGATAGGGAAGATTGGAACAACCGCAAAGGCCCCTTTTCACCAGTACCGAACATGCCGCCACCGGAATTTCCACCCGGGCCACCACCAGGACCACCCTGTCCGTCTCCACCAGGAGCGCCTTGTCCGTTCCCACCGAATCCGCCCGGTGGCATTTGACCACCTGCACCAGGTCCGCCTGCTGTCATGTTGTTGGCACCAGAATCATCTGTAGTGGTAGTGCTGTCGGATGATGGAGTTGTCTGGATCTGATCCGTGTTCGTATTGTTGCTATTGGTTGCAGCGTTGTTGTTCTGCTCTGAGCGTTGACCACCACGATTTCCACCTGTTCCCTGATCTCCTGTCAGGCGGGACAGGCCGTTATAACCGAAGGCCAAATTCAGTACAGAGTTGGTGCCGCTACTCCCCATATAAGGACGTTCATCGGCTGGAGTGGAGTCCACTATGACTGCCCAAGAGAGCGATACAATCAAGAGGACTACTGCCGAGCCTGCCAACGTAATTGCTTTACGTTTCCAGTTAAACTTGGAAGCCAGCAGATAGAACAGGCCCAACGCCGGAACGATCATATAGGCTTGCAACATTTTTTCGTTAAAGGCGATGCCGACGACTGCAAAAGCAGCCAGGATCAACCCGGTTTTGCTATTTTTAAGGCCTCTGAACAACAGCCAGGTTGCGAGCAATAATGTGAAGACCAACATAGCGTCAATGTTATTCGTGCGGCTAACCGCTACGGCTATCGGTGTTGTTGCCATGGCGAAGGCAGCCAAGCGTGCGGCCAGTGTACCAAAGCTCGGTTTAACGAGTAAGTAAACGAGCAAGACCGATCCGACCTGAGCCAGCGCCTGCGGCAAGATTACGCTCCATCCGTGAAGCCCGAATATATAGGTGCTCAACGTCTGAATCCAGAACACCACTGGCGGTTTGTCTACCGTTACCGATCCTGCAGAATCAAGTGAGGCGAAAAAGAAATTATGAAAGCTCTGCAGCATGCTTGCTACTGCCGTCGTGTAGTAGGTGTTTACGTATTTGTCTTGCCAGATGTTGTATCCGTTCAAAAATGCGGATATCAGCATAATGATGATCAGGGGGATGTCCGCCCTGGTCTTGAACCATTTCTTAATCATGTTCATTCCACTCCCTGTGAAAATTCTTTGTTTTTATTCCGTTGTTCTAGCCGCTATCTTCAGGACTGCGGAATGACCAGTCGCTTCCGATCTTGGCCCGGTGAACTACCGGCTTGCTATTATCATGCCATACGTACCTTAATGAGTTCTGAGCGCTCCCTGAACGTTAGCTGAAAGCTGAGATGAGGTGCTTTTTTTACGGCAGGATTCAGGTATATTAGATACAGGTAAGAAATGAACCGACTTTTAATGTGAGAAAAATGCGCCAATATGAAAGGGAAGATTAATGATGAATCCAATACACGGAGTTAAGATTATGCTGGCGGACGATGAGCCTCATATTTTGCAATTTTTAGAGCTTGGACTGATTAATGAAGGGTATGAAGTCAGAACCGCCGAGAACGGGAGTGCAGCGCTCGATCTGGCTAGAGAGTTTCGTCCGCATGTAGCGGTGCTGGATGTTATGATGCCTGAAATGAACGGTTTTGAGGTATGCCAAAGTCTTAAGGAGACAGAGGATAACATCGCAGTTATTATGCTGACAGCCAAGGATGATGTGGACGATCGGGTAAAAGGGCTCAAGCTCGGCGCGGATGATTATATCGTAAAGCCCTTCAGTTTTAATGAACTGCTGGCTCGCATCGAAGCGCGTTTGCGAAATCAGTTCCCAGACCTGTTGGGGGAAGTGGTTCACGGACCCTTTCAAGTGGATGACCGACGGAAGGAGATTCGCTATCAGAACCAGGTGCTGGAGTTATCGCCTACCGAATACGAACTATTGAAGTTTCTGGTGTTGAACCACGGAATTGTGCTGAGTAAAAGTCGTATTTTGGACCGAGTCTGGGGGTATGATTTTGGGGGCGAGGATAATATTGTGGAAGTGTATATTCGCTCCTTGCGTGAAAAACTCAAAGATAAGGAGCATCGGGTCATTCGGACGCTGCGTGGTGTTGGGTACCGAGTGGATTTGTTATGAAGGCGGGAGGGAAAAGTCGGAGAAAATATGCGCTTCGTTCTCTCCGGTCCCAGCTTTTGGCCAGAACCTTACTCATTTTGGCTTTATTGCTCGTATTGATCGGTTTTCTCCAATACTTTTTAATGAAAGATTTTTTGTATCGCAGTCGGGCGGAAGCTATGGATACACAGCTGAATTCAATACCTGCCGACTTATTGATTAAGGATTCGCAGGAAAAGAGCGGGGCTGGGGTCACTGTTCCTCAAGATGAGACCAATCGGAGAAGTAATCGACCGGGACCATTTCTGTTTTGGCCGGATATGTCGCTTGCTTCTATAGGTATAGACGGCACCTTCCAGAGCTTGTCCAATGAAAATGGACTTAAACCGCCGCGCCTCACCACTCAGCAGTATCGAGCAATGCAGCAGAGCAAGCGCATGCGTCACGGCTATCAATTAATTACGGATGCTCAGGGAAAAGAACAGCTGGTTGTGTTTCGCCCACTCGGACCACCAGACCGTTCGTCAGGGTTACTTCAAATGGGCGTATCCACGAATTCTATGCAGGCGCAGTTGATCAATCAACTCCGCACCTTTATTTTATTGTCCCTGATTGCACTTGCGATTGGTTTAGCACTTATGCTTCCTGTGCTTCGCCGCACATTGGTTCCTCTTTCCAGAATGGTCGAGGCAGTCAAACGTATTGATGCGGGCAATTTGGACGAGCGCTTTGACGCAGAGCAGGGTCAGTATGAGGTAGATCGCTTGGCAGTTTCATTTAATGGAATGCTGGAGCGGTTGGAGCATTCTTTTGCTGCCGAGCGGGAATTGCAGATGCAAATGCGACGATTTATTGCGGATGCCTCCCATGAACTGCGTACCCCGCTCACATCCATTCACGGTTTCTTGGAAGTGCTGCTTCGTGGAGCAGCCTCCAATCCAAAGCAGCTCCAATCAGCACTAGAGAGTATGTATGGTGAATCCAAGCGGATGAATAAGCTTGTCTCTGATTTGCTATTGTTGGCTAAGCTGGATCGAACACCGGAGTTGAAGCTGGAAGACATATCACTAGATGCATTGCTGCTGGAAATGAAACCGCAGCTCCTTATGCTGGCAGGCACACGTAAGGTAGTTTTTGATATGACAGCAGGTGTACGGGTATTGGCAGAAGGCGATAAGATCAAACAAGTCGTGCTTAACCTGTTTCACAATGCTGTTCAACATACCGATATGGAGAAGGGCGTGATCCATGTCAACCTATCGGCTGGTAAGAAACTGGCAGATATTCAAATTCGTGATAATGGACCCGGCATGGAGAAGGAACAGCTGGAGCGGATATTTGAGCGATTTTATCGTGGAGATGAATCGCGTACACGCAGCTCAGGCGGAGCGGGCCTTGGTCTGGCTATTACACAATCGATCGTGGAAGCTCACGGTGGGAGCATTACAGCTGAAAGCACACTTGGAACGGGGAGTATATTTAAAGTAACGTTGCCTTTAGCAGGAACAGTATAGTATCGCAGATTATGGTCTAACATAAGAATAGCCCCCCAAACCGCGACTTTGGTTAAATAACGGCTTGGGGGGCTTTTTTAATTGTTAGTTAATCAGCGCAGCTTTTTTTAAAAGTACATGCAGCACCTTGGCAGATGCCTCACGTGTTGTAGGCGCATTCGGCTGGAAGTAGGAAGAGCCTTTGATCGTGGCTCCGTTAATAATACCTGCTGCACTTACTTTTTCAATACTGTCCTTGGCATAGCCTGCAAAGGATGAAGTATCATGGTACGGTGTGCGTGCAGGACCATCGGTTGCTGTTTTGATTTGAAGCAAGTCCACTGCTTTGCCCAGCACAACAGCAATTTCTTGACGACTGATATTTGCTTGCGGATCAAACTTGTCGTTATTGCGACCTGTAATCAATCCGGCCTCATATGCGGCTGCCACATCCCCGGAATACCAGCTACCTGCCGGAATATCACTGAATGGTGCAGCAGTACCTGGTGTCAGGCCAAGTGCCCGGGTGATCAAGGCTGCAAATTCTGCACGCGTCACGTTTTGCTTCGGTGAGAATGTTGTATCGGTTGTGCCGTTAATTAGCAACTTATTCGCTAGCGATCGAATTTCGGATTGGGCATACGACGATGAAATATCTTCAAAGCTAACAGGACGTGTCGCCGCTGCATACGTGGAGAAGCCTGGACGACTTACCTTAACGATGGTAGATCCATCAGCTTGCTTGGTGAAAACGGATGGAACGGGATAGACATTTCCATTCGCCGTATAGAGCACACCGGCTGTATTAGGATCAATTTGACCAGGTACGGTAAAGGATCGGCTAATGAACTGTCCTGGGACCACTTTAAGCGGTTGATTCTTGCCACCAGTGACAACGTTGACCTCAAACCCTACCGGGGTGCCGATCACATTCGAGCCTTTAAGCTTGCTTGTAAATGTGCCGCTCGCCTCTGCCTGGCTACTGATGACCACTTCAATGCCTGCACCTTCAGGTGCATTTTTTAGAGCAGATACCGGCAATGCCAGGGAAGAACCTGTATTGCTCACAATCAGGCTGCTTCCTGCTGCGGCTTTGCCCAGTGTTGCCAGCTGTGACGAAGTGAGTGATGCCTTAGTCGTTTGGCCTGCTTGGCTAGTAGCCGACAATACGATAGCTGTCGGACTGGAGCCAGCTGCTGTCACGGCAGCCTGCAGGTCTGCATCAGCTACTGTCAGTGACTGTACATTATTGTTTAACGCAACGGCTGTAGGCACAGTTTTTACAGCTTGTCCTTGCTTCACTACGCTTTGCAGTGAAGGTGCAGATGTAGCGACAGGGGTGGATGTTTTCGTTGCAGCAGAAGGTGTAGTATTGCTTCTGCCGCCACCTCCACCACCTCCGCCGCCGCTACTACCACCGGATGCGGCACTATTATCCACACGGATCGATTTCGTGGCAGTGAACAGTTTAGGACCATCGGTATTACGTTCAACTTCTCCCTTTTCATTCAGTTCTGGAGAGCTGACTTCCAGCTTGTACACGCCATCCTTCAAGTGTTGAATAACCGGCTGACCGTTAGCATCCAGAACAGGCTTGCCATTGTCATCAAATTCAACATAACTTCCGTTAATCCCCTTAAAGGAATATGCGCCTTGTTTGAGGCGAGCGTTAGCTCCTTGTTCTTTGGTAGTGGCAATCCCATCAATCAGACCGATTAGCTTATCATCTAATCCGTATACATAGAGCGCGATCTGATTGGTTTTATCTGTGGTCAGACGGAAAGCCAAATCTGTTGTGCGCTCCGCACCTGTACGACTTGGATAAATAATCGGGTTCGTGAAACTTAGATCCTGCAAGCCGAAACCTGTCGTTGGGTTTTCTTTGCCGACATGCACAACGAACGGAAGATGAAGTGTCGGCTGTCCAGCGCTTTTTAGAATAACCTCTCCTTCATATACACCTGTAGCTGCATTCGCACTTGGTTGTACAGACAGGAAGAACGGTTGCGATTTGCCTGGTTCTGCCGAGATAGATCCATTCGTGCCAACCCCCTGCAACTGAACGGTAATGTTGCTCACGTCAGGTGTTGCAATAGGCTTAGTTGGATCAGAGGTGACATTATCATGTAAAACGTAGCTGGCTTCATACTGCACAGGGTTTGCGGATAAGTTTTTGAGCTGAAGCTGGATCTGCTTCGCATCACTACCCGGTCGTAACACCCCGAAGCTGGCGGAAGGATTGTAATTCACAACTTCCTGCCGATTAAAGTTCTTGTCAAGAATCGTAATCTTTTCAACGGTTTCCAGCAGGGCTGGAGTCTGAATCGCATTTGCAATGTTTACAAGACCTGCACCTTGGGAATACACATCATATTGGATTTTATCCTCATCAAAGAGTGTAACCGAAGTGTTTGCCAGAGCAGCGCGGATATCAAACGGTGTCCAGTTCGGATGCTGCTGCTTCAGCAGCACCGCAAGTCCAGCCACATGAGGAGATGCCATACTCGTTCCGTTGCTGCGTTTGTAAGCTTGCTCATAGGATGCATCTGGATAGAACTTGGCGAAGGCAGGGTACGTCGACAAAATGCCAACACCCGGTGCGCTTACGTCTGGCTTGATGCTCAGCAGTTCATCTCCATTGGGTCCACGGGAGCTAAAATCGGCCATGGTATTACCTGAATGATCTGTGCGAATATAGTCTGCACCAAAGGAAACGGAGAACTTCTCTCCAGCGTTGTCTACGATTTGTTTAGCCAGCGCGCGACCTTCCTTACCTTTCATGTCAAAGGTCGGAATAAAGTCAAAGCTGTCACCCAAATTGGAATTTACGTAGTCATCGCGACCTGAAATGCTTTCCCCTAAATCAGCCTTGGTGATGTCACCAGGTTTCGTATTTCCATTGAAAACAATGACGGCTTTCGCGCCGTTTTCTTTCGCATTTGCGATTTTATCCACGAACGCCAGGTTGCCCCGTGATACGAGGACAATTTTACCGGCTACGTCTTTTCCTTCAAAATCATCAGCTTGTCCCAAATTAGCATATACAAGCTCATAAGGGGCAGTTCCCATAACGGAGGCAAAGTCCTCTCTGCCTGTCTCCCAGCCCATCAAATTAAAGTCGTAATGTGCATAGGTATCAGTAGTTACGGTTTTCTTTAATTCACCGTTGTCCTCCCAATAGGAGTCGCGTGTCACTGAGGCTGTGCCTGAGAAGCTCTTGCTTGGTGAAGTGGCTGCACCAACGGAAATCGCTAGCTGGGATGTTGCGGGAGAACCCATGGAATAAAAATAGGGTCCTTGTTGTGCAGCGTTACCGTTCGCGATGACCGCGACTACCCCGGAAAGTACCGCATTATTGATGGCGATGGCATCCGGGGAGTTGGGATCCTTTTCAGAATCTGAACCTAGCGACAGGTTGATGACATTCATGCCATCCTTGACAGCACGTTCAATACCGTCAATGACCTGAGCCGAGGAACCGGAGGAACGACCGGTCTTGGTATTGCGTCCAAGCACCTTATACACGTATAAGTCCGATTTATAGGCAATGCCTTTTTGTACAATATCCGAGGATTTATTTGCAGCTTTCCCGGCAATTGTACCGGAGACATGAGTACCATGTGTCGTTCCACTAAAACCTGTGCCGTACGGATCATTCTCTTTTTCAAGGAACGGTTCCTCGTAAGGGTCGTTGTCCTGTTCAAAAGAGTCATATCCGCCTTTGTAGGCTTCTTTCAAATCTGGATGCTCATAATCAATACCGGTATCAATAACCCCGACCTTGATTCCCTCGCCATGCAATCCTTTGGCCCAGGCTTCAGGCACACCAATTTGGTCCAGTGGTGCATTGTCATAAGTGGCTTCATTGGCTGTAAGTGTTGGTGGGTCCTGCACGGGGATGGAATAATATGTTTTGTTTTCGTGAATGGATTTAACGCCTGGTAGTTTAGCCAATTCTGGAATTTTATTGGCTGGCACTGTAACCTCCAGTCCGTTAAGCACCGTATTGTACTGGTAATTCACTTGAAGGGAAATGCCGTGCTCAGCGGCTTGGTCTACGAACGTTGTTTGCTCGGTGGCGATCGCAGATTCGGCTTTTTGCTCGGATTGAGCGGTGAAAGCTTTGGCGCTTGAACGTGCGGCATATTTGTCCACAGCTAGGGGCTCGCCATCAAGCTGTACGATGACTCTGACCTGACGAGAGGAGTCTGTGCTCAGCTCAGGTGAGATAAAGGCTGGAGCCGACTCAATAGTTAATGCTTCCTGAGCTTTTAAAAATGAGTCGATTGGCAGATCTGCAGTAGCGGCAGAACTGAAAGACGGTAGAGATAAGCTTACCGTCAAGGCAAGAGCGAGTGATACGACAGGTATTTTTTGCAAAATGATCGGCTTTTTCAAAGATTTCCCTCTTTTCAATCAAAATATGATATCTCTACATACTAGGATTTGAAGCCACTGCCGTTGTTCTCACGCCTCCCTTAATATCTAAAATAATAGAATTGACCACTGGTGACTAACTTGCCAGTTTTGAGGCATATCTTACCATATTGGTGGGATATATTACTATATGTTTTTTATATTTTTAGAAAAAATAAGGTTAACTTCACATATAGATTCCATGGAAATGTTATGAATTTACTAGATTATTTTTGAAATCAATCGAAGAGGAATGGGAGAATGCAAGATTTAATGATATAATCTGCATTGGAATTGTAGAGGTTACACAATCACGTAAAATGCTTAAGGTGAAGGAGTCGATTATGTTGGCAAAAACATTGATTTTTGGGCATAAAAATCCGGATACGGATACCATTTGCTCAGCTATTGCTTATGCAGACTTGAAAACCAAACTGGGCGCGGACGTAGAGCCGGTTCGTCTGGGCGAGGTTAACGGGGAAACGCAGTATGCGCTGGATTATTTCAAAGTGAGCGCGCCGCGTCTGGTTGAGCAGGTTGCTGCCGAAACAGACAGCGTCATTCTGGTCGATCATAATGAACGCCAGCAAAGCGCAACTGACATTGACAAGGTGCGCGTAACTGAAGTCATTGATCACCACCGGATCGCTAACTTTGAAACAAGCCAGCCGCTGTACTTCCGCGCTGAGCCAGTAGGTTGCACAGCCACCATTTTGAACAAGCTCTACAAGGAAAATGGTGTAGCCATTCCCAAAGAAATCGCAGGTCTGATGTTGTCCGCGATTATTTCTGATTCCCTGTTGTTCAAGTCCCCGACTTGCACAGATCAGGATGTAGCCGCTGCCCGCGAACTGGCTGAAATTGCTGGTGTGGATGCAGACCGTTACGGTTTTGACTTGCTTAAAGCGGGTGCTGATTTGAGTGGCCACACGATTGAGCAGTTAGTAAGCTTGGACGCCAAAGAATTCCAGATGAATGGACGCAAAGTGGAAATCGCACAAGTGAACGCAGTAGACGTAAACGACGTATTGTCCCGTCAAGCTGATCTGGAAGCTGCTTTGTCCCAAACCATTGCAGCCAAAAATCTTGATCTGTTCTTGTTCGTCGTAACAGACATTGTGAACAGTGATTCCATTGGTATTGCGCTGGGAAGCCAGGCTCAGGCAGTTGAAAAAGCCTACAATGTACAGTTGGATGACAACAAGGCTGTTCTGAAAGGCGTCGTATCGCGCAAATCGCAAATTGTACCTGTATTGACTGAAGCTTTTAACAGTTTGTAATGATAAAAAATAAGCCTCCTGAACCCGACTGCATGAGGGCAGTGGAAGCAGGAGGCTTATTTTTATTTTTATTTTTATTTCTTCAGCTCTGCCAGAGTGTCCTCGATACGAAATTCAAATGCTAACTTCAACTGATCGCTCATCAGGTGCCAGGCACTTTCAGCTACAGCGAGATCCCCGCTATGAGTAAAAGCATGTGCGGCGCCCATATATTTCTTATACGTTACGGGCACATCCGCTTCAATCAGCCGCTTGGCGTACAGCTCAGCTTCCTCAGCCAAGGAGTCCAACTCGGCCGTTATGATCAGCGCAGGAGGAAGATCATGCAGCGATTCTGCATAAATAGGAGAAACCAACGGATTTCGTGCCTCATCTGGCGAGCGCAAATAGCTTTCATTGAAGATTTTTGCCACGCGAGGCGGGATCGCCTTCTCAAATTGGGGCTTCAGCTTGGGATCTGTAGCAATATCCAGTGATGGGTAATCCAGCACCTGATACACAATTGGGAATTCTTTGCGATCCCGGGCCATAAGACACAGCGCTGCTGCAAGATTACCTCCTGCACTATGTCCGCCGACCGCAATGCGTTGGGGATCGATGTTTAGTACGTCAGGATGCTTGTACACCCATTGGGTCACATCATAACTTTCCTGTAGCGGAATAGGGAATTTATGCTCCGGGGCCAAGCGATAATCGACATTAACGACGACACAATTCGCTCGTTCGGAAATGACCGGGCACCAGGGGTCATCCATTTCAGCGCTGCCCATTATGAATCCGCTACCATGAAAATTGACGAATACAGGGAGTGGATCAGCAGACCGGAGGGAAGGTTCATATACAATTACCCTGGAATCACCTACAGAGGTGGGGATCATTCTCTCAGTCCGATGTACTTTGGGAGCATGCGAAGGCTTAAAATCGGATGCTGTTATCATTCGACCAGCCGATCTGCGGGCAAGTTTGACGAACAGATTTTGTCTTAGTCTTCGCACCATTTGTCTTTCTCCTCTCTGAGGGCGCTGGGGGTGGTTAGACGCGAACCTTTAACATCTTCAAAAGCATCTCGTACGCGTGACAAATAGGTCTGAAACTGGCAGAGTTCCGATTCAGTAAAGTCTGACATCAGACGTGAAGCCAGCCCTATGAAAAAAGGGTCCATCTGCTGGATTTTACTTCTTCCTTTATCATTCAGAGAAACAAAAACTCCCCGCTTGTCATTGGGATCGTCGTATTTATTTATGAATCCTTCTTGCTCAAGAGAAATGACCATAGAACTGATGGCTGCCCGGCTGACACCCATCTTTTCAGCCAACGCTGAAGGAGATGACATTTCATCTCTTTGCGCAGAAAGTACACAAAGTGCAATATATTGCCCATAGGAGAGACCAAACTCACGCGAACGTTTTTCCATATTTTTTCTTATTTCGTATGTTATAGAAAATAAATCTACCAAAACACCAATCGGTTTATTGCCACCTGGAAATAGGTTATAGGCCAGTTGACGAATTTCGGAGTCCAAAAAAAAGAACATGCGATCCACCTCGATGTAGTTAATTAGTTAACTGTAATTTAATTAACCACTGGTTGCAATGATTTATACAAACTTTGTTCTGCATTTTTTGAAAAAGTATCGGCAAAACGTCACTTCCAGGGTCCGATGCACTGTTCAATACCTTGATCCACAAGAGCTTGGATGGAGGGCTGACGCAAGGTACGTCCTTCTTGCCACCGCCACTCACTATATTGAATTTTGGCGGTAAACATGGGCTTCACCCAAAATGCGTCTTGATGCCGATCCGGTTTGTTAATAAAAGGTCGCTCCGATAGAGTATGTGGCATCAGGCGCTCGGTAAGCTGACGCCAATCTCCACGAGTCAGCTTACCTGTACCCACGTGCCCGATATAGCGCAGCATTCCTTGCTTATCATACTGGCCCAGCAATACAGCGTTGATCACACCTCCGTTCAGGGTATAGCCACCGATAACGGCAATGATATCGCCATAATTTTTGACCTTGACCCATCGTCTGTCCTGTCCGCCCAATGTGTAGGGACTATCCAGTTTTTTGCACACAATACCTTCCATTCCTTGGCTGCACATAACCTGAAAAAGAGCCTGTCCATCAGGATGAGCAGGAGCCAGTTGGATCCGTTCATTCGGTATGATGATCTGATGCAGCAGTTCAAGCCTTTCCTGTAACGGTTTGCGATGAACCCATTCCCCATTTAGATATACAATGTCAAACAACATGTAAGTAGCGGGTACGGCTTCATAGGCTGCCTGAATTCGCTCCGTTCGGCGAATCAGATCCCGGCGCATAATTTCATGGAACGACGGTTTACCGTCGGCACCAAGTGCGATCATCTCCCCGTCCAGTATGACTGAATCTGCCCTACAGTAGGAGGAGAAGCGAGCAAGCTCCGGGTACAACAGCGTTCGTTCATGCTGCTTACGATTGAACAGACGCGTGTTGCCCTGGTCGTGATACGTTAAAATTCTTGTACCGTCCCATTTTATTTCGTAACGCCAAGGGCCTGCATCTATAGGGACTTTTTCACTCAGTTCTGGTTCAAACGGGATGACAGGTTTCATTTCCGTACCCAATACAGCACCTCCCTTTACCTTAATTGGAATAAATATAGTGTCGACGATAGTTCCTTTTTTATGTATGTGATGTTTCGCTGTTCCCTAAATAGGGGAATGATAAGGATATCTAGCGTGGGTATCAAGTGAATGCAGCGTTCGTTCGCATGGAGTCGTTACGGCATTTCTTCAGTCAGAAAGGGGATTGGTCTCATGAGACAAATTCGCGAGGAGGACCATGCAGTAGTCATGGTGGATGATGGACAGGTAGTTGCAGAAGTAGGTTATAAATCTGTAGATGACCACTCTCTGGTCATTGACCATACATTTGTATCTGAACAGTTACGGGGTCAAAAAATTGGCAAGGAGCTCATCGACAAAGTTGTTGCTATGGCGAGGGAACAGCATAAAAAGGTGATCCCGGCTTGCTCGTATGCGCTGGCTCTGTTCAAGCGCCATCAGGAATACAGTGACGTCTGGCAGCAATGAATATTGCTATCAAGGCGCGTTATTGCATAGCCGACACAACACCGGAGTGGGGAACGATCCCTTCCCGGTGTTTTTTGTGTGCATAAAGCTTGTAAAATGAATGCATTCTACCGTTGATATTGGGAAGTAAGAGTGGTTCCCAAATCGATGAAGCATATTTTCTGGAGAATGGCTGTGAAATTGTTCATACTGTTGTCACTTCACAGGCTATCCATGAGTTCTATATAATATATTATGGTTATGACCGCAAAAATAACGAAAACCTGAATTTAAACGAAGGAGACGCTCATGATGAATAAAGCGAGTGAGGACAAGCAGTACGTTCCAACGAGCAATCGTAATTTTACAGCCTTGATTATCACCGTTTCCATTATAGCCAATGTGATTATTTTGCTGTTGTTCTTTTCGCCGATCGGATACCAGGGGAGTGTTAGTTTTGATCTCACTATTTTCCCAAGGTTGAATGCGATTTTTAACAGCTTCACATTTATTTTCTTGGTGGCTGCATTGGTTGCGATTTTCAAGAAAAACATTAAGGTGCATAAAACCTTTATTCTGCTGGCCTTCGCCAGTACCGTTTTGTTTTTATTTTCCTATCTGACCTTCCATTACATTTCACCGGAAACTGCAAAATATGGCGGTGTGGGTATCCTTCGGCCGATTTACTTTACGCTGTTGATTTCGCATAGTATACTCGCGGCGATTATCGTACCGTTGGCGCTATTCACAGTTGTATGGGGATGGACGATGCAGGTAGCAAAACATCGTAAAATTGCCCGTTGGACGATGCCTATTTGGCTATATGTGAGCTTGACTGGAGTTTTGGTGTACGTTTTCATGGCTCCATATTATTAATAGATATGAATCCTCTGTGGGTTGATTTGGCAAACATGGCGTCTCTATTGAAGAGGCGTCTTTTTTGTATCCAATAAAAGAAAAATTATTCCTTCTAAATTTATTTTATTGAAAAAATGTTCCTTCTATAACGGTATTTCTGTTATAATTTACCTTAATCAACTAAGAACAAGGGGGTCACCATGTGACAAAGAAAGCGAAAGGCAGGTTACGGTTGCTTGTATCTATGCTGGCGCTGGTTGTACTGCTGAGCGGCTGCGGTGGCGGAGGCTCAAAGCCGGAAAAGGTAGACGGAGGGAAAGTGACACTCCAATTTTGGACCATTGCGCTACAACCTACATTTACCCCGTATTTTAATCGGGTCATTGCCGATTATGAGCAGAAGAACCCTAATGTCAAAATTGATTGGAAGGATTACCCGTATGATGCAGTGACCAATAAGTTGTTGACGAGTATCGCTAGCAACAGCAGTCCGGATGTAGTGAATCTCAATACGGAATTTGCTAGCCAAATGGGCTCTAAGGGCGCTGTTGTTGATATGAATGAACACTTGTCGCCTGAGGAAAAGGCTGCTTATTTCGAGGGGATTTATAATTCGGCTGTTATTAATGGTAAAGCTTATGCACTCCCCTGGTATACAGGCACGGAAGTGCTTTACATGAATACAAAGCTAGTTAAAGCTGCTGGATTGGACCCTGCCCATCCGCCCAAAACGCGGGAGGAATTGTCAGAATGGGGCCGCCAAATCAATAGAAAAATCGGTAAGGCCGGCTATGCTCAGCAGCTTGTATCCAAGCTTTTTGCGGTTGACGGTATTCCTATCTTAAATAAAGAAAAGACAGCAGCTGCATTCAACACACCAGAAGCAGTCACCATGATTGATAATCTAAAAAAACAGATGGAAGATGGTGTCGTGCTCAAGGAAGATGCTGACTTCTCACAGCAAGTGAAATATTACGCTGGCGAGCAGGTTGCCTTCGAGCTGGCGGGCCCGACATTCATTAATTTTATCAAAACGGCAGCGCCGGACGTATATAAAAATACGATTGCTGTTCCCGTCCCAACCGGCAAAGCTGATTTGCGGCTTTCCAACTCTATGGACCTGGTCGTACCTACCAAGTCTGCACATATAGACGAGGCGGTGAAATTTGCTGTTTTCTTAACAAATGCAGAGAGTCAAACGGCATTTTCTAAAGAGGCCAATACACTACCTTCCACGAAAGAATCGATTAAAGACCCGTATTTTACTCAGTCTGACCAATCATTAGAGGCACAAGCCAAGGTAGTATCTGCACAAAGCTTGGATAAGGCGACAGATTATATGGTCGGTGTGCCTAATGCCAAGGATGTGAACAGCGCGATCGCGCGAGCCTTGCAAAATATTTTATTGAACGGAAGTAATACGAAGGAGACGCTTACTGCCTTGGAGCAGGAAGTGAATGATATTTTAAAGCAATAGGTATGACAGGGGAGTAATGCGAATACTCCCCTGTTCATTTATCAAAATCAGGTGGTGATGCAGCATGATCAAATGGTTGAGGTCGGAGTCCTTTACGGCCTGGGCCTTTATGACGCCGGGACTGTTATTGCTTGCCGTCTTTGTATTTTGGCCTATTATTTACAGCATTCCGCTGGCATTGACGGACTACTCTGTCATATCAGATACCCATTTTGTCGGCCTGGATAATTTTGAAGCAGCGTTTAAGGACCGTAACTTTCTTATTTCGATTTGGAACTCATTGTTGTACGTGCTCATTGTTCCCTTTCTTCAAATATTCTCTATCCTGATGGCTGTGCTGGTGAACAGTCGTATCCCCGGAATTAAAATATTTCGTACGACCTACTACATCCCTGTTGTGACTTCGATGGTAGCTGTGGCCTTAATTTGGAGCTGGCTGTTGGGCAATAACAGCGTAGTGAACTATTTGCTTATACAAGTCGGTTTGATTAGCAAAGACATACACTGGTTATCGGACAGCAATTTAGCCTTGTATGTACTGATGTTCATCACGATGTGGAAGGGACTCGGGTATTATATGATGCTCTATCTGGCAGGATTACAAAACATTCCTCAAGATCTGTACGAAGCCGCTAGGGTGGATGGAGCCAGTCGATGGCGTCTGATTGTTCATATTACACTTCCGCTGCTGAAGCCATACGTTCTGTTTTGTACCCTCATATCGCTCATGTCAGCTATTCGCGTATTTGATGAGGTATATGTATTAACCAAGGGTGGACCGGGAACGGCCACGTTGACATCCAGCTTGTACATTTTTCAAAAGGGGATGGAGCAGTTTAATTTTGGGTACGCTTCGGCACTTGGCTTAATTGTCGGTGCAATGATTGCGGTACTTAGTATTATTGTATTCCGATTCAATAGGAAAGGCGGTGTCAATCCCTATTGATGAATCTACAGAATGATAAAATGCTGCGCTCGTCTCTTCCTAAAAAAGAAAGCAGTCGCATCGTGCGTAGTCTTGGTCGGGTGCTCAGAATGACAGTAATGTATGTGCTTTTAGTGCTGCTAGCCCTCTTTTTGATGGGACCGTTTCTATGGCTGCTTAGCGTATCCCTCATGCCAGGCCGTAATATTTTTTCAACGCCGCCTGCGATTTTCCCGACCTTTATTGATTTCAACAACTATGTTCAGGTGTGGCAGTTCATGGATTTCCCTAAATATATGCTGAATACGGTCATCATTACGGTGTTGGGCGTTGTGCTCAATGTGGTACTGGCCAGTTTGACGGGATATCCCTTGGCTGTGTTTCGCTTTAAGGGTAAAAATGTGGTGTTTACGCTGCTGATTGCTACAATGATTATTCCTTCTTACACGGCATTTATTGTGCATTATCTGACCATTCAAGGGCTTCATCTGGGCAATACATATATGGGTGTGGTGTTGCCTGGGGCAGTCTCTGTGTTCAACATTTTTCTAATGCGGCAGACGTTTATTCATATTCCCGCCGATGTGCGTGATTCGGGTAAAATGGACGGCGCTTCGGAGTTTCGAATTTGGTGGCAACTGGTGCTTCCGCTGGTCAAGCCGGCGCTTGCTGTGATTTCTCTGTTGGAGGCCATGTCGTTCTGGAACAGCTTCCTATGGCCTATCGTTATTCTGAACGATACGGAGCTATACCCGCTGGCAGCTGCACTTACGTATCTCAATGGTCAGTTTGCCTATAATTTTGGCTGGATTGCTGCAGGCACAATGATTTCGGTATTGCCGATCATTATATTGTTCCTGTTCACACAGCGCTATTATATGGAAGGCTTGGCGGGAGCGGTGAAAGGATAATTCAGAAGTCTCGGCTACGGAGAGCCCGTAAATGGAAGGAGACGATTAGCATGGAACTGTCCAAAGGAATGAGGCCTAATTCTGGTGTAGGGCTAACACCGCAGGAGATTCAATATTATTTTCGTGATGTGTATGACAGTGGGGACAAACTGGTTATCGCTGAACCGAACCTGATCTGTGAACTGTCCTCTCGCTTTGCAATGAATCAGGAGTATGAAGGTGTGCTTGACCCCGAGGGACCGATCCGACTTATTGCACCTCCGGGGCCCGGTGTTCCGACTGAAACAAGGGGAAGCGTGCAGTTGATGCTCGAATATGACGGAACGCTTACTGCCGATGGATATCGTTTGGACATTCAGAAGGAAGGGAGAATTGAAATCCATGCATCCAATAAAAGAGGGCTCAAATACGGCATGGATGCCCTGCATCTCCTGCTTCAAGTAGAACAGGAACGATGTACGCTACCGGTGATGTCTATTCGGGATGAGCCCTCCTTTCCGGTCAGAGGAATCATTGAAGGCTTCTACGGGAAACCGTGGAGTTTCGCGGATCGGCTGGATGCCGTTCATTTTATGGCTGCGCATCGGATGAACACGTTTATGTACGCTCCCAAGGACGATCCCTATCATCGCGAGCTATGGAGGGAACCGTACCCCGAGGAGATGTTTGCCCAAATCCGCGAATTAAAGGAAGCCTGTGAACGGCACGAGATTGATTTTCACTATTGTATTAGTCCAGGGAATGACCTGAATTTTGGTAGCGCTGAAGATTTTCTCAAATTGACGGAGAAGCTGGCAGCCATGATAGCGATAGGCGTGCGCCATTTTTCTGTATTAATGGATGACATTGACTACGTCCTTAAAGGAGAAAATCGGCATTTGCTGGGCCGCTCGGGCCACGCCCATGTCTTTTTGACGAACAAGGTCCATACATGGTTGGCTGAGCGGCTGCCTGAATTTACGCTGACAGTCTGTCCATCGGAATATTGGTCCTATTGGGATACCGAATACAAAAAGGATTTCCGGGAGCGATTGCATCCAGATATTAAGGTATTCTGGACGGGATACTTTGTATTTGCTCCACAGATTGGTCGCCAGCATGCTGCCGATAATCATGCATTCTATGGGCATGAGCTGTGGTTATGGGATAACATCCCGGTGAATGATTGTGACCATGATCGGTTATTCCTCGATCCGCTGCGCGGACGGTATTCCAGGCTTCCAGCTCGCGGACATACCGGCATGGTGGCCAACCCAATGAACCAATGGGAGTGCTCCAAGGTGACGCTTATTACGATGTCCCACTATATGTGGAACAGTGAGCGTTATATGCCGGGGCTGTCATGGGCATGGGCTGTGCGGGAGTTAGCGGGGGAGCATGCAGATGAACTGATGTTTTTCTGTCGCCAAAACAAGAACAGCCGACTGGGCGGCAACACGTATGAGGACGTGGACCTTGCCTTGCAAATGCGCGATATCCCTGCGCTGGATATCTACTTCGAGCGGCTGCTTCACGTTGTGAGCGTCCTACAGAATATATCTGCTAATGATGCGGCGGCAGGCTTCGTGGCACAGGCTACGCCTTGGCTGGAACGTGCCAAGTTGGATGTGGACCTGTGGCATGTGCTGCGCCAAGCTGCGCTAGGCAACGAGCGCCAGAACGATGTGCAGTCGCTAGGAAACCTCATGCAGAGCGAAGCAACTGGCGGACAAAAGCCGCCGCCTCTGACGGACGAGGTCGTGGACGAACTACGACGCGGTATCACGGCTTGCCTAGAAGCAGAGACTCGACTGGGAGCAATCCAGCGATCCGTGCCGCCGTGCAGTGGGGCTATGTCGATCAGGATGAACAAGGCAAATATCGACTGATCTTGTGAGAATTGGTGATGGTTAAGAAACAAGACAGCATAGCTGCCTTGAAAATTACCATTTGCCGTTAGAATAACGGTAATTTCCAGGAGAGGTGGAGCGTATGGTGAAGCCAAATACCCGATTACTTTTTGTACCGCTGGATGAGCGGCCCTGCAATTATCAATTTCCTTACTTACTAGCACAGGGCACAGACCTTGAAATGGAGCGCCCTCCTTTAGAATGGATGGGACAAAAGAAAATCCCTGGCGATACGACCAGGCTATGGACGTGGCTCGAAGAACGTGCGGCGACTGCTGATGGAGCGATTATTGCGATGGATACGCTGCTGTACGGGGGAATCGTACCCTCCCGGCTACACGGAATGTCGAGTGAGCAGGTCAGGGACAGGGCTAATCGTCTTCGCAGGTTGAAGCAGCTATACCCGCAACTGACTTTGTATGCCTTTCAATTGATTATGCGTTGTCCGCAATACTCTTTGGCTGATGAGGAACCAGACTACTATGCTGATTGGGGTCGTGAGATATTCAGAAAGGGTTTCATTGAGCATCGTCAGGAGCTAGCGATTGCTACCGCAGAAGAGTTGCTGGAATTAGCGGACATCAACAAGCGTTTGCCTATAGAGATTTTGGACGATTATCTAGGGCGTCGCCGTGTGAATTTGGAAGCTAATCAAGTAGCACTGGAACTGGTAGCAGAAGGCGTGATTGATTTTCTGATCATTCCACAGGATGATTCGGCTCCCTACGGCTATACCGCCAAGGATCAACAGCGACTAAGAAGTCGTATTTCCGAGCTTGGGCTGGATTTGAAAGTATACATGTATCCGGGGGCAGACGAAGTGGGTTGTACGTTGCTAGCTCGTTGGGTGAATCGGACGAATCATGTAGTTCCACTGGTATATCCTCGATTATCTGCTTTGCAGGGGGCGTTCGTAGTCCCGCTTTTTGAGGATCGTTATTTTTACGAAACGTTAAAGTATCAGATTATAGCGGCAGGTGGGCTGATTGCTTCCTCAGCAGCGGAGGCTGATTTGATTTTGCTGGCCAACACACCTGGTGACACGATGGCAGAAGCTTCATCCCAGCAGCATGCGATGGCCGGATATGATGTACATCGGAATCTGGTAGAACTGGTGGAGTACGGTGCTCATATGCAGCATGATGCCAATAAACATATTGCAATTGCTGATGTAGCTTACGCCAACGGCGCCGATCTCAAGCTGCTTAGACTATTGAAGCAAAAAGGACTGCTTTTTAAGCTGGCAGGCTATGCAGGCTGGAATACCAGTTCTAATACGCTCGGTACCGTCATTGCCCAGTCCATGCTTTATGTTCGCTATGGTCCTACGGAGGAACACCTGGATTTTCTGGGGCTACGCTACGCTGAGGATGCCTGTTATTGCGCTGTGGTACGTACAGCTATGAATAATGGAATTGTGGAGCAGATGGGTTTTAACAAGTTTATGCTTGATGGACCTAGAGGATCGGTAGCTACAGTTATTCGCGGACGGCTGGAGCGGGCGCTCGATGAATATGTGAACGGGCCGGAGGGTCGCGTGGAAATTACAGATTGCTACATGCCGTGGAACCGTACCTTTGAAGTTGGATTGACCGTTCGGCATTATGCTGAGGAGAGGGAGTGATTCCTATGGAGATGGAAGCTATATTATCCAAGGTTCGGCATGGACTGATCGTTTCCTGTCAGGCGCTACCTGGCGAACCGTTGCATGGAACAGATTTTATGGTCAAAATGGCACGTGCTGCACAGGAGGGTGGAGCTGTAGCAATTCGTGCCAATGGTGCATCGGATGTACGTGCGATTAAACAGGCGATCCCTCTACCAGTCATTGGTTTGATTAAACGGGATTATGATGATTCTGATATTTACATTACGCCTACCCTCCGTGAAATGGAGGAACTGGTGGAGGCAGGTGCAGATATCATTGCGCTGGATGCCACATCACGACCGCGCCCAGCGGGGAGCAAGCTGAAGCAACTCATAGATTACGCTCATGAGCACGGAGTCACCTCCATGGCGGATATATCGACACTGGAGGAGGCGCTTCATGCGGCTTCCCTTGGTGTAGGCTGCGTATCCACGACGTTATCCGGTTATACGCCATATTCTATTCAGATAGAGGGTCCAGACCTGGAATTGGTGCGGAGAGCATCAGAGCTGGTTCCTGTTCCTGTCATTGCAGAAGGCAGATTCCATGATCCGGCACAAGTAGAGGAAGCATTTCGGCTGGGTGCACATGCAGTGGTTGTAGGCTCGGCGATTACTAGACCCCAATTGATTACGCAGCGGTTTGCCGATGCCGCAAGGAAGGCAGTGAAATGCATCTATGGAGATGAACGACCGAATTAACACGTATTATCCTTCATTAACGAAATCGGAGCAAAAAGTCGCTTTGTGCGTACTGGAGTGCCCCGCTGACATCATATATTTCTCCGTGACGGAGCTGGCTGACTTTGCAGGTACAGGCGAAACGACGGTTATGCGTTTTTGCCGGAAAATTGGTTTTAAAGGGTATCAGGATTTCCGACTGTCGCTGGCACAAAACCAGACTTATCGAAAAACCGATATGAGCGAGGAGAACATCGACCCAGATCACGAACATGATATTACCCGCACGGTGTATCACAATATGCTCGATATTTTGCACTCCAGCATGGGGCTCTTGGACCGTTCGGAGCTTAGTCGTGCGATAGCGTGTCTCGATCAAGCGGGTTATGTTCAATTTTTCGGTGTAGGTGCATCGGGAATTTCCGCACAGGATGCTAAAAACCGATTCTTGCGGATTGGGCGGCGCGCCGAGGCTGTGGCAGACGGACATATTCAGTCGATGATGGCCGTGTCCATGAGTCCTGGTGATGTCGCTATTGGCATCAGTGTATCAGGAAGTACACTGGATACCAACGACATGCTGCACAAGGCCAAGCAGAACGGAGCAACAGTTATCGCAATTACGAATTATGCAAAATCACCTATTACCTCCATTGCAGATATTGTTTTACTGACCGCAGGGAAGGAAGCTCCGATAGAAGGCGGTTCAATCGGCGCCAAAATCTCACAGCTATTCGTGATTGACCTCATCTGCGAAGGACTTGCTCGCAAGCACACAAGCCGCACCGAAGAGATGAAGGAAAAAACAGCGAGGGCGGTTATTGAACGAAGTTATTGAGATTCTGCGGTTGTAGATTAGAATATGATACGCTCCGACAGTTCATCATGTTTTTCTATCTATAGAAGGTTTGTGCTAAGAGCTCGTAAGCTTTTATGTGGGGGAACAAGGAGGATATGGTGGTGGCAGTTGCATTGAACAAAGTCATTGGGGTCGACATTGGAGGAACTTCCGTAAAGGCCGCCATAGTGGCGCGGGATGGATCGGTACTTGATGAAATCCGAATGGATACAGATGCCTCACGTGGGCGTGAATGGGTGTTGTCGCGTGTGTCTGAGGCTGTATTCGGACTGATGCGTTCATTTGGAGATACCAGTGTGAGTACCCCTATAGGTATAGGCGCTTTAGGTATTGCTACTGCTGGCAGAGTGAACGTGGAGAGCGGTGAAGTTGTGTACGCCACAGATAACCTGCCTGGCTGGCAGGGGACATCCTTGGTGGAGTGGGCTAAAGAAAAGTTGGCGCTACGTGCGGTTGCAGATAATGATGCGAACGCTGCGTTACTAGGAGAAGCGTGGCAGGGAGCTGGGAAGGGCAAACAGCGCTTGGTCATGCTCACCTTGGGAACAGGGGTCGGAGGCGCGTATATGGAAAATGGCCTCTTGTGTAGAGGGGCTCACTGGAGCGGCGGCGATTGGGGGCACAGTATTTTATTTCCCAAAGGTCACCCTTGTAATTGCGGGAAAAAGGGATGTGCCGAGCAATACGTATCAGGTAGTGCCCTGTTACGTCGAGGCAGTGAATACACCGGAAAATTGTACCGTTCGGGGAACGAGATTGTGACAGAGGCCACTCACGGCAATCTGAAGACAATTCAGGCGCTGGATGACTACACGGCAGATTTGGCTGTGCTTCTGGCTAATATTTCGGTGACCCTCGATCCTGAGTTGATCATTGTTGGGGGAGGAGTAGCGGATGCGGGGGAGGTATGGTGGCCCTTGCTCGAAAAGCATTTGTACCAACTGGGAGTTCAAACAGAAGTAAGTCGGGCAATGTTGGGCAATCGCGCTGGATTCATAGGCGCTGCTAGACTAGCTTTTGAAGTGATGGAATCTTAGTACAAAAATGAAAGGGGAACGAACCATGACGCAAAAACGGCTTGATGCCGATGTTGTTGTGATTGGCGGAGGTCTGGGAGGGACATCGGCAGCCCTTGCGGCGGCGAAAGCTGGTATGAGAGTCATCATGACAGAGGAGACGGACTGGCTGGGAGGGCAATTAACTTCACAGGCTGTTCCCCCAGATGAACACCGATGGATCGAACAGTTTGGTTGCACAGCAACATATCGTCAGTTCCGTAATCGTGTACGCGAGTATTACCGTCAGAACTATCCGTTAACCGAAGAAGCCTACAATGATCCGATTCTTAATCCTGGGAACGGCTGGGTAAGTCGTCTGGCCCATGAACCACGGGTAGCTCTACAGGTGCTTGAGGATATGCTTGCTCCTTACTTAAATACGGGACGCGTTCGTGTATATTATCACACCGTGCCTATTGCTGCTCAGACAGATGGAGATTGTATTACTTCTGTTACCGTCCGTACCTCGCATAATCCTGATCATAAGAGTGGCCTCAGAGTG